>JAFQBE010000039.1 GCA_017416765.1 Clostridia bacterium
CTCTTAATTCTTTTATTTCTTTTTCATATTGCTTGATGTGTCTGTATTTTCCGGGCATAAAAATTCCTCCTATGATAGTTATCTTAATTCTACCATAGGAGGGTGTTTTTTTCATTGTACGTTTTTTACGGTCCTGTGCAATATATTTAAGCTTCGTTTTATTTTTAAATCGAAGCTTAATTTTTTTGTTGCATAAAGAAATAAATAATGCTATAATATAAAAATTATAAGAATTATAAGGCGGTAAAACAATGAGCAGAAAGATTTGGCAAGTCAATAAAGTTAATAAAGATTTGGCAATATCTCTTGCCGAAAGACACAATCTTTTTGCAATTGCCGCTCTTATTGCTTCATCGCGCGGTATTGATACCGATGAAAAGATACGCGCCTTTTTCTACGATGAGCTTGATTTTTTTTCTCCGTGGGATATTCCTGATATGGAAAAAGCCGTTTATGCCATAAATCAGGCACTTGAGAATTTTGACCGTATTGCAATCTGCGGCGATTACGATGCCGACGGTATTACTGCATCTGCCTTGCTTTATTCTTACCTTGAAGAACAGGGCGCGGATGTTATATGCCGTATCCCCGACAGAAGCGAAGGCTATGGACTTAAAAAGGAAGCTATTGATTATTTTTCAGAACAGGGCGTAAAACTTATTATTACCGTTGATTGCGGTATCAGCAGTATTGAAGAAGCTGAATATGCCAAAGAAAAGGGTATCCGCCTTGTTGTTACCGACCACCATATCGTCGGCGATACACTGCCTGACTGTTATGCGGTTGTTGATCCGTACAGAGCCGATTGCAATTGCCGTTTTAAAGCATTTGCAGGTGTTGGAGTTGTATTTAAACTTCTTTGTGCACTTGAGCAGGGCGATACCGAATTTATTCTTGACGCATACAGTGATATTGTAGCTCTCGGTACTATCGGCGATGTTATGCCGCTTGTTGATGAAAACAGGCTTATCGTCCGCCGTGGTGTAGAAATGATTAATTCTTCTGACCGTCCGGGTATTATTTCTTTGCGTGAAGCAGCGGGTCAGAGTGAAAAACGCGTTACTTCCGGTTCACTTGCATTTACGCTTATTCCGCGTATCAATGCCGCCGGCAGAATGGGCAGCCCTACGCGTGCGCTGAATCTTCTGCTTTGTGAAGACAGCGTTATCAGCGATGATATAGCTGCTGATATTGATAACGCCAATGTTCTGCGCCATAAAACCGAGCAGGAAATTTTTACTGAAATCAAAGAACAGATAAAACAAAACCCGATGCTTGTTCATGACAGAATTATTGTTGTTGACGGTGAAGGCTGGCAAAACGGCGTAGTAGGTATAGTTGCTGCAAAACTGGTTGAAACTTACGGTAAGCCTGCCATAGTAATTGCTCGTAACGGTGATGATGCACGCGGGTCGGGCAGAAGCTTCGAGGGCTTTTCTCTTTACGAAGCGATTAAAGCCTCATCATCAGTTCTTGAACATTTCGGTGGTCATACTCTGGCTGCAGGTATAGGACTTAAAAGCAAAAACATTGATGCTTTCCGCCGGGAAATTAATAATTTTGCTTCAAAACTTGAACCCGTTTATCCTGTACTTAATATTGACTGCAAGCTTAACCCTGTAGCAATAAATAACGATTTACTTAATGCGCTTTCTACTCTTGAACCTTTCGGTGCGGGCAATGCTGTTCCTGTTTTCGGTTTGTATTCTATGAATATTGACGGTGTTCAGGCTGTAAGCGAAGGCAGACATATTAGGCTTATGCTTTCAAAGGGTGACACAAAAATCAGCGCAATGCGTTTTGGCGTCTCACCAATTGATTTTCCGTTTAAAAAAGGCGATACAATTGACATTGCCGTTACTGTTGAAGCTAATGAATACCTTGGCGAAGTAAGACCGAGTGTGCATATAAAAGCTGTACGCGGTAGTGGTATGGACGATAAAAAGGTTCTTGACGGTTTTGCTTTGTTTGAAAAGGTAATGCGCAGAGAAGTGCTTACATCAGAAGAAAAGAAGCGTGCATTCCCTGAACGCGAATTTATGCTTGATATTTTTAAATTTATAAAAAAGCAGGGTTCGTGGCAATATGACAGCGAAACGCTTTGTTACCGTATTGGTGATGACGGTACTAATCTTTGCAAGGTTGCTGTTTCTCTTGATGCAATGCTTGAACTCGATGTACTGATAAAAGATGAAAACGGAGTTATTACTTTACCCGATATTCCGGTTAAGGCGGACCTTGCCTCTTCAAAGATATTGACCTATTTGAAAAGTTGAATCAGGAGGTGTGTATATAATGAATGAAAACAGAAATTTTGATGAAGTCAGAGAAATGTATGATGATTTAAAAATGCTGATAAAAGACAGCTACAGCCCTGAAAATCTTGAAATGATTGATAAAGCATATAAGCTTGCTGAAGCTGCCCACGAAGGTCAGTTACGTAAATCGGGTCAGCCTTATATAATTCATCCCATTTCCGTTGCAAAAATTCTTGCCCAGATGGGTATGGATGCCGAATCGCTTACCGCGGCAATGCTTCACGATGTTGTTGAAGATACCGAAATTTCAAGTGAAGATATTGAGAAAATGTTCGGCAAGGATATCGCTGCTCTCGTTGAGGGTGTTACAAAGCTTGGTAAGGTTTCACTTTCCAATGTCAATAAAGAGGAACAGCAGGCTGAAAACATTAGAAAAATGCTTATTGCCATGTCCCACGATATCCGCGTTATCATCATTAAGCTTGCTGACAGACTTCATAATATGCGCACTCTTAATTTCATGAAGGAGCAGAAAAGGCGTGATATAGCAAGGGAAACGCTTGAAATTTATGCGCCCATTGCTCACCGTTTAGGTATTCGTCCCGTAAAAATTGAGCTTGAAGATTTGGCTATAAGCTATCTCGACTCAGTCGGTTATAAAGAAATTGAAGAAAACCTTGCAAATCAGCTCACCCAGCGCAACGAATTCCTTTCCGATATCCGTGAAAGGATTATTGAAAATGTTGCCAAATCCGGTATAAATGCAAAAATTGACGGCAGAATCAAAAGCGTACACGGCATATACAGAAAGATGTATATGCAGAACAAAAATTTTGACGAGATTTACGATATTTACGCAGTAAGAATTATTGTTGATTCTGTTATTGACTGCTACAACTGCCTTGGCATTATTCATGATATGTTCAGACCTCTGCCTGGCAGATTCAAGGATTACATTTCCACACCCAAGCCCAATATGTACCAATCCTTGCACACTACGGTTATCAGCAAAGAGGGTGTTCCGTTTGAGGTGCAGATAAGAACATGGGAAATGCACCACACGGCAGAATACGGTATTGCGGCACATTGGAAATATAAGCTCAACATGGGCGGCGGTACAAAGTCGTTTGACGAACGCCTTGCATGGGTTCGTCAGCTGCTCGAAAGCCAGGACGATGCAGGCAGTGTTGATGAAATTGTAAGCACCATCAAAAGCGACCTTGTTGTTGACGATGTTTATGTTTTCACTCCAAAGGGTGATGTCATAAATCTGCCTTTGGGTGCGACTGTTATTGACTTTGCCTATGCAATTCACTCTGCAGTCGGTAATAAAATGACGGGCGCAAAGGTTGACGGCAGAATTGTTCCCATTGATTATAAGGTTCAGACCGGTGAAATTGTTGATATTATCACTTCTTCACAGCAGGGCAAAGGTCCCAGCCGTGATTGGCTGAATATTGTTAAAACAAGTGAAGCACGTAGTAAAATCCGTTCATGGTTCAAAAAGGAACGCCGTGAAGAAAATATTGAACAGGGCAGGGAGCAGCTTGAACGCGAATTCAGACGCGCCCTTATCAGACTGCCTGATGAAGAGCATGATGCGTTCATGAATAAGCTTGCCGAAAGGCAGCGTTGCAAGACCATAGAAGATTTTTATGCCGCTATAGGTTACGGCGGTATTTCGCTTAATAAAATAATGCCGAGAATAAAGGACGATTATTCAAAGCTTATATCTTCTAAGCAAATCAAACCTCCCGTTGAAGCACCTAAAAAACGCATTAAGAGCAGCGAAGGTGTTGTTGTTGAAGGTATTGACAACTGCCTTGTTAAGTTTGCTCATTGCTGCAATCCGCTTCCTGGTGATAAAATTATCGGCTTTATTACCCGCGGTCACGGTGTTTCAATACATTCAAGAAACTGCACTAATGTACCGGAAATTATTGAAGAAGCTGCAGAGCCTTACCGCTGGCTAAATGCCTATTGGGATAAGGGTGTAAAGGAAGAATATAACGCAAATCTGCTTATTACAGGCTTTGACAGAATCGGTCTGCTTGCTGATATTTCCGTTATGCTCAGCAGTATCCGCGTGCTAATTACAAATATCAATTCTCGTTCGCTTAAAGACGGTACATTTATTATGAGCTGTACAATATTCGTTGACGGAATAGAGCATTTAAAGAGCGTTATATCCAAAATTGAAAAAATTGACGGCGTACTGAAAGTCGAAAGAAAATAATCAGGTGAAATAATGAAAGCTGTAATTCAGAGAGTCAGCAGTGCAAGTGTTACTGTTGACGGAAAAATTGTCGGCGAAATCGGCAAGGGTTATATGATTCTTCTCGGTGTTGTTGAAGGCGATACCGTAAAAGAAGCGGAAGTGCTTGCCGCTAAAACCGCTAAACTGCGCGTTTTTGAAGATGAAAATGAAAAAATGAATCTTTCCATAAACGATATTGACGGTGAAATTCTTGTAGTGTCGCAGTTTACGCTTTGTGCTGACTGTAAAAAAGGCAACAGACCGTCTTTTACCGATTCTGCCGCACCCGATATTGCGAAAGAGTTGTATGAAAAGTATTCTTCTCTTTTGCTTGAAAACGGTGTAAGAAAGGTTGAAAACGGTATATTTGCCGCGGATATGAAGGTTTCGCTTGTAAATGACGGACCAGTAACAATTATGCTTGATACAGATATATGGAGGAAGGATAAATGAATATAAGCTGTTTTCCGCTTGGTGATATAGGTGCCAACTGCTATGTATTGACTGATGATGTTTCTAAGCAGGCCGTTGTAATTGACCCGGGTGTTCCTTCCGATGAAGTCAATGATGCATTAATGGGTTGTGATTTAAAATATATCCTTTTGACTCACGGTCATTTTGATCATATTTTCGGCAGTGCTTCTTTAAAGGAACTTTATCCCGATGCAAAGCTATGTATACACAAAAATGATGAAATCTGCCTTAATGACCGCGCTTATAATCTTATTGGCGATGATTATTCCGGTTTTCTTCCCGAAATGAAAGCGGACATTATATTGAATGACGGCGATGTTATATCGTTCGGTGAAGTTCAGTTAAAAGTTCTGCATACACCCGGCCATTCCGAAGGCTCGGTTTGTTATGTTGATGAACTCAATAAAATTATTTTCAGCGGCGATACACTGTTTTGCCTTACTGTCGGCAGAACGGATTTCATTAGCGGAAGTTTTGAAAAAATGATGGAATCTGTTAAAAAATTATCGCTTTACGATGATGGGTATGCAGTTTATCCCGGACACAACCGTTCTACAACCATTGGTTTTGAAAGAAAACGCAACAGATATATGAGGAAAATCTGATGACTGTATTTATAATCGGACACAAATTCCATTTTGAAACAGAGAATCTGTGCCGTATGTTTTTCCCTAATTCCGAAATAAAACTGCAGTATGAACATAGTGAAATTCAGGGCGATAATGTTTTTACTGCAATGCAAAGTGTTGACGGTAAAACAAAACTTTTTGCTTCGGCATCAATTGAAGGTAAAACCTCCGAAAGTACAAAATATATTGATGTTTATACCGATACTGATGCTGAATATACTCTTGCATTATGTTTGTTTGAAGTTCTGCGTGAAATAACAGGATATACTCCCGCATGGGGTATGTTGACGGGTGTGCGTCCTTCAAAATTAATGAATAAACTCATTGATGAACTGGGTGAAGAAAAAGCAAAGGAATATTTTACGGATAAGCTGCTTGTAAGTCCCGAAAAAACGCAGCTTGCCTGTTTTGTCGCTGAAGTTCAGAAGCCCATTGTAGCTGATAATAAACCCAATTCATTCAGCCTGTATATTTCTATTCCTTTTTGTCCGAGTCGTTGCAGTTATTGTTCCTTTGTTTCTCATTCGATTACAGGCTCAAATGCTAAAAAGCTGTATAAACCATACCTTGATTTATTGAAAAAAGAGCTTGAAATTACTGCAATGTATGCAAAAGAAAATGATTTGCGCCTTGAAAGTGTTTATTTCGGCGGAGGTACACCCGGTATTTTAAGTGCCGAAGAATCAAAAACCCTTATAAATACTATCAAAGATAATTTTGATATGACTTTTTGTTCGGAATTTACTTTTGAGTCCGGCAGAGCAGATGTAACAACCGCGGAAAAACTGCTTACACTTAAAGAATGCGGTGTTGACAGAATAAGCATAAATCCGCAGACTTTTGATGACGGAGTGCTTGAAGCAATTGGCAGAAAGCATACAGCTGCACAGGCAGTAGAAGCCTATAATTCAGCGAAAGAAACCGGTTTTGACTGTATTAATATGGACCTTATTGCCGGTTTGCCGGGTGACAGCCTTGAAGGCTTTATGAAATCAATTGATACGGCAATAGCTTTGAAAGCTGAAAATATTACCGTTCATTCCCTTGCTTTAAAGCGTTCAAGTACACTTGTTGCACGCGATAATGCAGAGCTTGAACAGGGTACACTTGCTTCGCAGATGATTGATTATGCAAATTCAGCCTTGCTAAATGCGGGCTATGTACCTTACTATATGTACAGACAAAGCCGTTGTGTGGGCAACCTTGAAAATGTCGGTTGGTGTCTGCCCGGTAAAGAGTGCAGGTATAATATTTATATGATGGAAGAAATTCATACCGTTCTTGCTGTAGGTGCAGGTGCTGTTACAAAGCTTAAAGCGCATGGCGAAAATTACCTTGAACGCATATTTAACTATAAATATCCTTATGAATACAATTCGGGTTTTGACACCCTTATGGAAAGAAAAAACAGAATAACCGCATTTTATAATACATATAATTAATATTGTTTATTTCATAAAATTCAGTTAGGAGTAATGTTTTTGGCAGATGTTATAAATAACCTTTCCGATATCAATGAACTTGCTGTAAGCGACCCTTGCGGTATGATTGCACGCGCTGAAGAACGCTATGACAGCGCACTTAATAAAATTGTTGATGTAATAAGCAATAACCACAGTATTGAAATCGTTCTGCTTGCAGGTCCGAGTTCTTCAGGCAAAACCACTACAGCAAACAAGATTAATGAAAAACTGCATTCAGTAGGGCATAAGGCATATACAATTTCGCTTGACGATTTTTACCGTAATTCCTATGATGCAATACTTGATGAAAACGGCAAGCCCGATTACGAAACCGTAAATGCACTTGACCTTGATTTACTCAGAAACGTTCTTGAATCTTTGGTTACACAGCGTAAAGCATCCATACCGAAGTTTGATTTTGATACGGGCTTGAGAACCGATAATGCTGACGAAATTCAGCTTATTCCGGGCGATGTTGTAATTCTTGAAGGCTTGCACGCGCTTAATCCTTTGATTCACGAATCGCTTCCTGCGCGTGCACTGTTAAAACTTTATATCAGCGTATCAACACGAATTTATAATGATGACGGCAGCGTTTTGTTCACCAAGCGCGATTTAAGACTTGTACGCAGAACAGTACGCGATTTTTCACATAGGAGCAGTTCAGTTGAAAACACATTTTCAATGTGGGATAGTGTTCTTGAAGGTGAACAGAAATACCTTGCGCCGTATAAATACTGTGCGGATATTCTGATTGATTCAATTCATAACTATGAACCCTGCGTTTTTAAAACAAGGGCAATTGAGCTTTTCAAAGCTGTAGATAAAGAAAGCATCTGGTTTGATAAAACACAGCGGCTCACAAAAATATTGGAATGTTTTGAAACCATTCCCGAGAGCTTGCTGCCTGAGCAGTCGCTTCTCAAGCGCGAATTTCTTTGTTAATTAATTCTGAATTCAAAATATATGAAAAGGATGTGTTGTTTTGGGACAGGAAAAAACTGTTAAAGGTCAGTCAATGCTCAACGGTGCATTGATACTTGTTATGGCAACGCTTATTGTAAAGGTAATCGGTGCTATTTACAAAATTCCGTTGACGGCACTTATAGGCGAAGTCGGCAGAGGATATTTCAGCTCTGCCTACGAAATTTATACTCCCATTTATGCTATTTCTATGGCAGGTCTGCCTGTAGCCGTTTCTAAAATGGTTTCTGAAAGCGTGACTCTCGGCAATTACCGCGATGCAAGAATGATATTCCGTGTTGCTAAGCGTTTGTTTTTGCTTGTAGGTATTGTCGGTACACTTCTGCTTATTCTTATTGCCTTCCCGTATGTAAAGCTCGGTCAGTGTGAAGATAATCTCTGGAGCATTCTTATGATTTCTCCTTCGATTTTCTTCTGCTGTATGATGTCTACATACCGCGGATATTATGAAGGCCTGCGTAATATGACACCAACTGCGATTTCGCAGGTAATTGAGGCACTCGGTAAGCTTATTTTAGGCCTTGCTTTTGCAAAAATTACCATGTCATACGGACTTAACCGTTTTAACAGCGGTGAAACTGTTTTCGGTAAAGCTTGCGCAACACAGGAAGAAGCACTCAGCGCAATTTATCCGTACGCTGCGGCCGCAGCTGTACTTTCTATTACCATCGGTACAATTGCTGCACTTGGCTTTATGGTACTTCGCAAAAAAATTGCAGGCGATACAATTACAAGAACAATGCTTGTAAATTCACCGCGTCCGCAATCTTCAAACGATATTGCAAAAGCACTTATCACAATTGCAATACCCATGGTAATCAGCGCATTGATTACCAATATTACAAACCTTATTGATAATTTTACAATCCGTACAAGACTTGCTTCTGCCGTAGCGGAAAATATTGATTATTTCAAATCTGCCTTTGCTGCATCTCTTCAGGGTTCAGGTACGCTTGATAAGGATATAGGCACATATCTTTACGGCTGTTATTTCTCTGCACTTGATTTCAAAAATCTTGTCACATCCATTACTATGTCTTTGGGTGTCAGCGCAATCCCTGCGCTTGCTGCGGCACGCGCACTTAAAAACAAGCAGGAAGTTACATCAACAATAAACTCTGTTATCCGTATCTGTATGCTTGTTGCCGCTCCTGCAGGTTTAGGCATCGCTGCTCTGGCAGAACCTATAATGACACTGCTTTACGGTGGCACAACTGCCGAAAACCTTATTCCTATTTCTTCACCTATTGTTATGATTTACGGTATAGGTACATTTGTAATGGCTCTTTCAACTCCGCTTACAAATGTCCTTCAGGCTATGGGCAGGGCTGATATTCCCGCAAAGGTTGTTGCTCTTGGTGCAATTATCAAGGTAATCTGCAATTTTATTTTTGTCGGTATTCCTGAACTTAATATTTACGGCGCAACAATAGGTACTCTTGTTTGCTACACGGTTATTGTAACTCTTAACCTTTATTTCACAATGAAGGTTTCAAAATGCAAAATTAACTTTGTTTCTACCTTCGGAAAGCCTGCAATTTCTGCAATAGTCTGTGCGCTTTCAGCTTATGCAACACACGCAGTATTTTCAAATATTTTAACCTTCGGCGATGCTTCAAGCCGCCTGAACGGTGCTAATATCTCAACACTTCTCGGCGTCGGTGTGGCAGTTGTTGTATATGCCGTTATGCTGCTTATTGTCAAGGGTATATCAAAAGATGACCTTTTAATGCTTCCTAAAGGCAAAAAAATTGCAAAAGCCCTTGAAAAATATGATTTAATAGGTTAATATAAATAAAAGTGGAGCAAATTGCCACTTTTTTCAAACGGAGCGTTTAGTATGGTAGAAAACTTTGAGTTTAAAAGCAATTATAAATTTGATGACCTTGTAAAAATTGTTGCTGTTCTGCGTGGTGAGGGCGGCTGCCCCTGGGATGCGGTTCAGACTCATCTTACAATCAAGAAAGACCTGATTGAAGAAACCTACGAGGTAATTGAGGCTATAAATAAGGATGATGATGTTCTTCTCTGCGAAGAACTCGGTGACCTTATGCTGCAGGCAGTTTTTCATGCACAGATTGAAACAGAGAAAAATGTTTTCAATATTGACAATGTCTGTGACGGGATTTGCAAAAAGCTTATTGAGCGCCATCCTCACGTTTTCGGTGAGGTTAATGTCAGCGGCGTTGACGATGTTCTCACCAACTGGGACGATATAAAGCGTGCAACCAAGGGTCAGAAAACCACAACCCAGGCTATGCAGGCTGTACCGCGTGAATTGCCCGCACTTATGCGCAGCACAAAAATACAGAAAAAAGCTAAAAAAGCAGGCTTTGATTGGGATGACATCGGCGGTGCGCTCGAAAAACTTGAGGAAGAAGTTACAGAACTTCGTCAGGCAATAAACTCGGGTGACGATGCTGCTTGCTTTGAAGAATTAGGTGATGTCCTTTTTTCAGCGGTTAATGTTTCTCGCTTTATTGATGTTGATGCTGAAGAGGCCCTTACAGCAGCTACGGATAAATTCTTTAATCGTTTTTCAATCGTAGAGCAGCTTGCGGATAAAAAAGGTATTGATATGAAGTCTTCTTCTCTTGAAGAGTTGGACAAGCTCTGGGATGAAGCAAAAAAATGTTAATAATACTCTTGTATTATATATAATTTAAAAATTTTCGGAGGTTAAACAAAATGAACAAAAATGAACTCATCAGCGCTGTTGCTGAAAAGACAGGTCTCTCAAAGAAAGATTCAGAAAAGGCACTCAATGCTGCACTTGACGCTATCACAGCAGCTGTTGCAGGCGGCGAAAAAGTACAGCTTATCGGTTTCGGTACATTTGAACTTCGTGAGCGCGCAGAGAAGCAGGCTCGCAACCCCAGAACAGGCGAAACAATGACAGTTCCTGCTTGCAAGGCTCCCGCTTTCAAGGCTGGTCAGGCTTTCAAGAACGCTGCAAAATAAGTTTTTTCTTAAAATTTGGGCTGCCTTGTCATTTGAAAAGGCAGCCTGTTTCATTTTTAGTTCAGGAGTAAATTAATTATGCGACTTGATAAATATTTAAAGGTTTCAAGAATAATAAAAAGACGAACAGTAGCTAACGAAGTATGTGATGCGAAGCATGTTACCGTAAACGGTAACATTGCAAGAGCTTCACTTGAAGTTAAAGTCGGTGATATTATTGAAATACAGATGGGTTCAAATCTTTCAAAATACGAGGTTTTAAACGTTTCTGAACACGCTACAAAGGAAAGTGCTGCTTTGATGTTCAGACAGCTTTAAGCATATTTTTCCCCGTTTTTTCATAACTTTTATTGATTAAATATCGGGGAGAGATTGCTTTGGAAGATAAAAATATCAATATTGTTCCGCATAGCCTTGTGCTTGAAGAGCGTAAACATCTTACAGTTTCAGGTGTAAGGGATGTTGAAAGCTTTGATGAGCAGAATATTATTGCTGTTACAACGCTTGGCGAAATGACAGTAAGCGGGCAGGGGTTAAGAATCAACCGTTTCAGCACCGAGGTGGGGGAGCTTGTAATTGACGGTGAAATCAGCGGTATAACTTATTCCGATGAAACACCTGCTCAGGGCGGATTTTTCAGCCGTATTTTCAGGTGACCGGATATGTATATTGACAGCACCGATATACACTTCAAGGTCTTTTTGCTTTCAGTTGGGTTCGGCTTTATTGTTGGCTTGCTTTATGATTTTTTTAAAGTTTTTCGTACGGTTGTTTTAAAGAGTAAAAAAGGGATTTTTATTCAGGATATTCTGTTTTTTTTATTTATTGCGGTAATTACCTTTTTGTTTTTGCTTTCAATAAACGGCGGCAGATTCAGGTTTTATATTTTTGTGGCTCTGGCTGTCGGATTTGCAGTATATTTTTTTACACTCAGCAGTTTTGTTTTCGGTTTTTCTTTAAAATTTTTAGATAAGCTTAAAAGTGCATTTTTTCTTTTAAGTACTGTTATTTCGTTTCCGTTGAGAAAAATATTGAATCCCGCAGGTAAAATAAGGAAAAAATTCAAAGAAATTTTAATAAAACTTCCCAAAAAGATTAAATTTAAGCAAAAACCACTTGAAAATGAAAATAGTTTTGGTATATAATTATTAAGATTTAAAATATCAAAATTAAAACAGCAGGTGCAAAATGAACAGTAAAAACAAAGGAAGAATAAGCATTGTCCTTGTTCTCGCTCTCGTCGCACTTATCGGCTATTTTATTATTAATTCGATACAGCTTCGCATGGATATAAAAGATAAAACCGAACAGGTTTCCGAACTCTCTGAACAGATTTCCGAGCAGGATAAAGCCAATGCTGAACTTGAAGAAATTCTTGACAGCGAAAACGAGTCGGAATATCTTGAGCAGTATGCGCGGGAAGAGCTTGATTATGTTATGCCCGGTGAACGCGTTTACGCTAATTCAGCAAGCTGATTTTATCATTATTTTTTAGAGGAGAACATGGGTTCTATGCAAATCGAAGTCGGGGCAATTCTTGATGGCAAGGTAACTGGTCTTACAAATTTCGGCGCTTTTGTTTCAATTGAAGGCGGTGCAACGGGAATGGTACACATTTCCGAAGTATCCAATACATATGTTAAGGATATCCGCGAATATCTTTCAGACGGTCAGCAGGTTAAAGTAAAGGTTCTTACAATCAGTCCTGAGGGTAAAATCAGCCTTTCTATTAAGCAGGCAGCTGCGTCTGCTGCAGAGCCTCAGTCACAGCCGGCTTTTTCTAACCGTCCCAAGCGCACACAGCCAAAACCGAATGTTTGGCAGGGTCAACAGCAGTCTTCAAATGAGCCTGCATCTTTTGAAGATATGATGGCAAAATTCAAGCAGGTGAGTGACGATAAGTTTTCAGACCTTCGCCGTTCAAATGATTCACGCTACAGCCAGACTTCATCCCGCAGGGGTAACAGAAAATAATTTTAGTTTATTTTGCGCCGCAAAGTTTTGGCTTTTCGGCGCTTTTGTTTATTGAGAGGTAAAATATGCGAGAAATTAATGTTAACGCAATAACTGATGTCGTATCTCAACTTTGTATAAAAGCTAATAAGGTTCTCCCGTCGGATTTGACTGCTTTGATTGCTCAATCTGCTGAAGCTGAAACTTCAGCTGTTGCTTGTTCGGTAATGAATGATTTAATGTTAAATCTTGATGCAGCGAAAAAACTTGATATACCGATTTGTCAGGATTGCGGAATGGCTGTTGTTTTCATTAACATCGGACAAGATGTGCATTTTGTTGGCGGCGACCTTGAAAAGGCAATTAATGAAGGCGTCAGACGCGGATATAAAGAAGGTTTTTTGCGTTGTTCTGTTGTTGAAGACCCGCTATTAAGAAAGAATACGGGTGATAATACTCCTGCAGTTATACACACAAGAATAGTGCCAGGTGATAAAGTTGAAATAACAGTTGCGCCTAAAGGCTTCGGCAGCGAAAATATGAGCTGCCTTAAAATGTTTACACCTGCGGCAACACGCGAAGATATTATTGAATATGTGCTTGACTCAATTGTAAAAGCGGGCGGCAATCCTTGTCCGCCTATTGTTCTTGGTATAGGCATCGGCGGCGATTTTGAGCAATGTGCTTATCTTGCAAAAAAAGCTCTTTGCAGAAATGTAAATTTAAGAAATGCAAATGAATACTATGCCGATATGGAAAAAGAAATATTGAATCTTG
This sequence comes from Clostridia bacterium, assembly GCA_017416765.1. Lineage (GTDB taxonomy): Bacteria > Bacillota > Clostridia > Oscillospirales > Acutalibacteraceae > UBA8612. The sequence continues at coordinate 13,757 of JAFQBE010000039.1, forward strand.
CTAACAGCCTTAATATCGGTCCGCAGGGCTTTGGCGGCAAAACAACGGCACTTGCGGTAAATATTGAAACAGCACCTACCCATATTGCCGGTCTTCCTGTTGCGGTCAACTTCGGCTGCCATGTTACAAGACATATGACAGAAATACTCTGATTAGTCATTAGCCATAAAATATTTACATACCTATTTACAAAATATGTGCAATATGTTATAATACATGTACAGACAGATACTTATAAACTTATTGTCTGATTATCCGTAAAAAGGGGATGTAATTATGAAAATCACAACTTTCGGTCGCAAATGCACAATCAGAGATTCTTTCAAAGAACACGCAGAAAAAAAGCTTAAAAAAGTTGAACGCTTTTTCGGCGATTCTGCCGAAGCAAAAATTACTGCTACGGTAGAAAAAAATGTGCAGATTGTTGAAGTCACCGTTCTTAACGGCGGCATGGTATTCCGTTCGCAGGAACGTGCCGACAATATGAATGATGCACTTGACCTTTGTGTGGATTCTCTCATCCGCCAGATTCGCAAGAATAAAACGAGAATTGAAAAAAGGCTTCGCAGCGGTGCATTTGATGATTTTGCAGAAGAAGCCCCGATTGCTGAAGAAACGGAATTTGAGCTTGTCCGTACAAAACGCGTTGAGTTAAGACCCGAAACGGTTGAGGAAGCAATTCTGAACATGAATCTTATCGGTCACAGGTTTTATATGTTCCTCAACGCCGACAGCGGTAATGTAAGCGTTGTTTATGTAAGAAATGATGGCGGTTACGGCTTGCTCGAACCTGAAATAGATTAATATTTCTTAAAAGAAATCAGTTGACTATATTTAATATTTAATTTATAATAATAGGAGCGGTATACCGCTCCTATTTGATTTTTATGTTTGAAGGTATATTATGCTTATTAATTTTTGTATTCCTTGTTTACTTGGTCTTGAAGGCTTTATAGCCGATGAGCTTCGTCAGCTTGAAGCACAGAATGTTCAGGCTGAAAACGGAAGAGTTCTTTTTTCTGGCGATGAAAATATACTTGCCCGTATTAATATCTGTTCAAGATTTGCCGAGCGTGTCCAGATTGTTGTCGGTTCATTTACTGCCAAAACCTTTGAGGAGCTTTTTCAGGGCACAAAGGCTCTTGAATGGGAACAGTGGATAAGCAGTCGTGATGCGTTTCCTGTAAAGGGCTATTCAATAAATTCAACACTTTTCAGTGTGCGTGACTGTCAGGCAATTATTAAAAAGGCTGTTGTCGAACGCTTAAAGAGTAAATACGGCGTTTCGTGGTTTGAAGAAACAGGTCCCGTACATCAGATTCAGTTTTCATTCAATAAAGATGTAGTTACGCTTTTGCTTGATACATCAGGTGCAGGTCTTCACAAAAGGGGATACAGACCTCAATCAAACATGGCACCTATCAAAGAAACGCTTGCTGCTTCACTTTGTGCAGCATCGCGTCTTCGCCCATATCACACACTTTACGACCCCATGTGCGGTTCCGGTACAATTCTTATTGAAGGTGCATTAATGGCAATGAATATTGCTCCCGGACTAAAGCGAAATTTCTCCTGCGACCGTTGGGAACAGCTTGACCGCAGTATATGGGCGCGTGAAAAAGAAAGAGCGCGTGACCTTGAAAAGCGTGATTGCGATTTCTTTGCTATCGGTTCTGATGTTTCTGCCGAAACTGTTGAGCTGGCAAAGCTCAATGCATCTCAGGCAGGTGTTTCGGATAAAATAAAGTTCAGCGTTGCCGATATTAAAGATTTCAAAGGCGAAACCGAAAAAGGTACGCTTATATGTAATCCGCCTTACGGTGAAAGACTGCTTGATATTGAAGAAGCAAACAGACTTTACAGGACAATGGGCAAGGTGTTCGAACGTAAACACGGTTGGTCATATACTGTAATCAGCCCGTCGGAAACCTTTGAACAGGAATTCGGCAGAAAAGCTGATAAAAGAAGAAAACTCTACAACGGCATGATTAAATGCCAGGTATATATGTATTTTAAGTAAGGAGTGGGAAGAATGAAGCATGTATTTATTGTAAATCCCTGTGCAGGTAAGGGCAAAAACCGTTCTGCCAATATTATTAAGCCGATGATTGAAGCTTATTTTTCAAAAAACGGCGGTGACTATGAAGTTCACGAAACTTCAGCCCCTTACGAAGGCATTGATTTTGTAAAGAATTATCCCGTAGGCGATGATATTGTCCGTTTCTATGCCTGCGGTGGTGACGGTACGCTGTTTGAAGTTGTAAACGGTGCATACGGCAAGGAAAATGTTCAGGTTGCTGTTATTCCTCTGGGTTCAGGTAACGACTTTATCCGTCTTTTTGGCAACAAGGAAGACCTTGTAAATGTTGAAGCACAGGTAAACGGTACGCCTGTTCAGCTTGATGTTATCAAATGCCTTGGCAAAATTGCCATTAATCAGTGTTCAATGGGTCTTGATGCCGAAGTCTGCGCAGGTCAGGCTAAGTTTAAAAAGTTACCCTTCCTTAATGGAGAAGCAGCTTATACCGCATCATTGCTGTATTCCTTTATCGGCAAAATGAAGAGTACCTTTACCGTTCAGTTTGATGATAATGAGCCGTTTACTGCACCGACTCTTTTCTGCTATTGCGGTAATTCCCGCTGGTACGGCGGCGGTTATATGGCTGCTCCGCATGCAATGCCCGATGACGGTCTGCTCGATTTTGTTCATGTTAAAAAGAATATTATGAGAATTAAACTTCTCGGTCTCATTAATAAATATAAGCGCGGTGAACACCTTGATTGGGATATTACAACCTTTACAAGGGGTAAAAAGATGGTTATACACAGCGAAAAGCCTGCTGCCGTTAATATTGACGGTGAATGTGAATATGTAACAGACTGTACCTTTGAAATTGTTGAAAAAGGCATAACCTTTGTTATTCCCACAACCTCATGGTATTTTGACAGGGTTGAAAAGGGCATTATCTGTGACCATAAACCGATGAAATAATTCTGTTTTTCTAATATTCTGATTTTTGCGGCTTATGATATTTATACTGTCATAGGCCGCGTTATTATAAGGAATGGTGAAGCTTAATAATGGACATTTTTGAAGCAATTAAACTTCGCAGAAGTGTACGCAGATATAAAGATATTCCGATTGAAGAAGACATTCTCAACCTCTTAAAAAAAGAGATTGATGAATGTAATAAAGAAAGCGGACTGAATATACAGCTTATTATAAATGAACCGAAGGCCTTTTCTGGGAAAATGGCAAATTACGGACATTTTAAAGGAGTTAAAAATTATATTGCTCTCGTTGGCAAAAATTCTTCGGAGTTTACCGAAAAATGCGGCTATTACGGTCAGCGGATAGTGCTTAAAGCACAGCAGCTTGGTCTGAATACCTGCTGGGTAGCGCTGACTTATTCAAAACAGCCTGAATTTATAAATTTTAATAAAGGTGAAAAACTGCACATTGTTATTTCTGTAGGCTACGGAGAATACCAGGGAAACACGCGTAAAAGCAAAAGCGTCAAAGAAATCAGTAATGTAAGCGAAACTTCTCCTGAATGGTTCAAAAGGGGAGTTGAAGCGGCAATTCTTGCACCTACAGCCGTAAATCAACAGAAGTTTTATTTAAAGCTGAATTCCGATAATACCGTAACAGCAAAAGCCAAGGTCGGTTTTTATACAAAAACAGACCTTGGAATTGTAAAGTATAATTTTGAAGCTGCTGCGGGTAAAGAAAATGTCAGCTGGAAGTAATGCTGCTTTGCTTTTCTATATATGCGCTGATTACTGTACCCGCAGCTATTATTGTGCTGCCCGACCGCAGTACTTCAATAAGTTCAAGGCTCAATTGCCGTGCAGCATAGTATGAATAAGAGTGTTCTGCAAAAAAGAAAAACGCTGCTGAACATAAAATCAGACATATACCTAAAACGAAAAATACGCGCATAAATGCTTTTGTAACAACTGAACAACCGTTAAATATATTGAATAAATTCTTCATAAAATCACCGGTTTTATGATAATATATTTATGCACACAAATCAAAGGCAAAATGTTGGAAAGGATGTGAGTTAAATGCAAACCGGTATGTCGAGCGCCTGCTTTTATCCGCTTGAAACTGAAAAATCTGTTCGTCTTTGCGGTGAAATGGGCTTTAATAATATTGAAATATTTGTAAATGCTCCGTGCGAATTAAAGGGTAATTTATTAAATGAAATAAAAAACGAAGTTTCATATTACGGCTTGAATGTTGTATCTGTGCATCCGTTTACTTCTTTTGCAGAGTCGTTTACACTTTTCGGTTCTTATAAACGCAGGGTAGATGATACGGTTGAACTGTATAAGCATTTCTTTCAGTTTGCCAATGAAATGAATTCAAAAATTTTTGTGTTACATGGCGCAAAGACCATGCATACTGCCGATGGGACAGATTATTTTGAACGATTTGCAAAACTGCGCGATACGGGTAAGCAATTCGGAGTAACTGTTTCCCAGGAAAATGTGGTTAATTTTCGTTCGCAGAGCGTAGATTTCATTAAAAGAATGAATGATTATCTTGGTGGCGATTTTGCGATGACACTCGATTTGAAGCAATGCCGCAGGGCAGGGGAATCACCGCTTGATTTCATTGAAGCAGTAGGAAATAAAATAGTAAATGTTCATATAAGCGATTATAATTTACAATCAGATTGTTTACCGCCTTTTGAAGGAAACGAAAATTTTAAAAAAATTATAAAAGCTTTGAAAGAAAAAGGATATAACGGAAAATATTTGATTGAGCTGTACAGTAATTGCTTTAATGATAAGAAGCAAATTATAACCGCAGCAGAAAAATTTGACAAAATAATAGGTTAATGTTATACTTTTAATAAATAAATCAAAATTAGGAAGTGATTTTGTGAAGTGCCCGTTTTGCGGATACGAAGAAAGCAAGGTAATCGATTCAAGACCTACAGATGAAAATGAACGTATACGCCGCCGCCGTGAATGTATCCAATGCGCTAAAAGATTCACAACATACGAAATTATAGAAAGTGTTCCGATTATTATTGTAAAGCGCGATAAATCCCGCGAACCTTTTGATAAGCAGAAGCTTTTCAACGGCTTGCTCAGAGCTTGTGAAAAGCGTCCCGTATCTTTGGCACAGATTGATGAAATTGTAAACAGCATTGAGTTTACAATTCAGAATTCACTTGACCGTGAAGTTACTTCTGTATATATCGGTGAACTTGCTATGGATAAATTAAAGGCGATTGACGAAGTTGCTTATGTTCGTTTTGCTTCGGTTTACCGTCAGTTCAAGGATATAAATACATTCATGAACGAGCTTTCAAAATTACTCAGCGAAAAATAATAGATTACGAAATCATTTATTAAAGAGTCGGTTTGACCGGCTCTTTTTTTATTTATTATATTGAGCCAAATAGCAGGAGAGGTACTAAAAAATATGCTAATATTTTAATATTGCGAGTTATACAAAATCAGAGTTAGGTACTAATGTACCTATTGTATCAAGAAACGACACGAACAAACTCAACAGAACCGTAACGATTGAAATAAACTTCAATATCACAACCGACAACGACATGAGTCAAATCAATAATACTGGAACAGTAAAAAGAATCTACTGAATAACCTTCGCAATCGGTAGAACCATCAGGGAACGACTTCATGCAATGCAGGCGAGTACCGATAACCGGCGCTCCTGTTTTTTTACTTACATAGTTAATCTTCTGGATACCAACAACATTGTACATATATAACACTCCAAAAATAAATTTAGACAGAAAGTGTCTATATTAATAGAATACCTAAAAAGTGACTAAATGTCAACAATAAAAAAACAACTATGATAAGATTTTTTAAAAAAGTAAAGAAGATAAAGAAATGAAATTTAATGAAAGATTTAAAGAAATAAGAGAAGATAAAGATTTAAATCAAACACAAATGGGCAAAATATTAAATATGAGTCAAAGAAAAATATCAAGATTAGAAAATAATGATACAAACCCAACTCCAGAAGAAATAGTATTAATTTGCAAAACATTTAAAATATCAGCAGATTATTTACTTGGAATAACAAATAAGAGACCATAAAATATGAACATACTAAAGCAGCTACGCAAAGAACACGGATACACACAAGCAGAATTAGCAAGAAAAATAGGTATGGACCAAAACAACTATAGTAAATATGAACGAGGGGAACGAGAAATAGGAAGAAAGACCATTATAAAACTCTGCCAAGTCTATAACATTTCAGCTGATTACTTGCTTGGACTTACTGATGAGAAAAGACC
>JAFQBE010000007.1 GCA_017416765.1 Clostridia bacterium
AATGCGATATAATTTCATAAATGAAATTGCGATATAGGCTCGTTACACTCACCTGCGATATGATATAAATCCCCTGTGTGCCGCAGCACATATCGCATCGAAGATATATCGCATTGCAACGCAATATATAGCAAATCCCGTAAGGGATTTATATCGCTACAGTTTTGCGATGAAATCGCAAAACTGTAATTTGTATTCATAAATACTCGTTGAACACTTCTGAAAACTCATCATATTCTTCTTTTTCTGTTATCCAAACAATAACCGGATATTCTTTTATCCCCAGTTGAGTAAGTGCTTCAAAACGGTGGTTACCGTCAGAGAGTTCAAAGCCGTGATCAACGAAATGCACTATAAGCGGCGGCATATCATCGTTTGATTGAAGTGCTTTCTTTAATGACTGCACACGCTTTTCAAACCATTCTGCATTAACCCGATATTTTATATTTTCCTCCGGACCGCAACAGCGGGAAAACAAATTCAGCGGCATGATAAACGGACCTAAATAATATCTGTCAAACAGCTTCAGTCCGTCCGAAAAAGCTTGGTTATGACCGTCCGAGAGTAAAAACGAATGTACCCATTCCTCAAGCTTATCCGCTTTAGAAAACTCCTTTGCCGAGGATAAAGAACACCTGTATTTCAAACTTTTTTCTGCTTTACTGTAAACAATTTTCTTGATTGATTCAACGGAAAGATTATATTCATCAGCAAGATTTTTAACAGTAAAGCCTGATATGAATTTTTCTTTTATCTCTTGGTTTCTCTCTGCAAGATACCGCTTATAGCCCGAAGTTTCGCCCCACGAGCGTTTGGCTGTAGTTTCAGGCACATAAATCAGCTTGCCTGCGGCAAATTTCTGCACCCGCCTGAGCAAATCCTCCGGCAATATATCGGCAGCATTTTCGTAATTTACTGTTTTCATTTTGTTATGAGTTTGGATTTTATCCATTTATCAACATATTCGGCAGCTTGTTCAGGAGTAAGGTTTGAAGTATCGAGCAAATCAATATTCGGCTGAGTTTTATCGTGATTTTCTTTCAGCCATTTATTAAACTGCATGGAAGAAGCAATCCAGTTTTCGTCCGTAACTCTTCTACCGACTGTCATTCTGTGCATCATAGTTTCATCATCACAAACAATGGCAAGATAGTGCAAATCTGAAAACAGTTCTCTTTCAGGTAAGCTTTCAAACTGTTTCGGAGTACACGCTCCGCAAACAACACAAGGCAGCCCTATTTGCGAAATATTGGCACAAAGCCTTGTCCACATTCTACGATATGTCCTGTAATCATCCTCGGGTGTGTTATAAACATCATTCCAGGTTATATCACTTTCAAGAACAATATAGTCAGTTTCATTTTTAAAAAGCTCGTTACATACGGTTGTTTTGCCTGCACACGATGCACCCGTGATACAAAATAAAGGTAATTTTTTAGTAGGCTTCATAGTGTTTTTCTCCTTTTTGTTTCATTGTATCACAGCTATTTTGTGTATGTATATGTAAAGAACGGTTATAACCAAACTTTACATTATTACAGCTTCTTCTCCATTATAACGCTTCCGCCGTAATCTTCAATAATCTCAAAGCCGTTTTTCATATACATATTAAACGAAATCGGAGCATGCTTAAAAGCATTAAGCACCATTTTTCCAAAGCCGTTTTCTTTGGCATCCTGCTGTAATTTTACAAAAGCAGCTTTGCCGTAGCCCTGACCTCTGTATTCTTCCTTTATAACATTTTCGATGACAAAGGCGGCATTTTCCTCAAACGGGCTTTTCTGATAGCCGATAACACCAATTTTTTCTTCTGCTTCATTCAAAACGATATACAAATAATTATCTTTCGTATTTGCACCGTCAGAAAATACATCATTAAATTCTGATTTAGCCTCTTTAACAGCTTTGATTCTGAACTTTTCGTCACCGGATTTAATAAGATTATCTGCGTAATTTTTAACAGACCATTTTTTAAAACGTGAAAATTCATCTTCATTAATTCTTCTAAAATCTACAGTTTTTATATCACTCATAATAACACCTCAACCTCGCTGTCATAATACTGCTCCTGAAAGCTGATTGCTTTTTCTATTTCTTCTTTAGTAAAGCTGTAGTTTTCAGGTGCGGCAACGAGTTTATCTTCAACATCGTTTTGCCTGTACACAATAGCAATTATTTTAGCTTTATACACTTCTACGGGCTTATCCAAACCAAGCAGATACACATCAAGCTCTTCACCATCACCGCCCAACACCCCCGGAATATAGCCGTAATTTATTGGGTACACAAGCGAATACTTTTCTTTTTTATGTACATAGCCTATAGGACGGTCAATGTGTATTTCAACGGTTTTGCCCAGATAAGTTTTAAGCTGCTCACCGCGTAAAAATTCAGGCATAATCAATTCAATTCCTCATACATAATTTTAGTGATTTTTGTGCTGTTAAGGCAGATATCCGTACCGTTGCTATGGTAGTAGGCAACAAGGAATCCGTTTTCAACCTCAATAATTGCGGGGTAACAGTAGCCGTTGCTCAAATCGTCCTCGATATAGAAAAGCATTGATTTATCAAAAGTTTTTGCCCTGTCGCGGCTGACCGCTGCTGTGTATGGCGTTCTGCCCCACGGTTCGCTCTCAGGGCGCAGAATATGCTCGGGAACAGGATTGAAAACGGCAACGGTAAATTCGCCGCAATCCTTTACAAGCATCGGCGAGCAAGCGGAAGAAAGCATCAGGTTCGGTTCGGGAACGGTCCATGTAATACCTTCATCAGCCGAAAAACATTCAAACTGAAAGCCTAAGCTTGTACGGATATAGCACCACAGCCTGCCGTCGGGCAGCTCGTAAAGACCCGGTTCTTCATAACCGTCGGGATTATTCGGAAACGGACAGGAAAACTCGGTATCGGTTTTGTACCATGTTTTACCGTCATCATCCGAAATAAAATAACATATTACACCCGGCATAAATTCCTTATGGTCGGTCAGCACGGTATGCCTTGCAACGGCAAAAATTATGCGTCCGCTTTTAAGCCTTAACACTCTGTCATTATTCAGAACATAATAATCCTGCTCGGCAAGGCAATCCATACAGCTGATTGGTTCAGACCAGGTTTTTGCTTCATCTGCCGAACGGGTAAAAAGAATTTTATCCGTACCGTCAAGGTTCTTGAAAATATAAAAGGCACCGATATCGCCGTTATTCATGCGCAGGAAAGAAAGACTCATTATATTCATGCAGTTTTCGGGCTTTTCAAAAAGCACAAATGGCTCGGACCAGGTTTCGCCCTCATCGCGTGACACAACTGCGCTGATACGGGCGGTTGCATCGTCCTCCCAAGCGTCGCCGATATATTCGGTATAGCCGAACAGAATTGAACCGTTATTAAGGCGGATAAACGCCCCCTCACCGTTGCGGGGATTGTTTTCGCTTGTACCGATAAAAAGTACCTGCCGTCCGATTTTTTTCATGTTTAAACATCCTTTGTTTTTTTAAATTTCAGTAGGGGCGATTCACGAATCGCCCGAATTTTACCACCATATTGCTTTTACGGCGGGCAATTCGTGAATTGCCCCTACAAAAATGCACGCATCCCGACAAACTGTAATTTACGAATCCCCCCTATTTTGTAAGGCTAATTATATCCTGTATCAACTCAATTTTCTGTTTATCCTGCTTTTCTTTTACATTCATTCTGTAGCCATCGAGGGCAGATTTTTCATAAACGCGCAAATACTGCTCCAACGACAAAAGCATAAACTTTGCTTTGCTTTCAACACGAATTTCTAAACAGTTTATATCAATACCCGCAAAGCCTTTCAAGCCTTCAATTGCGGCATAAGAATATTCAACACCGTTTTTTACAAAGGTATGTTCGTGTTCATCAACCAAAGTATAACCGTTATTTTTCAGAAAATCTTTAAATTCTGCCCACCTGTTTCCCGTAACGAATACCTGCGGAATCAGAATATCAATATCATCTGCATTTAATGATGAATTCGTCAAGACTTCTAATCCTAACGAGCCATAAAGCAACGGAAGGATTTCAAAACCATTGTTGAGTAATTCTGCATTTTTTAAAAACAATTCAAATTTTGTCATAGTTCTGCCCTATACATAACTTCAACAGCACCATAAGAAAGTTGTTTGTTATCGGTCAATTCAAATCCGTGCTTTTCGTAAAAGCCACGAGCAAAAGTGTTCTTTTCAAACACCCAAAGCAACACGCTAACATAACCTGATTTCTTGATTTCATTGAATATATGATTCATCATCATTGAACCGTATCCCTTGCCCCAATTATCGCTCAAACTATGAATACAAATTAATTCTGCACAATCTGAGAACTGAGGATTTCTTGCTTTGCTCCAAGCTGCAATACAATGAGGTTTACGGTCAAGTTCAAGAATCGACATTTCAGCATAACCGGATTTTATAACATTCTCGTACATTGCTTCAGCTTTTGCTATATCTGTACATTTTTCCATATCTTCATCAGAAATGATATCCACAAAAGCAGATTTCCACGATTCCGTCTGAATATGTGCAAGTATTTTCTCATCACCGAGTTTTGCTTTGCGTATTGTTGTGTTCATATTAAATCATTCCCACAATCCTGATGTTGATTTTCCGCTTTTACCTGTAATTCCGACAACCCTTGGCCATTGGTTAGTTTCAATTATTGTAGTTGCGTTTATATTTCCTAAATGTGCATAGAAATGACGGAACTGCGACATTATTAGCCCGAGTCGGTTTTGCTTACAACCGGTTGGTATCTCATATAACATTTCATCATTTAGGCTGTTCAGATAATCTGTGATTTTTGCTTCTATGCTTTTCCAATACTCTTGCAACTGCTCTTTTGACAATGTTTCTTCACTTGCGATATCAAGAGAATTTAAATTTTCCGTATGAAACGCAGGATGCACATATTCTTTAGGATTTATGTACCATTGGTCTAAACTGTGCAGCATATGATAACAGTGTTTCCAAATCGGCATATCGCAGAGAATATAGTCCATATCGCAGGTCTGAAGCATTATATATGCATTGGTAAAAATTGTTTCAGTATTCAGTTTTATTACGTTTACTAAATCGCATCTCATATATATCGCTCCTAATATTTATTCGATAAAAATATGATGATTTTCTGTTTGTGTGATATTACCCGTCAAGTCATGTGAAATCAAAAATACTACATACTCATTTTCTTTTAGTTCAGCAAGATGTTCCTGTTTTCTTCCGTAAACAAAAACTTTTATATCGTTATTCAACTTAATATAAAGGTCAACATTGTCATAAGGTGGTTTGCTACTATCATTTACGCCGTTAAAGCAGGCAGTTTCAACTGTAACATTCGATAAATCAAAACCAACAATACTTCCGATAAGTGACGGCAATAATTGTTCCTCGCCTGAAACGCTGCGGAGATAAGGATAAAAACACTTAATAACCTTCAAATGTTCATTATCTCTGATTTCAATATCTTTAAGTTTTATAAATTCATCAAAATCCATTTCCATCACCTTGATAAATTATATCAATCTCATCTTCGCTCGGCATTTCAAATATTGAAGCAAATTTTGCGGCAAGGTTATCATCAACATAATAAGCACTTGTTTCATTTGCAAGCACAGCGTTGTTTCTCTTATGCAAGCGTGATTTCCACACCTTGTCGCTGATATCAATATAATGAAGCTCACATTCGATATAACGAGATTTATAAAACTCTTTTACAGACTCCCGTTCTGCTTTTGTCCAGAAGCCCCAGTCAAGAACGACATCGATATCTTTGTTAATAAACTCCATAGATTTATTTAACAGATATTTCTCTGTTCTTTCCACATATTCATCGTGTTTATCACCGCAATGCTGACCAAAAAGAGCAAGCGTTATTTCATCAACCGAGAGCAATACGGCGTTGTTTTCGTTGCAAAGTTTTTGTGCGTATGTAGTTTTACCGCAACAGATTTTGCCGCAGATTAAATAGACTTTTGCCATAAGCAACACCTTCTTTTATAGCTTACAATACATTTCCTGTGCTTTGGGGATAAAACCGAGTTTTTTATAGAGGTTAATTGCACCGGGATTATTCACAAGAACATCAAGGTTTATGAAACTACAGTTCCGTTCTTTTGCCCATTTCTTTGCAGCGTTCATTAAAGCTGTTCCAAAGCCTTTGCCACGATGGTTTTCGGTGACGATTATATCCATTATGTAGCAATACTTTCCGGGAAGCATAAACGGAAAATCGGGTCTTGTTTTGGCTTGAAGCAGGATAAAACCGACAACCATACCGCCGTTCTCATAAACAAGAATATCTGACTCTTCGTTAGCAATCGTATTCTCAAGAAACTCTGCGCTCTGGTCGCCTTCTTTTATAAAATCGGGAATCAGCTTTGCCATTTCTCTGAATTGCTCACGGTATAATTCGGCTATCGCAGGTATATCGTTAATTGTTGCTGTTCTGACCATAGTTAAACTCCTCCTATTTAATCGCTTTCAATGTAAATGTCGCACCCCAGTTATTCAGCACCTCAACAGAGGAAAAGCCCGCTTCAAGTAAAGCTTCGGTTTCGTGTTCTACAGTTAACGGAGTATCGTAATGATAAAACTCATCATCGTCAATCCCCTGCTCTTTTTTGAGCTTCAGCAAATCGTTTCTGAATGTTTGCTCATCTTCATCAGATAATGCAAAATAATCAGTAAGAATAAAATACCCACCGTCTTTCAATGCCTTGCAGAGCTTCGCATAAAGCGGAATTTTTTCTTCTTTCGTGAAATGATGAAGCGATTCAACGGAAACTGCGGCATCAAAAGCGTTTTCGTCAAACGGAACATCGAAATATGAACCGCAAATCAATGTCAAATTCTTTTCGGGAAACTTATTTTTCAATGCGTTCAGCATTGATTCGGTTAAGTCGATACCGGTTATTTCAGCGGAGGGGTTAAGCACAAAATAGTGTTCCAATTCCAGCCCTGTACCGCAACCCAAGTCAAGGATTTTTGCACCGTCGGTCTTGGGTAAAAGTTCGGCTGTATATGGATAAAAAGTATCAGACGATTCGATATTTGTCATCATATGTTCGTCGTAACCGTCTAATCTTTTATTGAAAAATTCGTCCATTTTTTCAAGCATAATTATGTTTCCTTATATGTTATTTAAAAACTTTGCAACCTGCCGCCGGGTCTTTAACACAACTGTTTTGGCTTTGTATTTTTCTTTAATTTCCGCATAGGTTTGCCTGCGCTCCCTGTTCCTGCAGCCGAACAGCGTAAACTTAACAAACCACAAATTCATATCGTTTTTATAGCCCGCTTTTTTTCGCTGTTTTGTTCTTTTCAGCGCACGGTAAAAGCAAATAAACCGCGGCAGCAACAGCAGAACAATCATATCTGCCTGTTCAAGCCGTTCATCATAAAGCAGGTATTTATAGTAGCCGTCGATTATCCAGCTTTCCCTTGCCATAAACTGCGAAACCTGCGGCAAAACAAGCGAATCATCAACAGGCTTCCATTCCTTATCCCACTTTATATCGTCAAGGTGAAGAACGGGAATATTTTTCCTTTCGGCTATGTAGTCGGTCAAATAAGTTTTACCGCTGCCCGCATAGCCTAAAACCGCTATTTTCATTTTGCACTCCCTATTATATCAGCTCGAAAACAGCCGTTTCGTGCTTATTCATATTAATAGTAAAGCTGTCTGTTTCGCACACTTCAAAGTCAGTACCGAGAAGCGGTCTGACGGTAGATTTATCAGGCAGAGTTATTTTCACTTCACCGTCCGCAACCGAATGAACAGCTAAAAAGCCTTCTCCGCAATAAACAACACAGCCGTCGGTATTGTAGCAATGTACACCGCGAGAAACAAGGAAACTGCGCAGTTCATCTGTGCTGTAAAAAGGTTTTACCTCACTTGTTTGAATGTAAGGAATGTTCAGCTTTTCACACAACTCAATTGCTTTTTTGCCGCTTTCGGACGGCATCGGTGCAGTGAATATTGCAGCACTGTATTTACCAAGGACTTTTTCCGCATCCTCAACCATGCATAAATCAAAGGGTATGCCCGTGTTACCCATTCTGACGCGTGTGTGGTTCAGGCAGTTGCAAAGATGATTACCCCGCGGAATATTAAGGTACGCTTTTTCATCAACAAAAACAACCGTTTCAGCAGACGGATAAAGCTTTGGATTTTTATTTACTGATGATTCAACGGTGTCTTTTATCAATTTTAATTCAGACATAATATTTTCATCATGATACCAGCCGCCCCAAATATCAAACCACCATATACCCGAAGCGTGGGTAAGCTGGTGCGCAAAGGCTTTGCGGATAGCAGAAAGTGAATTTTCAACGGTATCAGGTCCATGCCATACGGTTTTGTTGCCACTTTCATCGTAGAGGGTATAAATCCCCTCGGGATATCTGCCGGGGCGTGAAGCCTGCATCTGCTTGGTAAGGTGCGTTCTTATATCACATTCGACAAAATAAAGCTTGCCGTGCTGTTTAACGGATTCAAAGGGCAGCATATCGCCCCAATCAAAGCCAAGCCTTCTGCCCTCATCATATGCGCATGGCGACGAAAAGAAATCGATATACGGCGAATCAATTATACAGCGCAAGCCATGTGTACCCCACAGATAATCGCTTACAAAAGCGTTATAACCATAGAAAACACCAACAAGCTGTTCACCGTTTATGTACTCTTTCAGCACCTTTGCAAAATGCTCAACGGTATATGCCACCGTTTCGTTGCAGAATTCGCCGTAGCGTGCCGCAGCTTCGTTATATACTCCGCTGCAAAAATCTGCCTTTGAAAGCACAGGAAAATCCGAAACACCGTATTTTTCTTCAAGCCAAAAACGGAATTTCTGCAAAGCAATATCGGAAAAGCAACCGAAAAGGTCATGAGGAAACCATTCCTGCGTTGTGCCGCCGCAAAGCTGATAGCCCGCTATGCGTTCGGCATAATCAGCAGAACGGATATGAGCAACAAGCGTTTTCAAAAGCTCTGAGCCATCGCACATAAAGCGCTCGGAAAACAGCGATTCCCTTTTTCCGTTGGGTGTATCAACAGTTTCGCACGGGTTAGCTGCCAGCCAGCTGCGGGGCATGGAAATATTGATACGGGGAAAAACGAACGCATCCGGACACTCGGAAAAAATACGGTTCACCGTACAGTCAAATTCCGAATAATCGGGTTCAGCGCCCTCAAACACACCTGTATTAAACGGAGAAAAGCCTGTTGTGTTATTTATAGGTAAATCGGTAAAAGAAACATTTACAAAAAACATTCTGTAGCCGGCAGAGATAAAATCAGAATATTCGGCACATTCTTCAAAATAGGAGGTATATGCCTGCGGCGAACAAAGCTCACCGTCAACACAGATATACGGTCTGCCGTTGTGAAAACGGATATCAGATAACATTTGCTTTTCTCCTTTCCGAACAGATTTTATAACTTTGTTTTTAAATAATTTTACCGTCGCGTACCTTTACCGCAAAGGTTTTGTGAATATCCTTGCAGGAAGTACCTATCTGCACGGTATAATCGCCCCTGTGCATACCGTAGGACATTTTTTTATTGTAATAAAGAAATGCTTCATTTGGAACATGAATATCAAGCTGAGCCTTTTCACCCTTTGAAAGCTCAACGCGTTTATAGGCTTTAAGCTCCTGCACAGGCAGAACAACCTCACAGTTTTCAGCACTTAAATAAATCTGAATAACTTCAGCGCCATCGTACTCACCCGTGTTTTCAACCGTGAGTTTAATATTGAGGCTGTCGCCGTTATTAATACACTCAAAATTATCAAGAGCAAAGCTTGTATAGCTCAGACCGTAGCCGAAGGGATAGCGCGGAGAACCATCATTTTCAACATAACCGTAGCCTCTGCCTGAAGGCTTAAAGCAATAGAACAAAGGCAGTTGACCTACGCTTGCAGGGAAAGTAATGGGCAGCTTTCCGCTCGGGCTGATTTCACCGAACAGAATTTCGCAAATTGCCTGTGCGCCCTGCTCACCGGGGTACCACACTTCAAGCACTGCGCGGCAGCCGTTTTCCCACGCGCTCATATCTACGGGTGAACCGTTGAGAAGCACAACCGCAGAATTTGGGTTTGAACGGGTCATTGCGCGTATGCTTTCTTCCTGGTCTGTTTTGATATCCATTTCAATTTTGCCGACAATAACTGCACTTTCATCAGCCTGTGCCTTATGAGTAACACCCGGCAGGCGTATATCCGAACGGTCAAGCCCTTCACCTTCAACAACGGTGGTAAAATACAGCGCCGCATCACACTGAGCAGCAACTTGTTCAATATGTTCATCATCTGCATAGATAACCTCAGCATAACCTTCAAGGTATTCGCGCAGATACTGCAGCGGTGTTTTTGCATCCTCCGCCGTCCAGTCAAATTCAAAAGGTCCTGAATAATTTTTACCGAGCGGAATTTCGTTCGCACCCATACCGAACACAGCAAGCTTTTTAATTTTTTGCTTATTAAGCGGCAGCATGCCATCATTTTTAAGCAGAACCATTGCACGGCGGGCAGCTTCAAGCGCAAGCTTTTTATGCTCGCTGCAGCGTACAAGACGCTGCGCCTCATCGCGGTCGGCAAAGGGCTTATCCATCAGACCTATGGCAAATTTTGCTTTAAGTACGCGTAAAAGTGCACGGTCAATATCCGCTTCGGTTATCCAGCCCTCATTATATGCGGTCATAAGCTCATCGCAGGAATTCTGCGGTAAATCCACATCCATACCTGCTTTAAGGCTTTCTGCCTGCGCTTTCCATTCGCAGTCATAAAGCCGATGTGCCTCCCACACACCCTCAACAGAGTTATAATCGGAAACGACAAAGCCGTCAAAGCCCCATTCACCGCGCAGTATATCATTGAGAAGGTAATCGTTACAGGTGCAGGGTGTTCCGTCCCAGCTGTTGTATGCCGCCATAATCGACATAGCACCGCCCTCTTTGATGCACTTTTCAAAGGGCTTGAGATACACCTCGCGCATTGTGCGCTCACTTGTATCGGAAACATTGGAATCTCTGCCGCCGTAGGAATAATTATCCGCATAGTGCTTCGGGGTGGCAATAACACCGTTTTTCTGCAAGCCGCGACAGATTGCAACACCCATATTGGAATTAATCAATACATCTTCACCGAAGGATTCAATGGTTCTGCCCCAGCGACAATCGCGTACAACATTTACAACAGGCATAAGTGCCTGCCTGACACCGACAACAGCACATTCCTTGCCGATAACGTCGCCTATAGCTTCAACAAGCTCATCATCAAAGGTTGATGCCATACCTATAGGCTGAGGGAAGCAGGTAGCCATACCCCACTGCGCACCGTGGAGCGCTTCGGCATGCTCAATAGGCGGAATGCCTTGAGAATTGGACTGCATGCTCAGGCGGATATCACGGTTAATTGCATCAGTAACCTCATTCGGTTCAACAGCCGCACCCCTATGCTCATGTAAAAAGTGGCCGGGATTGCGGAAATTGCCCATTTTGTAAAGGCGTCTTTCCTCGTAATCCTCGCGTATCGGGTATAACATCTGGCTGGAAAGCTGACACATCTTTTCTTCAAGAGAAAGCTTATCAAGTAAATCTTTTGCGCGTTCAGCTGGGGTTTTATTATTCATGTGAATCTATCTCCTTTTACATCCACTTAATTCCTATATAATTGTATATGTAAAAAAACAAATTTGCAATTACTTTTTATCGGATTTCGGAATCAAACTCTGCATATTCCGTATACGCTTTATTAAGCTTCTTAAATTTCATCAAAGCAATTTCATTGAGCGAATGTTCTTTCATAAGGTAACGCACAAAGCGGCAACCGAGATAATATCCGACATCGGAATAGCCGTTATAAGAACACCAATCACCGAAGAAATCCTGAACGCTTTCCTTTGCATCAATACGGCGCAGATATTCCTTTTTGATTTCGGTTTCATTTTTTCGGCACCAATCAAGCCAACCGTCTTTATCCTGATGATAAAAGTTATCATCACCGCAAAGAATATGCTCGCAAACCATAGCAACACCTTCCTGATAAAGCTGCTGTATGGCTTTTCTGCGCTTTGTAAAATCAGGAATATACAAATTGCCGTTCATCTTATGCCACAGATGACCGATTTCGTGCAGAATCAAGGCACGCATATTGATTTCATCACCCCAATCAAGCTCAATAATCTTCTCAATTCCGAGAAGAACGGTGTTCTTGCCATCAAGTACAGTTGCCCAACCTGCGCCATTACAAAGTCCGAGATACAGAATAATATTTATATCGGGTTCTGCATCAAAAAGCTTTGAAAGATTAGCGTTCAGAGTATCAACAACAGTCTGAAAATTCTTGCTCACAAAATCAATTTTTTCTGCATTCAATGCGGTTTCAAGAACAGGAAGAACATCCTTATTGAAATCATATTCTTTTGCATCGTTTTCGCATTTTGACGGCAATTCTTTTGATATTTCGCCTGCATATTTTCTCCATACGGACATATCGAAGCCGCCTGAGAAAAGTGATTTTATTTTATCGCAGGTGTTGATGATTTTCATTTTGTCACCTTATTTTTTTCAGATATTCATCGGCATCTTCTCTTGATTTGAAAATAAAAATATTTCTGTTTTCTTTGTACTTATCGAGAAGCTCGTATATTTTGGGCAAAGCTGTTTTTGAAAACTCTTTGATAAAGCTTTCAAATTCGGGGTCTAATTCTTTTTCTATCCACGGCAAGTCGTAACGACCTTTACCGAGACGCTCGGTTGCACCTTGTAAGCAAACTTCTGTCGGTAAATCAAAAAGGAAAACAGTATCGCATTCGTTAAGTCGCATCTCAATTGTTCTGCCATAATTGCCGTCAATTATCCATTCATCAGTTGCAAATATTTCTGATATTCTTTGGTCAAATTCTTCTCTCGGAATATGAGTTTTGTCAGGCTTATGCCATATAGCATCAAGATAGTATAACGGCAATCCTGTAAGCTTATTAAGTTTTTCTGCAAAGGTTGTTTTGCCTGAACCGGGACAACCGATTATAATAACCTTTTTCATTCTATACCTCAACAATCAGTTTTCATTTCTAATATACCATGCAATCGGATTGTTTTCGATATATTCCCACTTTGTGTTGTAATCTTCATCGTCGCGTATTACATGGTCATAATATAATTTCTGCCAGACCGAAAAGCCTATTCTTTTGGTTACATAACCTTTAAATTGATTCACAACGGTCGGAATCGTAGGGGCGCCCATCGGGCGTCCGCCTTTATCCGGCAGAATAGTAAGCAGCAAATGAACATGGTCGGGCATAATTACATATTTATCGAGCCTTATTCCTACATATATTTTTTCAATATTATTGATTGATTCATCAACAATTTTTCCGTATTCCGATAGCTCACACCACGGACGCCCGATGGGCGCCCCTACGATATTACCGAAGTAATTTCGCCTGTCTTTTGCGCAAATTGTAAGAAAAAAAGTTCCGCAGGAAGAATAATCAAAGCCCTTTAATCGGTTATCCTTTCGTTTTGGCAACAAATTATCGTTCATCATGTCACTTCCTCAACAAAATCAATTAACTGTTTCAGATTATGGATTGTCCAATTGTCATTGTTTTTACCACTTCGGTCAAGGTAAAATGATGTAAACCCTTGTTCTCTTGCGCCGTCGGCTTCTTCCTTGCAGTCGTCAACAAATATGCTTTCTGCGGCGTTTACACCTTGTGCCTTGAGTGCGGCATTGAAAATAATCGGACTGGGTTTACCCGCACCGACCAACGAGCTTGCGGTAAACGATGTGAAATATTTTGCAATATCCAACTGCTGCAAGGTAAATTCAAGTGAAGGAGAAGTATCGCTGATAACTCCCATTTTGTAGCCACGGCTTTTAAAATATTCAAGCACCTCAACCGTTTCTGCAAATAAAGCTCTGTCGCCGTTGCACCAAAGCTCATTCAAAAGACAATCCGCTTTTTCCTCAACGTTTTCTGTTACACCCTCACCGACAAGAAGATGACAGTAATACCTTCTGAAAAAATCACGCTCATCATCAAGTGTTTTATACCAAGGCTTTCTGCCCTCACTTGCAAGGTGAAACAAAGCCATCATTTTATCGTAATCGAGTTCAAACGGCTTACCGCTCCAGCTGCTGATTTTAGTGTTACGCCAAACTTCTTTTTCTGCGGTGAAATATGTCAGTGTACCGTCACGGTCAAAGAATATTGCTTTGTGTTTCATTATCTAACCTCATTTCTTATGCAGAATATGCCACACATCATTACCGACAAATCCACATTTTCTGTATAGTGCTTCGGGGTTTGTGGAATTATCTACTTTACCCGAAACAGTTGCAAAATCTGCAACACCTTTCATTCTGAATAATAGTTCTGTTACTATCAACTGTCCTATTTTCTTGCCCCGGCATTCGGGTAGCACCTGTATCCATTCAAGTATAAGTTCTTTTGCTTTTGTGTCATAATCAGCTAAACCGCAACCGACAAAGTTACCGGTTGCTTTTTCTTTAACCATTATCCATAAGTTTTCGCTGTAAACAGGTGTTTTAGTATAACTCTTGATAAGTTCCGTGTTTACTGAAATATCTGTATATGAATCGTTGATTATCTGCACAATTTTCTTAATATCTTTTTGTTTTGCGGTTTTAACTTCAAAATCATTGGTTGTTATCGGGGGTATTTCTTTAAGATTGTGATATAAACGAAAATATTTCTCGTCAGTATAGTTTGTTAGTATATCCTCTCTAAAATCCCTATCATGCAGAATTTTCATAACGGGTGGAATGGTAATGCTTTTAGCTTTCCAATACGGAATGGATAATGTTCCGCAAGGATTATTCAAATATTCATTCAGTGTAATCTTCATAATAACCACTAACTTTCAAATTATAATTTATCTAACTAATTGATGCTCTGATAACAGCCTTCCCTGTGTAAGTAGAGTCCGATTGACAAAGACTTAAACAATTCCACATTTTTTATAAATCCGCTCAATATACGGCGATTTATAAGCAATATAATCATCAATGCTGTCGGGGTATAATTTTGCACCGTCTTCTTTCACCTTACTGTATTCACATACAGCTTCGGGATTATTCCTCAGATAATTTCTGAAAGTAATATGTCTGTTAAGCTCTGCAGAAAATTCAGGGCAAACATACAAATGGTGTTTGGGCAAGTCCGCATTACCTCTGTAATCAAAAGCCTCTCTGTCTTTTATACCAAGGTTACCTTCGTGTATGTAACCGAGTGATGCCAGACTTTTAACCAATGTATCAAAAACATAGTAATCTTTAATAACTATATCAATATCAATAATCGGCTTTGCAGCAAGACCTTCAACAGAGGTACTGCCGATATGTTCAACGCTGATTACTATATCTTTTACTGCCGGTAACAGATGCTTTTTTATTGTTTCAAAATCCGTTTTCCATTGTTCGTTATACGGAGTAACTATAACTCTTTTTGACATAGGCACACCTCTTTTATATTACTTTCTCAAAACAAGCCAAAATCAAGCCCGGTTCTGTTTCAAGCCTTTTGCCTGTATCTTTATAGCCGCATTTCGTGTAGCATTTTCTGTTTTTTTCCAAATCTTCCGGGAAATCAACATACAGCTTTTTAGGTTTTTCCAAAAACCTTTCAGATTGTAATATTGCTTTTGTTGCTATACCTTTATTTTGATATTCCGGCAAAATATACACCCTTGTAAGATAATACTTGCCTAACATCAACTTTTTAATAAACGGTGTTGAACCTTTAAGTCTGTATAAAATACCGCCGACAATTTTTTCATCATAAAGTATTGTTAAATACAGGAAGTTGGAACTATCCAATCTGCAAAGTATATCACGCTTATCCCTCAAATACGGGTTGCCTTCATCGTGGTACTTTTCATAAAGAGGCTGAAAGGCTTGCCGCTGAATATCTGTCAGAATATCAGCATCTTCCATTGTGGTTAATCTTAATGAAATCACTTTAATCACTCCAAATAAAAAAAACTCCCCTGATATAAAAATCAGAGGAGTTCCGTATAATCAATAAAGCTATATAATTATAGACATATTGCGGACAAAACAACTTCTGATTTACTATACAAATTTGAATGATAAAGATAATACATTGTCATTTTGTCCACCTGCCTTTCAGTAATTTTTTTGCTATTATAACAAATTGAATTTTATCTGTCAATTATTCGAAATACTTTTTCCAGCTCTTGTCGGAAAGAATTTCACCCTTATCGAGGTTGAAAACAAGCTTATCGCGCTTGCCGTCTTTTTCCGTTACAACTTCAATAACGGAGCTGTTGACATATTCTGCGGAAATAATCTTTTCGTCGGTCTTTTCAAAGAACTTTCTGACAAGGGTTTGAGCAGCTTTATCATACTCGCCCGCATTGTCGGAAACGAAAAGAACATTACCGCAAAGGTTATTGATTCTGCCGAGGAGATATTTCTGCTCGTCTGTAAACTGGAGCTTATTAAGGTGCATCAATAAAACATCGGTAAATTTAAGGTTGTTTTTACGCAGGAAGAATACATCGGGGTCGTTCATCCACACTCTGCCGTTCATATGGCGGCGGAAGATTGAATTGTTGATTGCGCTGCGGGCATTGAGCATTTCGTTTGCAACCTGAATACGGCTGTAAATCATGCCCTCATAGAAAAGGTCAACATCGCAGCTGATACGGCAGGCATCAACAACGCCCATTGCCGCACCAATCGGTACACCGCAGCCGAGAATCAGCTTATCGCCCACACATTCGCGAAGGAAAGCCATAGCGTCGCACATGATTTCGCCGCGGCTCTTGCCGTGTCTGGGTTTGATACACTGGCTGTAGAGGAAGTCGAGCTTTACCATATCGTAGCCCCAATCGTTGAGTACGGTATCGAAAACCTGCTTGATATATGCTCTTGCTTCTTCGTTATAAATATCGAAGGTATATGCGCCGCCCCATGCAACACAACCTATCATGGGCTTGCCGTTGGTATCCTGAATCAGCCAATCGGGGTGTTCCTTTGCCATGCGTGAAATCTTCTGACAGTTGAAGGGAGCAAGCCATATACCGGCTTTATAGCCCTTTTCGTGAATTTTATCGGCAATATACTTCATACCGTTGGGGAACTTTGTAGGGTTGGGATCGAGCCAATCGCCGATATAGGTTTCATAACCGTCATCAATCTGGAAGATATTTACCTGGTCCTTATACGGGTCAAGTCCGTCAAGGTCACGCAGGATAATGTTTTCGTCAATATCCTGGAAGTAGTTGTACCAGGATGTGTAGCCGCTCATTGTACCGTGTCTTGTTTCGGGCATATCCCACATACCGAAGTAGTTATCAAAAACTTCTTCATAGCCGCCTTCAAAATATACAATATCGAAAACCTCAAGCGGTTCGGTTACAACCTTGCCGAGAAGGTCCTTTGTAAAATAAAAACGGTTTTCGTTCATCTTTACCTTAAAAATGGTAAAGCCTGTTTTTTCGGTAAGTGAACCCCAGAGCCTGACATTTTCGCCGTTTCTGATATAGGTATAGCAATGGCTGTGGAATTCGCCGGGCTTTTCGGAATACTTTACAATCCATTCATCGCCCGTTTTTCTTACCATGCCTTTTGTATATTCGGAAATATTTGCAAGCTTGATGCAGCCGCGCATAATTTCATCGGCAAGGTACTCCCTTGTCTTTGTCCAGGACTGATAACCGTTGCCGAAAAATCTGTCACCCTTTTTGAATTCATAAGGCATTTCGGAATAAAACTCAACAAGCTCAATCATTTTCTTAGGAACAAGCGTTACCTTATAACGGTTGCCTGTTTCTTCAACGCTGATGCTGTATGCATCGGTATCAAGCTCATGCGAGGTAAACTCCTTACCGCCGAACTTATATTTTACGGTATACTTTTTATTCATTTATGTATCCCCTTTCGGTACTGATGCTTATATAATAACAGAAATATATAGTTTTAGCAACTGCAAAATAAAATAAAGAAACAGCGTAAACTGTTTCTTTACAAAAAATATCAAAGTGTAATTATGCAAGGAAATTAAAGACTCGTACCATAAGGTAAGCAACAGTAAATCCTACAACAAAACCGCCGCCGATTTCGGGTAGCGTATGACCCTCAACCTTTTTAAGATCTTCGGTATCTCTGCCGTAAACTTTATCGCGCAGGCTGTTGAAAGCATCTGTCAGGTAGCTGATGGGAAGGCGGACTTTAAAAGCATCAAACATAACTATAAAAGCAAACACACCTGCAACAGCAAAAACATCTGAAGTCCAACCGCTGTGCAGACCTACGGAAGCAGCAAGCGAAATAACCGTAGCAGTATGTGAGCTTGGCATACCGCCGAGTTTGAACAAAGTATCAATAGTAACCTTTTCGCCCTTAATACCCTTTGATTTTGCGACAGCATATTTTACAGAATTGATAATAACCTTTAAAAGTTGAGCTGTAAACCAAGCAAGTATGCAGATTATAATGATTCTCATTTCTATGTTTCCTTAACCTTTTGATAATATTGTTTCAAGTTTGTTAACATTTTATCTAATGTTACAATAAATTAACAACAATTTCAAGAGATAATCTTGAAAAAAATAAAAATTTGTGATAAAATGTTCATAAATTATTAAATTTTTCTTAATTTCTACTTTATCAAGCTTTAAAGCCCTGGTTTTATTTTGCCAATTTCATCAGCAATAATCATTAATTACGGAATGAAAAAGCAAGGAGAGAAACAACATTGAAGAAAAACATTAACATGGGTAACCCGAATGTACCCGACTACAAAACGCTCAAGGAAATAATTATCAAGGGTACTGAAAGCGGCGGCGATATGAAGCAATACGCTTTCATGGACAAGAAAACCCAGACTGAGCAAACCCGCACCTTTAACCAGACATGGCGCGAAATCTGCGGCATCAGCACATATTTTTATTCTCTCGGTCTTGAAAACCATGCTAAAATTGCAATTGTTGCTGACAATTCCTTCGACTGGATGATTGCCTACTACGCAACGCTTGTCGGCGGCAACATTTCCGTACCGATGGACTGCAAGCTCCCCGCTGACGATATTTCTGACCAGATTATCCGCTGCGGCTGCGACGCACTTGTTTATTCAGACAAATATGCAAGCATGGCCGAAGCATTCAAGGCTGACCCTGCTATTCCGGTAAAACACTATTTAAGTATTGACGAATTTGAAAACTATAAACAAATCGGCTACAAGCTTTTTGACGAAGGCTGTACAGCAGCGATTGACGCTCAAGTCAAGGCAGATGACCTGGCATGTATTGTATACACATCAGGTACAACAGGCAAAAGCAAGGGTGTTATGCTCACACACTACAATATTGCAAGCAACTGTACCGCTTCCACCCGCGTAATTTCGGGCAAGCACGCTATCGGCTTCCTGCCCCTTAACCATACATACGCTTGGGTCAGCGCACTTTTTGCCTGTTACATTCTCAACGAATGGGGTTACCTTTGCGAAAGCATAAAAACCATTCAGGCAGATATGAAGAGTCAGCACCCCTACAACCTTTCAGGTGTTCCGCTTGTTGTTGAAACAATTTACAAGCGTATCTGGAGAACTGCAAAAAGCACAGGCAGAGAAGAAATACTCAAAAAGGGTCTTAAAATCAGCAATACACTTATGAAGTTCGGCATTGACAGACGCCGTAAGATTTTCAAGACTATTATTGACAACCTCGGCGGCAACCTTTCAATGATTGTCTGCGGCGGTGCTAACCTTGACCCAAAATACGAACTCGGCATGCGCGAGTTCGGTATTGAAGTATACAACGGCTACGGTATGACAGAATGCTCCCCCGCCGTTACCTGCAACCGCCCCGGTGCACACAAGCCCGGCAGCGTAGGCAAGCCCCTCGGCTGCTGTGAAATCAAAATAAACAACCCCGACGAAGAAGGTGTCGGCGAAATCTATGTTAAGGGTACAAATGTAATGGCAGGATATTACAATGACCCTGAAGCTACCGCAGCCGCATTTGACGGCGAATGGCTCAAAACCGGTGACCACGGCAGAATTGACGAAGACGGCTTCCTGTTCATGGTCGGCAGAAAGAAGAACCTTATCTGCCTTTCAAACGGTAAAAATGTTTCTCCCGAAGAGATTGAAGACAAGCTTTCACAGCAGATTGAATACATTCAGGAAGTTCTTGTATACGATGAAAACGAGCAGATTATTGCCGAGCTTTTCCTCAACGAAGAAGAATACCCTGATGCACGTGAACGCTTAAAGGCTGACATGAAAAAATTCAACAACGGCATGGCATCCTTCAAGCGTATTAACAAAACCATTGTACGCGACACCGAATTCCCAAAAACAACAACACTTAAAATTGTTCGCAAATATATGCAGAAATAATAAGCAAACAAGCCAACACAGGAAAGAATCTGCGTTGGCTTGTTTTTATAACAATGTAAAATGTGAACTGTCGTTAATACAGCCAAAAACTGTATCGCCCCACTTATTGGTACCCGGTTTATAGTAAATAACGCGAGTGACACCTGTGTTATATATATCAACATCAAACACGGGCTTTGTTTTGTCAAGCCCCATAATAAGCAGGATTACATTGGTTAAAAACGCTGCATGGCTGACAATTGCAACCTTTTCGCCGTTTTTATAGCGCGCACGCATATAGTCAATAACCGACTGCGCCCTTGCATAAACATTTTCGGGTGTTTCGTGCTTATCGTAGCGCATACGGGTCAACTCATAATCCGCACCCTCGGCATACTGTACAAGTGGATAAATTTCACGCAGCTCATCAATTTCAACACCTGTATACTCTAAAGGAATACCGACTTCGCAAAGCTCCGGCATAATATACAGCAGCTTTTCCTTCGGTTGACGCTTTGCAATTTCAGCCGCTGTGCGCGTTGTACGAAGCATGGCACTTGAATAAAAGGCATCAAAATCAGTATTCTTATAAAATTCACCTGCGGCAACAGCCTGCGCTATACCCTTTTCAGTTAACACAGGGTCAACCGCTTCTTTAAGCGTAAGGTCTGTTCTGCCGCCGTAGCCTGCGTTACCAACGCTTTCACCGTGTCGGATTAAATAAAGCTCAAGTTCAATTACAGGTTCCATAATCAATATATCCTTGCTTCTTCTTCACCGTTGAGTACACGCAAAGCGCCCTGAGCGAGTGAAAGAAGTTCATTTTCGCCTGCAAGTACCATAACAGGTGCAATTTTTTCAACATATTTTTTAATTTCGGCAACAAGACGCTCTGAATAAGCCATTCCGCCTGTAAGAACAATAGCATCAACATCAAATTCCAGAACTGCGGCAAGCGAACCGATATTTTTTGCAAGCTGATAAGCCATTGCTTTAAAAATCAACATTGCAGCTTCATCATTATCGTCAAATGCTCTGTCAACAACGCTCTTGAAATCCTTAGTACCAAGGTATGAATAAACACCTGCTTTGGTACTGATTGTTTTAATTACTTCCTCCTTACTCATACCGGAGAAGCAATAATCAATAAGCTGGTACACAGGTAATGCGCCGCCTCTGTCCATAGCAAAGCAGCCTTCATCGTAAAGATTAAAAAGGTCTACTGCTCTGCCCTGCTTATGCGCTACGGCGGTTACACCGCCGCCCATGTGAGCAACAACAAAGTTACAGGTATCGTAAGTTTTGCCGAGCATTTCTGCAGCCTTGCGCGCTGTGCTGCGATGATTAAGTGCGTGGAACATGCTGCGTCGGTTCATACCGTTAAAGCCGGTAACACGTGCAACGTCTGTAAGCTCGTCAACAGAAACGGGGTCTACAAAAAACGCGGGTACATCCGTACCTTTTGTAAGCTCCCAAGCAAGCAACGGACCTAAATTAGAGGCATGTTCATGCACAGGAGAATGTTTCATGGTATCAACAACATTTTCATCAACAACATATGTTCCTGCAACAACAGGCTTTGTAAAGCCGCCCCTTGCGCTTACGGCATCAAGCTCGCTGATATGGTAGCCTGCATCTTCAAGTATGTCGTGAATAATGTTCATACGGTAGTCAAGCTGGTCAAGAACATGATGAAAATGAGCCAGGTCTTCTACACTATGGTTAATAGACTGGGTGTATACGGGGGTTTCTTTTTCGTAAATTGCGATTTTAGTGGAAGTTGAGCCGGGATTAATTACCAGTACTTTCACACGAAATCCTCCTAAAAACAGAATAATTATTCTTTTATACAAAAACAATTATCTACAGTTTATAAATATTTTATAAATTTGTCAAGTTGATTTCACGCAAAATTATGGTAAAATAGAAAATAAAGGTAACTTAAAACACCACATTAACATAAGATAGGAACGGTGATATTATGCTTACAAATGTAATTCAGGGACTTTTGCTCCCGCTGCTGGGCACTTCATTGGGTTCAGCCTGTGTGCTGTTTATGAAAGGCTCTCTAAACGAAAAAGTACAGCGTGCTTTAACAGGCTTTGCCGCAGGCGTTATGGTTGCAGCTTCGGTATGGAGTTTGCTCATTCCTGCGATGAATCATGCAGAACATATGGGGAAATTTGCTTTTCTTCCTGCCGTTATAGGGTTCTGGCTTGGTGTACTTTTCTTGCTGGCGCTTGACCATATCATTCCCCACCTTCACCTTAACAGCAATTCAACAGAAGGTATTAAAAGCAAACTGCCGAAAAACACAATGCTTGTTTTTGCCGTTGCGCTGCACAACCTGCCCGAAGGCATGGCTGTAGGCGCGGTATATGCGGCACTGCTTGCAGGTGATTCATCGGTCAGCGTAAGCGCGGCACTTGCGCTTTCACTTGGTATTGCAATACAGAACTTTCCCGAAGGTGCTATAATTTCAATGCCGCTTTGTGCGCACGGCACAAGCAAAGGCAGAGCTGCACTTTACGGCATACTTTCGGGCGTTGTTGAACCGTTGGGCGCAGTAATAACAATTCTGCTTTCATCGCTTATTACCCCTGCCCTGCCCTATTTTTTAAGCTTTGCCGCAGGCGCAATGATATATGTTGTAGTTGAAGAGCTTATACCCGAAATGTCAACAGGTAAGCATTCAAACATCGGTACGGTTTTATTTGCCGCAGGCTTTTCGGTAATGATGGCACTTGATGTAGCTTTAGGCTAAAATAAGTATTGATTTTTATTTGGATTCAATATATAATTCTTTAGTATAAAATAATGAAAGAGGTATAAATATGTCTGTTATCATCAGCTGGATAACCAGCATAGCTACTGCTCTTGCAGCGGCACTTCCTATACTCGGTGTGCTTGCCCCCTCACCCTTTGAAGCAAAAGAACCCGACAAAATCCGCCTTAACGCTTCCATTGTTTCCGACACCCACCTTGACACACAGTTCAAACCCATCGGCTGGTTTCTCGGAATAGGTCTTCAGGATATGGCACACGCAAAAACACCTGTTGATACGGTAATAATCACCGGTGACCTTACAAACTACGGCGACGAAGGCTCTATTGACCATTTCTTTGATATAATGGAAAAGAACTGGGAAGGTAACGCGGTTATTGCAATGGGCAACCACGATATAGGCCATGTTGAAGACAAAACAGCTGAAGAAGCAAGACAGTATTTTGTAAAGAAATACAACGAATACACAGGCCTTGAAATTGAACAGCCCTACTACAGCACAATGGTAAACGGCTACCGCTTTATCGTGCTTACCGACCAATCAGACGATTCATGGGATCACCCCGACCTTTATCAGGACCAGTTTGATTTCCTTGTAGCTGAGCTTGAAAAGAGCAAGGCTGAGGATATGCCCGTATTTGTTGTATGCCATTGGCCGCTTGCACACACCCACGGCGAAGAGGTTGCCTGGGATGACGGCGATATTGACGAGCCGTATTCAACAATGATTCAGGAAATCATTGAACAGTACGAAAATGTATTTTTCCTCAGCGGTCATATACATATCGGTCTTAACGGAAACTTTACCCGCGAAACTTTCGGCGTTTCAAGCTATGACGAAAGAAATGGCGTACACTATCTCAACCTGCCCTCCTACGGTCTTTTCAGCCGCTACGGCACACTTCTTGGCGGCAGAGGCTACCAGATGGAAGTTTATGACGACTATGTAATGTTCCGCGCAAGAAACTACGCAACACACAACTGGTTTAACCTTTACGAAACAAGAGTTGAGCTTGTATAATTAATAATTGTGCAGCGAAGTGATTTTTACAGTTCACTTCGCTGTATTTTTATGCTAATTTACTCTTGAATCATTATGCATTGAGTGCTATACTACTAACGATAATGAAAAATATGGGAGAAATAAAAATGAAAGATATTTTAACCGCAAAATTTGTTAAAGAAATGCAGGCAACAACAGCTAATATGTACCGCCTCGGCTGGGACGAAAGAAACGGCGGCAACATAAGCTACATGCTCGAAACTGAAGAAGTTGCAGAATACCTCGACCTCAACAATGTAATACGCACAATTCCCACAGGCTTTGACGCAACAGACCTTATCGGCAAAATTTTCATTGTTACAGGTACAGGCAAGTATTTCAAGAATGTTATGGATGACCCCGAAAACAACCTCGGTATTATCCGCATTGCAGCTGACGGCACAACAGCTGAACTTCTCTGGGGCTATGCAGACGGCGGCAAATTCACAAGCGAGCTGCCCGCTCACCTTATGAGCCACATGGCAAGACTCAAGGTTGACCCCGAAAACAGAGTTGTTATGCATTCCCACCCCACAAACACACTTGCAATGAACTACATTCATGAGCTTGACGAAAAGAAGTTTACACATACTCTTTGGGAAATGTGTACAGAGTGTATTGTTGTTTTCCCCGACGGTGTAGGTGTACTCCCCTGGATGCTCTGCGGCACAAACGAAATCGGCGAAGCTACAGCAAAGAAGATGGAAGAATTCCGCCTTGTTGTATGGGGTATGCACGGCATCTACGGCGCAGGCAAGACAATGGACGAAACCTTCGGTCTTATTGAAACAGTTGAAAAAGCTGCACAGATTTATATGCTCACCGCACACATGCCCAGAGTAAACACAATCAAGGACAGCGAAATGGTTGAGCTGGCAGAGTTCTTCGGCGTTAAGTACAGAAAAGATTTTCTTAACCTTTGATATCTTAAAAAAAAATAACGGAGCTGAATCACAAATGTGTTTCAGCTCCATCTTTTTTATTTAAGCTTATATTCAAGCCTTGTGTATTCGCCCGTTATGTATTCGCCTGTTATGAATTTACGCGCTCTGAACACAATTCTGTCGGCATAAACTTCCATGAAGTAGCCCACACCGCAATCCTGTATTCCGAAATTGTTCGGCTTTCTGTAGCCGGGAATACTTATTGAATAAACGCCGTTTTCTTCATTGACGGTATCCTGAACGTTCTTATAAATACCGCCGTGCAGATGACCGTTTATGAAGAAAACATTTTTGTATTTTTCCATTACGGCTCTGACACGGTCATTCTGTTCGCCCAAATCGCCCGTTTCCCATACCTCAGGCAAGCCATGCATATTTGCAAAGGGCTGATGGCACATTACAAACACGGGCTTACCGTCTTTAGTACCTCTTGCAAGCTCTTTGTCGATAAATGCAATCTGTTCATCGGATATATACGCCTTTTCAAGCACAGCCTTTTCCGTACACATAATTATGAAGGTGTAGCCGTTTATATCGTAAGAATAGTAGCTCTTTCCGTTAGTTTTTATACCCAGATATTCATCAACCTTGTTCATAACGATTTTTGAATTCTGCTTATAGAAAAAGCGCGCATCATGGTTTCCAAGGGTAACCAGCAGCTTTGATACCTTTTTCTGATTGTCAAGCGGTCTGAAAAAACGCTTGTATTCGTTTTTTGTACCGTAATCTACTATATCGCCCGCCATAAGAAAAGCATCAAACTTTTCGGGGGAATTTTCAAGGTCAACAAACACATTGTTGAGGTTGATTTCTGCCTTTTCGCGGTTGGGCAGGTGTGTATCGGCAATTATTGCGGCAGACAGCAGAACATTGGCGCTATCCTCAAACACAATCGGATTTTCTTTGGATACGGTATAAACCACATCATATTTCGGCGATACAGCCTTAAACTGCGCACCGTGCTTTGCATACC
The DNA here is from genome assembly GCA_017416765.1 of Clostridia bacterium. Classification (GTDB taxonomy): domain Bacteria; phylum Bacillota; class Clostridia; order Oscillospirales; family Acutalibacteraceae; genus UBA8612. The sequence goes on from JAFQBE010000007.1 coordinate 26,140, forward strand.
AATCGTTATATCGTTCTTTTAAAGTCATGTTTTATACTCCTTATTCACTTACCATATCTGCCATTTTACCGCACTGCTTCCAGATTTCGTCAGCCTTGTCGCACCAGGCTTTGTAATCAGCAGGGTTTACGGGGAATTTTTTATAGTGAGAACAAATTTTTGCACCGTTTGCAACAGCTTTGAGCATTGCAGTCAGCGTAGACATACGCAGTTTACCGGATGTTACACCCTTTAAGAAACCTTTTGCCATTTCAGCTATTTCGGCAGGTGTGAAATTCGGTATACCGCCTTCGCCCATTGCAATCATATTCTTTGTGCTGAAAATCAAATCGTTTTCAAACAGGTATTCGTTTTCCTCCGCGCTTGATGCAACTGCGCCGACAAGCACCGCCATCTGATTGGCAAAATCAGCACCCTGTGCTTCATAATACTTTTTATTGAAAAGCCAGAGGTTGAAGCGGTTAAGCGGTCTGCCGGATTTAAGCAGAGGCAGAATGACCTCAAGGGCAACATCCATCTGAACCATAGCCGCCGTTACGCCCTCACCGCAGGAAGGTTTAGTAATACAAGCGGCATCGCCAAGGGCAATGAAGGAATCTGAAACCATTGAATACGGCGGTCTGCGATAGGGAGTAAATCCGCGTTCAAAATAGTCAACCTCATATTCGGGAAGCTTTACAGCCGCCTCAAATTCCTTATAAACCTTTTCGCACACATCGTAGCTTAAATTTGCACCGATGCCGAAAATTGCACCGTCGGGATTGTGCTGCGGTGCTTCCCATGTTTTATAGAATGGCCAGGAAAGAAGCTCCAGCTTATCCTCAGGATTTTTAAAATGTATGTAGCGAAGCACAACATAGAACATATCGGTCGGGTCTATTTTAAAGGTTTCTACTCCGTAGCTTTCGGGTAAAGAGGTTCTTACAACGGCAGGAATACCCGAACAGTCAGCAACAAGCTTTGCATAAACCTCGTAATTTCTGCCGCCCTTTTTATATTTTACACCGACTATTTTGCCCTTTTCATCAAAAATACATTCGGTGAATTTGGCTTCATATTTAATTTCTGCACCCGCATCCTTTGCCCAGCGGTTAAGGCGCAGAGTATAATCATGCATATGCATACCGACTACAGGACCGGGAGAAAATTTAGGATGGTTGCCGAAAGCTGAACAAACATTAGTACTTTCAAATTCAAAGGCATAATCCTTGCCTTTTTCGGGCCAGGGCAGGCTGAATTTGTCAAAATCGCCCCTGCCGACATGGAAAATATCGTATTTTGTACCGACCTTTTCCTCCGGCTGAGAATCGATAACCAGAACGCTTGCACCGTTTTCGGCAAGCTTACGCGCAAAATAGCTGCCCGCAGTAGCTGCACCGACAACAATTACATCATAATTCTTCATTGCTTCGCCCTCCGTATTGATTAAAACAAGTATGAATAGAGTTTAACATATATAAGTTTTCTTTGCAAGAAAAATATAAAGAACTTACAGCTATTTCATATCGGAATTCGCAGGATTATCAATAACTTTTCCGTTTTTATCAAAGCGTGAACCGTGACACGGGCAGTCCCACGAATGCTCTGCCGCATTCCACTTTAAAGCACAACCAAGATGGGGACAGCGGGGTTTTGTAATTTTGAGCATGTTTGTTGCCGACTCAAAGCCGTTTACAAAAAGCTGCGGCTTTAAGATACTTCTTGACGGTGAAAAGAATTGTGCATAATTATCGTTTCTGTCACAAACCAAATTGCTTAATATCATTGCAGAAAGCATAGCACCCGTCATACCCCACTTATTAAAACCGGAGGCAACATATAAATCGGGTGTGTTTTTTGAATAGTTCCCTATATAAGGCATACCGTCAAGGCTCATACAGTCCTGTGTTGCCCAGAAAAAATTCTCCTTTGCCTGCGGATAGTATTCAGCTGCAAATTTGCGCAGTTCTGACCAGTTTCCACCCTTTTTTCCGGTGCGGTGTCCCCCACCGCCAAGCAGAAGATAATCGCCGTAATTTCTGAAAGAAAGCCCGGTATCGCTTTCATCAACATACATTCCGTTCACCTGACCTGCGTTTTCAAGCGCAATGACATACGAGCGGTGCTGATAAAGCTTGAGCGAATAGCTGCCGTGCTTATTAATAAACGGAAAATGGGTTGCAACTATCACCTTTTGCGCTTTGATTTTTCCCTTATCGGTTACGGCGGTACAGCCGTTCATTTCTTTAACAAATGTGTTTTCATAAATATTCAGCCCGCTTGAAATTGCTGCAATAAACTTCAACGGATTGAACTGCGCCTGATTCTTTACGCACACTGCCGCTTTTATATTTACAGGTAAAGGCAAATCAAGCAAAAGGCTTGCATCTGCGCCAAGTTTTTCAAGCGCTTCACATTCTTTTTCAGCCTTTTTAATATCCGAAAGTGTATAAACATAATTTTTCTTTATTTCATAATCACAATCTATACTGCTGCAAAGCTTTGAATAATTTTTTAAAGCTGCATTGTTACCGTCAAGATAAGCTTTGGCAGTTTCAAAGCCACAGGTGCGCAACAGCTTATCGTAAATAAATGAGTGCTGAAAGGTAATTTTTGCGGTAGTGTTTGCAGTTACCTTTGAACATATTCTCTCCTTTTCAACAAGCACATAATCCACACCGTTTTGCTGTAAATGATAAGCCGTCAATACTCCTGCCATACCGCCGCCGATTATAAGCACATCGGTTTTTATATCATGTTCAAGTGAAGGAAAGCTTTTTAAGGTAACACCGTTTTGCCATACCGATTTTATTTTAATCACCGCTTTATTAATAATAGTTGATTTTATTACTTAATATGTGATAAAATAAATCAGTTATGTACAAGGAGGATTTCATATGCTGAAAAAATCACTTTGTTTATTATTAGCCGGTATACTTTTAATGTGCTGCTATTCACCTGCCATGGCAGCTGATACAAGTACAAGGCTTTACACAGCTTACGGCGACGGTATGCTTTTTAAACAGAATGAACCCGTAACGCTTGCAGGCATTGCAGAAAACGGCTGCGTAATTTCCGCTTCACTACTTAATGCAGAAAACAATGAACTTGCATCTGCACAAGCTACTGCCCAAAGCAACAGCTTTTCTCTCACCTTTGACGGTATGCCCGGCGGATACGATACATACACAATTATACTTAAAGCCGACGGCAAGGAAATTGAAAAGCTTGAAAATATTGTTTTCGGCGAGCTCTGGCTTGCAAGCGGACAGAGCAACATGATGTATCCTTTAGGTCAGGCAAAAGACGGCGCAAAAATGGCTGCAGAAGGCAAAAAAGGCAGCGAATGGCTGCGCATATATATTGAACCTCCATATCCTCCCTATAACGGAAAAGAAAACGCAATACCCGTTGAAGCACAGCCCGAAATTGTGGGCGGACACTGGATTACAGGTAAAAGCAACGAAGTTTACGGCATGAGTGCCGTTGCGTATTACTTTGCAGAAAAGCTGATAAAAGAGCTTGATATGCCCGTAGGCATACTAAATTCTTCACTCGGCGGTTCAACAATTTACAGCTGGCTTTCAAGAGAAGCCATTGACAATGACAAAGATCTTAAAGAATATTATGTCAATGCCGATGAGTATATTGAAAAATCCGATTGGAAAGAAGACCAAATTGATATATACAACACCATGTGTGCCAACTATAACCTGCGCACATACTCATACCGCAATTTCAGAATTTCAGGTATGATATGGTATCAGGGCGAAACCGAACTGATGTATAACAGAAGTACAGACAGATATGCACGTGAGCTTGATTTAATGCAGCGCAGCTATGCCGAGCTTTTCAATTATGGCGGTGAAAGACTGCCGCTTATAATGACACAGCTTGCAGCATACTGTTACTCAGATAATGAATTTGTTCTTCCCGAAAGAAACTATGCTTTTACACAGATGCAGCAAAGCAAGCCCGATTCAATGGCGGTTACTTCGCTTTATGATTTACCCGTAACCTACCTGCCCGAATTAGGTGTTATTCACCCCGAACACAAAACCGAAGTCGGTCAACGCATGGCATTCGCCGCAATGGGTCTTGTATACGGCAAAAAAATTGCATATACAGTTGCAACACCTGAAAAAACAGAAATAAAAGACGGTAGCATTTACATCACCTTTAAAAACACGGGTGACGGACTTATAGCAAGCAGCGAAATAATCCGCGGCTTTACCGTTTGCGGCGATGACGGAATACACATCCCCGCAAAGGCACAAATAGTTTCGGCAGACACCGTAAGGGTATATAACGAGAATATTGCCGAACCCAAATCGGCAAGCTATGCTTACTGTGTAACAAATGAGCGCGCAAACCTTTACGCAAGCGAAAACGGCGAAATTACCCTTCCCGTAAGCCCGTTTGACACAAATCCTGATATAAGCACAAGGTATTGGCGCGAAGCAACATGGATGGATTGCGACGATGAAAAAGCATGGCGCAACAGCTATGAAAACAGCGCTTATTACACCACATGGGCAGGCGAAAACGCAGCCCTTGAAAAAAGCAAGGATTTTTACAGCGGTACAGCTTCACTCAACATAAAAACAAACGAAAAAGCCTTTGCTGTCCATCCGGTTACTTTTATTGATAAAACAGATATTTTCTGCGATGCTGAAAAGGATTTCAGCGATTACAACACACTGAGCTTCTATATAAAAAACAACGGCAGCGAAGCCGTAACCTTTGACGGACTTAAAATGTACAGCTGCAAAACCGGCTTTGAATACTATTCCCCCGCTGTTATAGGTACAAAGGATATCTGCGCTGAAATACCTGCCGACGGTCAATGGCACAAAGTAACGCTTGACCTTGACCAAGTTTACTATTACGGCAACGAATGTACAGCCGCTTATTCAAACAGCAAGCTTAAATACACCGGCAAAATAAGCTTTTGCTTTACAGCAAACAGCGATAATACAGATATAAACATGGACTGCTTCGAATTCACAGCATCAAACGAAAAAGTAAATACACGCTTTGACTGTGACATTACAAATGCAGATAATGTATGGGAATATATCTGCGCTTTATTTACAACAGTTATAGGCGCAGTAATAAGCTTGTTCACAAAATAAACAGATAAGGATTTGATTTTTACCTCATGAACAAAACTAAAAAAACTCTCATTTCAGTTGCAGCAGTTATCGTGGCACTTGTTGTTATCTGCACAGCGTATCTGACAAGCTACAGCAAGGCAAACATTACCTCCTCCGCATTTATGGCAATAAACTACGGAGAGAACTATATCAGACCGCACAGGCTTGAAAATCAGATTGTTTTAGCACCTGAAGAAGCAAAGGCAGGCTTGATTTTTTATCCCGGCGGTAAGGTTGAAGCAGATGCTTACATTCCGCTGATGATTGCCTGTGCACAGCAGGATATATTTTGCGTAATTGCTGAAATGCCGTTTTATTTAGCTGTTTTTGATAAAGATGCGGCAGGAAATATAATCAACGAATACCCCGAAATAGAAAGCTGGTACATTGCCGGTCATTCACTCGGCGGTTCAATGGCGGCAAGCTACGCGGCAGAAAACGCAGACAGCTTAGACGGTATTATACTGCTCGGAGCATACTCAACGGCTGACCTTTCGGACGCTGAGCTTGAAGCCCTCAGCATATACGGAAGCGTTGACGGAGTAATGAACAAAAAGAACTACAATAAATACAAAACCAACCTTCCTGAAAATTACAGCGAATATGTAATTGAGGGTGGAAACCACGCTTTTTACGGTGTTTACGGCACACAAAGGGGTGACGGCAAGGCTACCGTAACAAACGAAGAACAAATAAAAATTACAGCACAGAAAATCATTGAATTTATAAACAAATAAGAGGTACAGAATATGGCAAAAATAATCGGTACGGCAATCCCCAACATTCCGTGGCAGGATAAACCCGAAGGCTATAAATACCCCGTGTGGCGTTATGACGGCAACCCTGTAATAACAAGAGATAACCTTTATGGCGCAAACAGTATTTTCAATTCCGCTGTTGTCCCCTACGGTGACGGCTTTGCAGGAGTATTCAGAGTTGACGATATCAGCCGCGACCACACACTGGTTGTAGGCTACAGTAAAGACGCCATAAACTGGGAGCTTGAAGAAAAGGTCATTTTCCGCGGCTATGACCCCAGACTTTGCGAAATTGAAGGCAAATACTACCTTTCATGGGTTAACCTTACACCTTACGGCACAACAATAGGCATAGCCTACACAACAGATTTTAAAGAGTGGGTACAGCTTGAAGATGTCTGCTACCCTGTTGCGCGTAACGGCGTACTTTTCCCCAGAAAAGTAAACGGCGAATATATGCTCTTTATCCGTCCGTGTGACAGAGGTCATACACCCTACGGTGATATTTTTTTAAGCCACAGCAAGGACCTTACATATTGGGGCAAACACCGCTTTGTAATGAAGCCCGTTAAAAACTGGGAGATGACAAAGGTTGGTGCAGGACCCACACCGATTGAAACAGACGAAGGCTGGCTGATGTTCTACCACGGTGTACTGACAAGCTGCAACGGCTTTACCTACGCTATGGGTGCGGCAATACTTGATAAAGATGAACCGTGGAAGGTACTGCACAGAGCCGACTGCTTCCTGCTTGCACCGCATGAACTTTATGAATGTGTCGGCGATGTACCGAATGTTGTATTCCCCTGTGCCGCACTTGCCGACAGCGACAGCGGCAAAATAGCAATATACTACGGTGCGGCTGATACAAGCGTTGCCCTTGCATTCACAACAGTTGATGAAGTAGTAGCATTTATAAAAGAACATGATTTGAATAAATAATTATAAAAGCCTGAAAGCTCAAATGAACTTTCAGGCTTGTTTTATTACATTTTATGTAAAATCAGAAATTATAGTTAGGTTTAACAATCTTACCGGTTTCAGCCGCTTCAACAATTGCAAGGCAGACCTCAACGGTTTTTGCGCCTTCAATTGCGCTTGTTGAAACAGGCTTATTGTTAAGGATTTCGTCTGCAAATACAGCAAATTCAGCAATTGCGTTGTGGTTGTTAAGCTCAATATCAATAATTTCGGGCTTTTCGGGTGCTACACCCTCTTCATCGGCGACAAACAGCTGCATTGTGGGTGAAGTATTATCGCAGATAATTGTACCCTTTGTGCCGTAAATAACGGTACGCATTGTGTAGTCGCGCTTGCAGCCTGTTGAAACAAAAACCTTACCCATGCAGTCCTCGGAGAATTTCATGATAGCAATTGTAGCATCATCATAATCAACCTTGGGAAGCATTTTGTGTGTACCGTATGCAAAAACCTCAATCGGGTCGCCTACAAGCCAGCGGATAAGGTCAACGGCATGGCAGCCGCCGCCGACAACGCCGTGACGCTTGGGGTCAGCGCGCCAATGAGCAGAGCCGTCCTTATTTTCAACTATCTTCATATAGTCGTGAGCATATTCGCTTTCAACGAAATAAACTTCGCCTATTGTGCCTGCCTCAATAATCTGTTTTGCCTTAACAAAAGCAGGGGTAAAGCGGCAAATCTGACCAACCATGAACTTGCAGCCGGATTCATCGGCAGCTTTACAGATTGCTGCAATATCTTCGCGTGTAAGTGCAAGCGGCTTTTCGCAAAGGACATGCTTGCCTGCAGCCAAAAGCTCGCAAACAACCTGCCTGTGCTGCTGGTCGGGAATAGCAACAGAAACAACATTGATATCAGGATTATTGATAATATCGTGATAATCAGTACACTGCTTTTCAACAGGAATATTATATTTTTCGCCTGCTTTACGAAGTGTTTCTTCATTACAGTCGCAGATAAGGGCAATTTCCGCATCCTCGCAAGCAAGAGCACCTTCAACGTGTGCCATGCCAAACATCATACCGATATTGCCCACAATTAATTTTTTATCCATTGTTCTTTTCTCCTTATAAAAAAATAACAGCATTATTTTACTATAAAACCGTAAATTAATCAACATCAAAATTACGATTTTTCACCTAAAACTTGATTTATTAATTGCTTTGTGTTATCATCTTATAAATTAATTTTTCACGGAGGCAACAGACATGAATTTACTGCATTTAAAATACGCTGTTGAAATAGCCGAAACAGCCTCCATGACCAAAGCAGCCGAAAACCTTTACACTTCACAGCCGAATTTAAGCCGAGCCATGCGCGAACTTGAAAGCACGCTTGGAATAACAATATTCAACCGTACATCGAAGGGCATATTCCCCACCCCTGAAGGTGACGAATTTTTAGGCTACGCCCGTAAGATTCTTTCACAGGTTGATGCCGTTGAAGAAATGTACCGCGGAGAAAAGAAAAAGGTACAGAAATTTTCCATTTCCGTACCGAGAGCGAGCTACATATCCTGCGCATTTACAGAGTTTTCAAAGCAGCTCAATACACAGATGCCCGCTGAAATTTTTTATAAAGAAACTAATTCCATGCGAGCCATAACCAACATACTCAACAACGATTACAAGCTCGGCATACTGCGCTACCAGGCACAGTATGAAATGAATTTCAAAAACATGCTTGAAGAAAAGGGATTAAGCTTTGAAACCATATGCGAATTCAGCTATGTTCTTATGATGAGTCCCGAACATCCGCTTGCAAACAAGGAAGAAATTCTGCTTGACGATTTAAACCAATACACGGAAATTGCCCACGCTGACCCGTTTGTTCCTTCAATGCCGCACAGCACGGTAAAAAAGAACGAAATTTCCGACAAGGTAGATAAACACATTTTTGTTTTTGAGCGCGCAAGCCAGATGGATATACTTTCCGAAATGACAACATCGTTTATGTGGGTTTCCCCCGTACCGCAGCAGCTGCTCGACAGACACGGGCTGATTACACGAACCTGCAAGGAAAACACAAAAACATATAAAGATATACTCATTTACAAAAAGGATTATAAATTCAGCGCACTTGATGACCTGTTCTTAAAAGAGCTGATTAAATTCAGAAACCAGTTAACTAAATAAATTATATATGTCATCCCGAACACAAGTTCAGGATGACTTTTTAAGTTTAAAACAGACATATTACAGTTTGTTGAGTTCTTTATCAATGTGAAAGTAAGGCTTAAGCTCCCTTTCAAGGGAGCTGTCACGAAGTGACTGAGGGTTGCTAGTAAAATTTTAATCAACATAAAATCCTGCAATCCTCCGTCTTTTGCTTCGCA
>JAFQBE010000042.1 GCA_017416765.1 Clostridia bacterium
ATCTGCAAAATGAGATTAACAGAATGAAATAAGCAACTTCCAATTTATCGAGCAGATGTGGACCGTAAGCATACCTTCCTCCGTCATTTTGACGAAGGAAGGTTGTTTATTGCCTAAATCAGTCCAAAAGGTAAAAGGGAGAACCAAAATTTCCTATTGACAATTGAAAAAAAAAGACATATAATGTCAGTAATTTGAACTTTTTAAACCGTTGATGCGGAAGTAACGGCGAAAAATGCCTTCACAGAGAGCCCGTGTAAGCTGAAATTCGGGTAAGAAACAGTTCGTCAAATGGACCGCGGAGGGTGCAGTCAAATGTGCTTTTTTGCACAGAGTATTCTGCAACGCGTCGGCATGCGTAAGTTGCCGGGGGTATGCTTGTACCCTGCAAAGGCGCACGGCTTTGGCTGTGAATCAAGGTGGCACCGCGGATAATGTTTATTCGTCCTTGACAGAAGCATTTTTGTTTCTGTCAAGGATTTTTATTTTTCGGAGATGTATGTTATGAAGCTGTTCACTAAACGATGGCGATTTCAGTATTAATTTTTGCAGCCTGATATTTTTATCTTTACTTTTTAATATTTGGAGGAAACAGAAATGAAAATTAATAATGTTGATTTTGATACCTATTTTAATAATTACCCTGATGAAAACGGCTATTTCGGCAAATACGGCGGAGTTTTTGTAGACGATAAGCTCAAAGCAGCCATGGCTGAAATTACAGAGGCTTATTATTCAATCTGCCAGTCACGCAAGTTTATTGCTGAGCTTCGCCGAATCCGCAAGGAATTCCAGGGCAGACCCACACCTGTAACTCACCTTGAGCGTCTTTCCGATGCACTCGGCGGCAAGGTTCAGCTTTATGCAAAGCGTGAAGACCTTAACCATTCAGGCGCACACAAGCTCAACCACTGCATGGGTGAGGCACTTCTTGCAAAATATATGGGCAAGAAAAAGGTTATCGCTGAAACGGGCGCAGGTCAGCACGGTGTTGCCCTTGCAACAGCTGCAGCATATTTCGGACTGGAATGCGATATTTACATGGGTTCTGTTGATATCAAAAAACAGGCTCCCAATGTTGCCCGTATGAAAATTCTCGGTGCAAATGTTGTTGAGGTTACTCACGGTCTGCAGACTCTTAAAGAGGCTGTTGACGCAGCTTTTGATGCTTACAGTAAGGAATATGAGGATGCTATTTACTGCATCGGTTCAGTTTTAGGTCCGCACCCGTTCCCGATGATGGTGCGCGATTTCCAGAGCGTAGTCGGTATTGAAGCACGCGACCAGTTTATTGAAATGACAGGTCATCTGCCCAATGCTATTGTTGCCTGTGTCGGCGGCGGCAGTAACGCTGCAGGTCTGTTTGCAGGTTTCCTTAATGACCCTGTTGATATTTACGGTATCGAGCCTCTCGGCAGAGGTCCGAAGCTTGGCGACCACGCAGCAAGCCTTAAATACGGTACGGAAGGCATTATGCACGGCTTTAACAGTATAATGCTCAAGGACGAAAACGGCGAGCCTGCTCCCGTTTATTCCGTTGCAAGCGGTCTTGACTATCCGTCCTCAGGTCCCGAACACGCTTTCCTGCAGGATATAGGCAGAGTTAAGTATGATGTAATTGATGACGAAGAAACAATTGATGCATTTTATAAGCTTTCCCGTCTGGAGGGCATTATTCCTGCAATTGAAAGCTCACACGCAGTTGCATACGGCATGAAGCTTGCAAAAACTATGGAACACGGTTCAGTTCTTATAAATCTCTCCGGCAGAGGCGATAAGGATATGGACTATATCATCGAAAACTACGGTATCAGATAAACTCTTTATACAAAATCAAAGCCCGGCAGATTCGCTCTGTCGGGCATTTTGTTGTTTAACAGTTTTTATAAAAAAGCAGTTTTTCTAACGTTATACGAGGGCGCCACCAAGTCCTTGCCTGTTCAAATTCAGGATACGGAGTGTACCATTTCCAGGTAATATCAAAACCACCGTCTTCCAGTTGCAGCTTGCTTAAAATATCTTTTTCTGCAGCAATCAGCGGTTTGATTTCGGGTGTAATCAATTCTGTATATGTTCCCGGAAAAACAGAAGAAGGCAGCGGCACATATTCAATACCGTATTTTCGTGTATCCTTACAAATGGTATTGAAAATAGCTTTACATAATAAATTTTTGAATACTTTCATGTCAATTATATTGTTTATACCGTTGGTCTTGAAAAGCTCGTAAGCTAACAGAAAACAGTTTAAATCGTCGCCGCTTATTTCTTCGGCATTTTTAAGAAACTCCAATCCCTCTTTTAATATTTCTTCATAAAGAGGAGCGCATTTACCGTAGCAAACCCAAAATGCCGCCAATGATACCGACGGATTAAAGCCGCTTATACCGTCGCCTTTTTTCTCCCACCAGACTGCATGGGGGTAATCCTTGTTGCTGTCTATTGCAAATAACCAACGCTTTTTATCTTTATCAAAAGAATCGTGAGATTCTAAATATTTGACTATTCCCTTTACAATGTCCGAATTCTTATCAAGTGCGTTTACACGGCAGAGAGTAATTATCGCATCATTTGTTGCAACGGGACTTGAATTCGGATTGAAAAAATCGGGTTCAATAGCGTTGCCGAAGCCGCCGTCAGCATTCTGAAATTTTAAAAGCTCATCAACAACAGCCTGATTTGATTCATTCTCGAAGAAATATTTATAAACAGCAAGGTCAAGCGGTCTGGCATTTTCCTTTATAAAAGATTCAGCTTTGTTTACATTCATAATATATCGCCTCGTTTTGATTAGTCGTTTGTGATTATACTGTGAATCTGCGAATCTGCTCTGTAAATACCTTCGTATGGTACTTCAATATATGTCTGATTATCTTCCGTATAAACAAAGTAGTAATATGTAATATCAAGGCATACTGCTTCAATTTTGTAATACGGTCTTACTGCCGGAAAATCGTTAACGCTCATTTTTCTTGTCGGAACAGCCTTGGCTAATGTGCTTTTCAAAAGCTCAATTTCTTCGTTTTTTAGTTCAACAGAGTGCTGTTGGCTGTCTGAAACCTGAACGGAAACCACTTCTTCGGTTTTGGGCAGCCTTATCGGCTGTGCTTTCGGAAAAACGGAGTTTAAAACGCAGCAACCGCCAACAATTCCAACGGCAATAAGAATAAATATAAGCAGCAAAAACTTACTATTTTTCATATTTACTTTACCTTTTTGATTTATTGAAACTGTTATTTTTTAAGGCTCCCTCGTCAGAGGGAGACGATATAACTTTACATCTCAACACATATTGTGGTAATGCTTTTTGCAGGTATTGTTATATTGCTTCTGAATTTGCCTTCATATATTTTTTCGCAGTTGTGTGTTGCGTCGGTTAAGTGAATTGTTGTGTTGCCGAGTATACCGCTGAATTTTATTGCTTCTGCATTTTCTGCAGGGTTTACTATAACTGTTATGTATTTGTTACCGTCTGTGAATACAACTGTTTTAAGTGCGGAATTTTCAAAATTGTCAACGGTTCTGATTCGTACCATGCCGGGCTTGATGAAAGAGGTGAAGTGTTTGAAGGCATAATAACGGTTGTAGGTTATAAGCTTGCCGTCAGTATTTCTGTCAAGCAATCCGTCACCGTTTACCGCGGTCCAGCTCTGCCACGATACAGCGTTCATTTTGGTAAGGTCATCAACTATAACCTGTGCCATGTATAGTCCGCTGTCAATGGTGGTGCTGTCTATGGTCAGCGGTAATTCGCACCATTCGCTCATTTCATACTTTTTGTCGGGATATTTTTCTTTAAAGGTATCGCCGACCTGCTTTTTTTCTTCACTTTTTGTGTCCATCCAGTATGAATGTCCGCTGTAATATTCGCAGAAATTATTAAGAATTTCACTTGCGAAAAACTTTTCAACATATTCGTAATATGCCCAGCTCATTTCGCCGTTTTCAGGTCCGTTAAGTCGGTAGGGGCTGTTGCGCTTTTGCATTTCGGTTGCAAAAAGCTCAAGCACTTCAACTGTTTCGTCAGCGGTGTAGTGGCAGCCTTCCTGACCGACCCAATCGCCGCCCCATTTCCACATCGGCTCGTTGATAGGGGATATAGCATAAATCGGATAACCCTGTGCCACAAACCAGTCGGCAATTGTCAGCACATAGTCTACAAAAGCCTGATAGTTTTCTTTGGGTAAGTTTGATGAGTATTCTTCAAGCCCGCCCGATGCGTGACCGCTTTTTGTCATTGAAAAATGCGGACTGTTGCAGAAAAGAATAATTTTTTCTGCACCGTATTCAATCGCTTTATCCATCACACGCCTTGCATTTGCATCGCGTGTAAAATCGTATTCGTATTTGCCTGTTTCCTGGTTGAAAACATAGAAGCTTTCGGTTCTGCGGCTTGTATCCCATATTCTGCATTCGGGGTTGTCAGCTTCGCCGCCGCCGATATTGTAGCGGAATATTTTAAGCCCCAAGCCCTCTTCTTCACTATACAGCTTTCTGGCAATTTCGTCTGCCATTTCTTCGCTGTCTATAGTCTGTGCCCACCAGCACGAGCTTGTGCCGAATTCTTCAAAGGTCTGGTAAGTGGTAGCTCTGTCAATCAAAATTTCGTGCCTCCCAAGTGCTTCGTTTAACGGTAAAAAACAAAACTGAATTATTGCAAGAATAAGCGACATTACCTTTAAAATTGTACTCACCCCTATTTATTTTTGTCTGATTCTTTCTTCTGTGTATTTTGAAAAAACTCTTCTTTGTGCGGCGTAAAGTCCCGTACTGCCCGAAAGCAGGAAGCTTGTCGCTGCCGCAAGTGCGCAGAAAACCATTGAACCGGTACCGAAAAGCTCTATTGATAAAACTATGCTTGTTATAGGGCAGTTGGTGACTGAACAGAAAAGCGCGGACATTCCTATAGCTGCACCGAGTGCAGGATTGAGTCCGATAATTGTTGCTGCCGCAGCACCGAAGGTTGCTCCTATGAAAAGTGTCGGCACAATTTCGCCACCCTTGAAACCAGCGCCTACCGTAATTGCCGTGAAAATTATTTTAAGCAAAAACGCTTCGTATCTGACTTCGCCCGTTTCAAAAATACGGTTGATGATTTCAATTCCGCCGCCATTGTAATCTCTTGTATTCACCAGCAGAGTAAGCAGAATTATTATTACACCGCCAATTGTAATGCGCAAAAATTCATTTTTAAAAAGCTTTGCGAATATTTCTTCCGTGTGGTGCAGCGCTGAACAAAAAGCTCTGGCGACAAAAGCGCTGCATATAGCTATTACAGCCACTTTCCACACGGTGCCAAAATTCATTTCGGGTATTGCCGATATATTAAACCTTTCGGCATGCACTCCAAAAAAAGAACTGACACAGTATGATGTAATACTTGATACAAGGCAGGGGAATATTGCCGCAGAGCATATGTGACCAACGCTTATAACTTCAAGTGCAAATATTGCCGCACCCAGCGGAGTGCCGAAAACAGCTGAAAACAATGCACCCATGCCTGCCATTGTAAGTATGTGCCTTGTTTTTTCGCCGAGTTTAAAAATTTTACCCATCAGCGATGCAATACTGCTGCCAAGCTGAAGTGCTGCACCTTCTTTGCCTGCCGAACCGCCGAGCAGGTGGGTGATAACCGCACTTAAAAATACTGCGGGTGCAAGTGTAACGTGTACTGACTTTGATGTTCTTACGCTTTCAAAAACATCGGTTATTCCGACACCCGACACCCTGCAAAGGCGATACAGTATAACGGTTGCAATACCGCCTACGGGCAGCAGATATATCAGCCACGGCTGTGCTGTGCGAAGTGCGGTAACGGCTTCTATAGATTTTGCAAATCCTGCGCCGACAGTACCGCAGATTAAGCCGATTATTATTCCGAAAACAGTCCATTTGAAAAAGGCTGTTGCGCAGGCTTTGAAATGCTGAATCAGTTCTTTTGTGTTTATGTCTACTTTAGTCGGAAAGCTTTTCATAGTTATTGAGTATATCCCGTTTGTGTAAATTTTTATCAAATATAATAAATTTAATTCTAATATACCAAAGTATAATACTGAATTCAAGTAATTTTATTGTCAAACATAAGTAAATAATAATGAATTGTATAAAGTTTTGTGAAAATTTCGCACATACACTTGAAATTTATTCACAAAAGTGCTAATATTTTGCTTGACTTTTGAAATGGGGAAATCAAATGGAAATTGCAGTATGTGATGATGACAGTTTGGACAGAAATCTTACTGCTCAGCAGTTAAGACGCTGTTTATATGAAAAATCAACCGGTGGAGGAATAACCTGTTTTAATAACGCGGTTGAGCTTATTTATGAAATTCAGGACGGAAAAGTATTTGACCTGATTTTTATGGATATTTATATGGATAAGCTTCTCGGTATTGATGCGGCGCGTCAGCTCAGAGCTATAGGCTATCACGGTAAAATTGTGTTCCTTACGGGAACAGCTGCCTTTGCTGTAGAAAGCTACGAAGTTCAGGCGTCAGGGTATCTGCTCAAGCCTGTTACATATGAAAAGCTTTCCGCTTTTATGAACGGAATTCTTTCCAGGTTAAGTAATGAGGTTTACCGCGTTAAAAGGCGCGGTGAAATAATAAGTATTCATTACAATGAAATCCTTTTTATTGAAAGCTGTAATTCAAAATGCCTGCTCCATAATGAAGCAGGCGAAGTAATAGGAATATATAAGCACCTTAGTGATATTGAACAAGAACTCAATGACAGCAGATTTTTGCGCTGTCACCAAAGTTATCTTGTGAATATGAACCATATTGTACACGCGGATAAAAATTTCAATATGGCTAACGGTGAAACCGTACTTATCCGCCAGAAAAATATACGCGAAATAAAACAGCAATATCTTGATTTTATGAGTACAAAATAAATTTATCTGCCAAGGAAGGTGTAAACAGTATTGTGCAATTCAGGTTAAAATAATTCTAACATAAAAAATAAATTTGTCTATAAAAAACGGAGCTGTTAACGCGAACAGCTCCGTTAAGTTTATTATTCTTTGTTTTTGGCTTCTTCTTCGGCGAGCTTCTTTGCAAGCTTATCGTAGTTTTCCTGCGGTATTTCAGGATTACCCTTTGAATAGCTGGGGATAAGCATATCGCCGGCTACTGCGGGGTCAGTACATTCTGTATCGTTGCGCCACTTTTCGCGTTCAGCCTTGTCGCGAAGGTTCGGAATATCCATGGGAATACCGCCTGCAAGTACCGAACGGTAAGCAAACATACCGGGCAGGAACATATCCATAGCTTCGTAAACATCAATTATATCGGCATTCTTGTCGCCCTTGATGTATTCAATGAAGTTGTACATTGTATAGAAGTCTGAGCCACCATGACCGTAGGCTTCGGATTTGTAGAACAGCCCGTCTGCAGTTGAAGCAAGCTCGCTCTTAGAATCGTTATCGCCCTCATTCTTATCGCAGTTTATATAGAGGGTATGTACATGCTCTTTTTCAAAGTCATCTTCTCTTGCGCTTTCCATTCTGCCTTTTGAACCGTAAACGGAATACCAGATTGAATTCTTTGAAGGACCTACGCCGTGAATGCTCTTGAGTATTGCGCCGTTTTCAAGGGTAATAACCTCCATACCCATGTTGCCTGCCTTTGCGCCCATACGGTTCATTCGGGCATTGAACGGACCTTCAAAGCCTGTTACCTTAACGGGACGCATGCCTGCAATGTGAATCAGCGGACCGATTGAGTGTGTGCAATAGTAGCAGGCGTGCATGGTGTTGCGCCAATGCTCAGGGTTTGCACGGGAATAAACATGCCAGCCTGGCTCACAGTTGTGCATATATTCGCCTTCGCCGTATTCGAATTCGCCGAGTACACCTTCTTTGTACAGCTGGCGCATTTTTCTGGGAGCAGCCATATAGCAGTAGTTTTCTGCGTAAGCGTAAACCTTGCCTGTTCTTTCAACACATTCAATAAGCTCAACAGCCTGCTTCATTGTCTGTACGGGCAGAACCTCGCTTATTACATGAAGACCTGCTTCCATACAGCGTATGGCAAAGGGAGCATGCTCGTTTGCGTAGTTTGCAAGCACAACAGCGTCCATATCATGCTTCAAGAATTCATCGAAATCGCTGTAGAAGGTGATGGACTCTGTACCGTAGTTTTTCTTGGCATATTCAAGTGAAGGCTCAAAGCTGTCGCAGATTGCAACAAGCTCCGCATTATCCTGCGCAACGCAGTAATCCATCATTGTTTTGCCTCTGCCTGCACCGAGAACACCGATTTTGATTTTTGCGGGGGGATTAACACCTTCACGGTAAATGCTTTTAACATAAAGTGCATCTTCGTTTACCATATCAACGCTGTCAATACCGTATTCTGTTATTACAGCCTGCCAGCGCTCAGTCATGCCTTCGTCATATTCAACAGGCTTAAAGTCGGCGGAAAGGTAGCTTTTTACTGCGCCCTTGCGCCATTCATCGGTTGTAAGGAATATATATTTTACGCCCTGCGCATTTAGCTTTTCAATTGCTTTGTTGTTGAGGTATTTACCCAGACCCTTACCGCGGAATTCGGGAATCATACCAACCATGTGTACCTCGCCGCAGTTCTTTTCAGGGTGATAAATTGCAGTGATTGTTGCAATATGCTTGCCTTCGTAATCAAGGAAGAAGACATCTTCTGTGTGCTTGCAGTTGGTACGGTTTTTGATTGAGTTTTCATAGTTTTCAAAGGTTGCATCATCACCAACAAGTCCGTTTTTACAGCATTCAATCCATGCAAGCATATCTGCTTCATCGCCTTTGTTAAGCGAAAAAGAATAACCTTCCGGCAGTGTCATTTCCTTTATGGGTGTACCCTTAATCCAGTACATTTTAAGCTGTGCCATTATTTAAACCTCTCTTTTATCTATCTTGCATCAGCAAATCGCTGTGTCATTTCAAGTATGCGCTTTACGCAAAGCTCAAGCTCGGCTTTGGTAAGCTCACCCTTGTCATAAGCTGCTTTAAGGTCAGCAGGGTAGCCGCAATGCATTTTCATATCGTTGCCTGCCTGAACTTCCTTAACGGGGTTGTTTTTAACACCCCAGTCGGTTGTAACCATGCCGTTGAAGCCCCATTCATTGCGGAGAATTCCTGTGAGCAGCTCCCAGCTTTCAGAAGTGTGTATACCGTTGATAAGGTTATAGGAGGACATGAAGGTCCACGGATCAGCTTCCTTTACAACAATTTCAAAGCCCTTGAGATAAATTTCACGCAAAGCTCTTTCGGATAATCTCGAATCGCTTGCAAAGCGGTTAGCTTCCTTGTTGTTACAGGCGAAATGCTTTATTGATACCGCGGCATACTGTGACTGTATACCTCTTGTTGCTGCTGCGGCACTTTTGCCGGATACAAGCGGATCTTCTGAATAGTATTCAAAGTTTCTGCCGCACATCGGGTCGCGGTGAATGTTGAGCGCGGGAGCAAGCCAGATACCGATATTGTTTTCTCTGAGCTCTGCACCGCCGCCTTTGCCTACTTCATAAATAAGCTCTGTATCCCATGTGCAGGCAAGCAGTGTTGCGCACGGCCATGCCGTTGTGGGTATACCTGTAGAAGGTTCAAGTCTTAAACCTGCAGGTCCGTCAGCTGTGGGTACGGGCGGAACATTGAGCCTTTTCAGTCCGCCGAAGCAGCCTGTGTTTGCAACACCCGTTGGCGGCTGACCGCCGACAAAGTCCATAAGCTCGTCAAGCGTAAACTGCTTTATGAATTCATCAATTGTTATATCTGTACCGACTGCATCAAAGTAAACCGTATTCTCGGGTGCTTCAGCTTTTACTTCTTCAACGGGTGCATAATAATATTCGGGTTCACCTGTGGGCAGGGCTTCATAGCTGCCATCTGCAAGCATACGCTTTTCAAGCTTGAAAGGTCTGCACCATGCGTTGAGCTGCTGTGTGACGGTGTCTTCCTTAACTTCGTATTCAAACGCGAGCTTTTCGGCATTTCTTACCGATGTGCCGAGGTAGAAGCAGTAGCTGCCCTTTTCAAGCACATAGGCAGATTTTTGTACCTTGCCAAGGTCGTCAAAGCTTGCCATATCGTTAACATTGAAGCTGAGTGCAACGGTTTCGCTTTCGCCGGGGTTGAGCAGCTTTGTTTTCTTATATGCTGCCAATTCGCGTGCAGGCTTGCCGAGTTTACCCTGCGGTGCGCCATAGTAAAGCTGAACAACCTCTCTGCCGGGTACGGAGCCTGTATTTGTAACTGTGGCGGCGGCTACTATTTTGCCGTCGCTTTCGCAGCAAATTTTGCCGGTCAATTCAAATGTTGTGTATGAAAGACCGTAGCCGAATGGATAGCGCACATAATCCTTTGCACCGGGTATTGTTTCAAAATAGCGGTAGCCCACATAAATATCGTCAGAATAATCCACATGGTCGAAGCATTCCCAAAAATCGTCCTTACAGGGGAAATAATCGTAGGATTTTGCAATTGTGTCAACAAGCTTACCTGAAGGGTTTACATCGCCGCAAAGTACATCGGCAATGGCACTTCCGCCTTCAATGCCGCCCTGCCATGCGAAAAGCACAGCATCAACATCACCGTTTTCGGCAAAATATTCGCAGTCAATTACAGCGCCTGAATTGATTACTATAATAACCTTTTTGAAAAGCTTGCCTGCTCTGTCAATAAGGTGCTTTTCAAGGTCAGATAAATAGTAGTCGCCGCCCTGCGGTCTGCGGTCAACACCCTCTGCGGAAAAGCGGCTTATGGTAATAACTGCGGTGTCTGCGCTTTCTGCTGCTGCCTGTATCAGCTCGTCGGAAACCTCTGCTTCCGTAACATGCATAGCCGCAAATGTGTCATATGTCATATCGTCGCGTTCTGTGCAGAATTCCATGTTGTTGACTATATCCCAGCGTGCATTAATCTGCTCCTGCGTGAGTACGTTGACACTTTCCTTTTCAACATAATCCTTATAGAATTCAACAAGGGGCTTGTAAATCCTAACCTTGCCCTGCTTTTCTTTTTCTTTGAATCCATCAGCAATATTTCCGATGTAAGGGCAATGTACATCGCCGCTTCCGCCGCCGCCCTTTATGTATTCAATGGTTGCCTTGCCGAAAAGTGCAACCGTTTCACCTTTCTTTAACGGTAGGGCTTTGTTTTCGTTCTTGAGCAGTACCATGCCTTCAGTTGCAGCCTTGCGTGAAAGCATGATATGCTTTTGTGAAGCTGTAACACAGCGTCCGTCTTCACCAAGGGGAAGGCAGGGCTGAAAGCGAAATCTTGCATATTTATCCATATAGCGCTTACGCTCCTTCTTTTAAAAATTGATTTAATTATAGCACATCTATTTTAATCGTCAATAAAAAAGCAAGAATAATAAATTTTAATATTTTATTGAAATTACAAGTCAAAAATGTTATTCTTAATTCTGTTATTGAATTTACTGTGAGGTATTATCTATGCGTGCCGCTGTTGATTTTAAGGCAAAAGCACATATTTTCCGCAATACTGCTTTTATGTTTAAGGGGGCAATGAAATGTGCACCCATATCGGTGCTGCTTATTTTTTCTGCCTATATTGCGGAAAATGTTTATTATGCCGTTGTGTTCAACGTAATGTTTTTGCAGACCGCACTTTCCATTATAGAAGGTAACGGTTCTTTCCGCGAATTTGCAATAAAAATATGTCTGATTATTTTAGGTAAAATTGCTGTTGATTTGTACGGCTATGTTGTCTTTCATCCGGTAAGGGAAAGGTTTGAAATAAAGTTTGAAGGTTATCTCAATAACCTGATTTTCAAAAAGGCTCAGCAGGTTGAACTCGGCTGCTATGAAGACCCTGACTTTTTTGATAATTATAACCGCGCTACCTGGATTGTTGAAAAGGGCGCATACAAGCGTGTAATTGAAGGTACAGGCTGGACTGTGGGCTCGGTGTTCAGCATAGTTATTCTTGCAGTTTATCTGTATAATCTTGACCCGTTTTTACTCGTGTTTGTTCTTTGTCCGCTTGTTGTAATGTTTTTGCGAATCAAGCGAAACGAGGTTGAATTTGAAAAAGAAAAAGCCATGACACCCTATGAGCGTCAGAAGGATTACACAAGAAGAACCGTTCTGCTCAAAGATTTTGCAAAGGAAATAAAAACAACCAATATTTTTGCTGTTGTAAAGTGTCGTTTTACTCAGGCGATTGAAACAAACATAAAGCTGATAAAAAAGTACGGTATGCGTGTTGCTGTGTACGAAGCACTTTCCGACTTCTTCGGCGAGGTTATTCCCGTAGCAGGCGGCTTCGGATACGGCTGCTACCGTTTGCTTGTGCTTGAAAACCTTGCAATTGCGGATTTTTCCGTGCTTATTTCAGCGATAACAAACTGCCGTAATAAGCTCAATCAGCTTGCTTATTACTTTACTATGCAGCAGAAAAACTGCCTTTGGGTGCAGAATCTGCGTGAGTTTTTGGCATATGAACCTAAAGTTGTCGGCGGTGACAAAAAACCGGGTGAATTTGAAAGCCTTGAATTCAGAAATGTTTCATTCCGCTACGGCGAAAAGAAAGATTACACCTTAAAGAATATTTCCTTCAAAATCAACAAGGGAGAAAGTATAGCTGTTGTCGGCCATAACGGCGCCGGTAAAACCACACTTTCAAAGCTGATGATGCGCCTTTACGATGTGAATGAGGGCGAAATACTTTATAACGGTGTAAACATAAGGGAATACGATTTACTAAAATACCGCGAAAAATTTGCAAGCGTTTTTCAGGATTACCGTATTTTTGCAATGACCGTTGCCGAAAATGTTCTTATTGAAGAAACCGATGAAAATAACCTGCCACGGGCTGAAAAAGCATTGAAGCAAAGCGGAGTGCTTGATAAAATTCAAACTCTGCCTGACGGTATAAATAACCTGCTTACTAAAGAGTTTGACGATAACGGTGCTTTGCTTTCCGGCGGTGAAAGCCAGAAGGTTACAATAGCCCGTATGTTTGCAAAAAAATTTGATGTAGCTATACTTGATGAACCTTCGTCTGCGCTTGACCCTGTTGCGGAATCAAAAATGTACGATAACCTGATGGAAGGCACAAAGGACAAAACGGTTATTTATATTTCACACCGCCTTTCAAGTGCAACCCGCAGCGATAATATCCTTGTTTTTGCCGACGGCGAGCTTATTGAGCAGGGTACGCACGAAAGTCTTATGAATTCAGGCGGCGAATACTGCAAAATGTTTACCCTTCAGGCATCGGGCTACAGAGAGGAGGGCAGCGTAAATGAAGAATAAAAAGCAGAATAAAGAAAATGCACACAGCATACGCAATTACCTTTTTATGATACGCTTTATATCAAAAAATTCTCCGTTTTTGCTATCGGCATATATTATATGTGATGTGCTGACCAACATCCCGTGGATACTCTCAAACGTTGTTTTGCTCAAATATATTATTGATACCGTTACAAACGGCGGCGATTACCGCAACATATTCATTGCTTTTGTAATTTTTATAGTGTTTATTGTAGGCGGTAATTTTCTCAACACGCTGTTTTACGAAATTGTTCTGCCGCAGCAAAAGGAAAAGCTGTACCATAAAATGTATTCGGCAATTTACGAAAAAGCGGCTAAAATGGATTATGAATCCTACGACAATCCCGAATTCTATAACGATTTTGTTCTTGCCATGAACTCCATGAGCGACAGAACCGACAGCGTTATAAATTCCACCCAGCGAATAGTAAGCAATCTCGTATCAATTCTTTCCATTACGGCTGTTATTGTTGCAATTGATCCGATGAGCTTTGTGTTTGTTTTTGCCTGTGTTGCGCTGATGATACCGCTGGGCAGACTTATTGCAAAGGTAAATGTTGCAAAAAAGGAAGCTATGACTCCGCTTGACCGCAAGAATCTGTATTTTTCCCGTGTTTTCTATTTGCAGGATTATGCAAAAGAGCTTCGCCTTAACCCTGCGGGCGAAATGATTGAACGCAGGTATCACAGTAATATTGCCGACCGCCTTAAAACTATCGCCCCGTTTCTCCGCAAGCAGTGGGTGCTGTATTTTTTCCAGGAGAGCCTGCCGATGACCCTGCTTATAAGCCTTGGCGTGACGCTTTATATGGGCTATAAAGCTATTGTTACAAAGGAAGTTTCAATGGGCGATTTTGCGGCAACCTTCAACGGTGTCAGCGTGGTAAGTGCCAGCACCTTTGCGTTGACAACCTGGTTTGCGGTAACATTCCGTGAAAACGGTCTTTATGTTGAAAAGTTCAAAAAATTTATGAAAGCCAAGGAAAAAATCAAAGACGGTACGATAGAGAAAAAACTCGATAATCCCGAAACAATAAAGCTTGAAAATGTCAGCTTTACATATCCGGGCAACTCAGAACCAACCCTAAAAAATATCAATCTTGAAATAAAGCCCTATCAAAAAATTGCTCTTGTCGGATACAACGGCACAGGTAAAACAACCCTGACAAATCTTTTACTTCGCCTTTATGATGTAACAGACGGTAAAATTACCGTAGGCGGTACGGATATCAGGGAATGGAAAATAAAATCCTACCACGAAAACTATGCCGCCGTTTTTCAGGATTTTTCGCTGTTCGGTGCAACGCTTGCGGAAAATGTTGCCATGCAGGAAAATCCCGATAAAGAAAAGGTAATGCAGGCGCTGAATGAAAGCAGCTTCAATAAAGCCCTGCCCGACGGTGCAGATACCGTGCTTTTGCGTGAGTTTGATGAAAGCGGATTGTCACTTTCGGGCGGCGAAGCGCAGAAGGTTGCCGTTGCACGTGCTTTCTACAAAGATTGTCCGTTTGCGGTGCTTGATGAACCGAGTGCAAATCTTGACCCTGTTTCCGAATATTCTTTGAACGAAGCTATGTCAAGGGCTGCAAAGGATAAAACGGTTATTTTCATTTCGCACAGGCTTTCAACTACCGTTATGGCAGATGTTATTTATATGCTCGAAAACGGCGAAATAGTTGAAAGCGGCAGCCATGAAGAGCTTATGGCTAAAAACGGAAAATATGCTTATATGTTTAAACTTCAGGCTGAAAAATATCAGGAAAGCTGACGGAGTGTGAAGTATTATGAAATTAAAAGTTAAGTTTGCTGTTGTTCTGTTTTCAGTTGCAGCAGTTGCGGCGATTTTGTTTTTGGGAGTGTTTGGTGTGATTAAAAATAACAAGACGGAATTTTATAAAAGTCAGCCTCTTATGCTGCCCGACGGTTTTACCGTAACCGCGCATACAGGGTGTATGGATACAAAGGAAAACTCACTTGAAGCAATTGAAAAGGGTGTTGAATTCGGCGCTGATACGGTTGAATTTGATTTGTATTTTACAGCCGACGGTAATCCTGTGCTTTCCCATGATAAGCCCCGAGGCGGTGAAGTTACACTTGATGAAGCTTTTAAAAAAGTAAGCGAATACGAAAGCTTAACAGTAAATGTTGATATAAAAGTCTGTGATGCGCTTGAAAAAGTTGCGCCGCTTGCAGAAAAGTACGGTATACTTGACCGTATATTCTACACAGGTGTAGTTGTTGATTTCGTGCAGGATGTTAAATCAAAGTCACCGCAGGTTAAATATTTTCTTAACACCGATATTAAAAGTGAAAACAAACACACAGAGGAATACCTGCAATCCCTTGTTGAGCTTGTTAAATCAAACAATGCTGTAGGAATAAATATTAACAAGGATAATGCATCTAAAGAGCTTGTAGATTATTTTCATGCCAACGGCTTGCTTGTTTCGATTTGGACTGTAAGCAATGAAAAGGATATGCACAAAATCCTTTATTTTGCGCCTGATAATATCACAACAAGAAATCCTGAATTGCTGAATAGAATTATAAGTGAAGGTGAAACAAAGTGACCCTCTTTTACAGAGTTTCCGCAATGATTTTTGCATTCCTGCTTCAGTTTGTAAGTCAGTTCGATTCTTCTGTCGGTGAGTACGATAAGCCTGTTGACGGCGTAAACGGCGGCGACCCTTTCATAGTTGAAGACGGCGGAAATACATACTATACCTTTACAACCGGCGGAAGTATAATTCTGCGTAAAATAACCGCCTTTGATAAAATTGAACAGATTGAAGAAAAAACGGTTTATACTGAAGGCAGTAACGGCATAATTCGCGATATATGGGCGCCCGAAATTCATAAAATCGGTGAGCGGTGGTATATTGTTGCCTGCGCACTTTATGATGAAAATTCTGTTCCCCGCGGAAAAATGCCCGAAGCTAAAGAATATGACGGACATACGGATTATTACCGCTACGGCTTTGTGCTTGAAAGCAAAACAGAAGATATTTTCGGCGAATACGAGTATAAGGGCATGCTTGCACCCGACGGACTGAATAATATTGACGGTACATATCTTCAAAAAGACGGCAATCTGTATTATGTGTGTTCGGCATATATAAATGTTGCACACCAGGGCTTGTTTATAACCGAAATGGAGAATCCCTATACCTTAAAGGCTGATTCAAAAACAGTTATGCTTTCCCGTCCGCAGTATAAGTGGGAAAAGCATGGCTGGTGGGTAAATGAAGGTCCGGCAGTGCTATACAGGGGCGATAACATTTATCTGTTCTATTCCGCAAGCGGCTACAGCTCAGGTGAATACTGCCTTGGTATGCTCACTCTTTGCGGCGATGATGTTATGAATAAAAGTGATTGGTATAAAAGTCCGGTAAGTGTTTACAAAAAGCAGGTAAACAAAAGTATTTACCATACAGGTCATTGCAGCTTTTTATACCGTGAAAACGGCGATGTTTTTATGATATACCATGCAACGGCAAATGAAAGCTTTTTCGATGCTCCGAGATGTACATATATCAGAAAAATAAATTTTAAATTTGATTATCCTATTTTGTATTAAAGCTATTGACTTTTGCGGTTTAATGCGCTAAAATACCGAAATATAAAATCTATTTTGAAAAGAAGTGCATTATAAAATGAATATGGTTTTCGAACGCAAGCTTCCAATTCCTATGGAAGTTAAGGAACAGTATCCGCTTGTACCCGAGCTTGGTGTAATTGTTCAGAAAAGGGCAGAGGAAATAAGCGATATTTTTACCGGTAAAAGCGATAAGCTGGTTCTTGTTATCGGTCCGTGTTCGGCAGATAATGAAGACAGCGTTATTGATTATATTTCGCGTTTGCGTAAGGTTCAGGAAAAGGTAGAGGATAAAATTTTTATTATTCCGCGTATTTATACCAACAAGCCCCGCACAACGGGCGATGGCTATAAGGGTATGCTGCATCAGCCTGACCCCAATGAAAAGCCCGATATGTATAAGGGCATTGTTGCAATCCGTCAGCTTCATATGCGTGCTTTGCGTGAAACGGGCTTCTCCTGTGCGGATGAAATGCTCTATCCCGAAAACTACAGATATCTTAATGATATTCTTGCCTATGTTGCAATTGGTGCACGCTCTGTTGAAAACCAGCAGCACAGACTTGTTTCAAGCGGTCTGGATATTCCCGTGGGTATGAAGAACCCCACAAGCGGTGATATTTCTGTTATGATGAATTCGATTACTGCCGCGCAGCATAAGCATACATTTTTGTACCGCGGCTGGGAGGTTCATTCGCAAGGCAATCCTCTGGCTCACGCAATTCTCCGCGGCTATGTCAATAAGCACGGTCAATCCCTGCCGAATTATCACTATGAGGATTTGGTACACCTTGCCGAAACCTATGCATCAAGCGGTCTTGCAAATCCTGGAGTAATAGTTGATACCAACCATGCAAATTCGGGCAAAAAATATCTTGAACAGGTTCGTATTACAAAAGAAGTACTTCACAGCTGCCGCCATGATGCCGATATTAAAAAGCTCGTCAAAGGCTTTATGATTGAAAGCTATATTGAAGACGGTGCGCAGAAAATAGGGGAATGTGTTTACGGTAAGTCCATTACCGACTCCTGCCTCGGTTGGGAAAAAACCGAAAGACTTATTCTTGATATTGCAGATTTACTTTAAAATACAACAAAAAATTAATCCTCCGATTCGGAGGATTAATTTTTTTGAAGTATAATAGCTGTTTAAAGCAGATAAGCTTGTTTAATAGCCAAAATAATCTTTACAGTATTGTTCAACCGTGTTTATGTATTCCATTTCGCACAGCGGGTCAAGACCCAGACCATGATTGGAAAGCGGATAAAGTATGTAATTATGAACCGCACCGGCATTTTCAAAAGCAGCTTTGATTCTTTCTGCATTACCCGCGGGAACAATCATATCGGTACCGCCATATGCAAGGATTGACGGAACGGTATCTTTGGTTACATAGGCAGTAGGTGAAACAAGGTTAATTACCTTTTCTGCTTCGCCGTTTTCCTTCATCTCTGCTGTTATTTCAAGTCCCGAAAGCATGCTCGCAAGACCTGTGCTGCCCCACACTTCCGCATGGAAATCGGATGGACCGACCTGGTTTGCGGTAAACACAAGCTCAATAGCTGATTTATCAGCCCTTGAAAATCCGTAAAGCATTGAAAGATGTGCGCCTGCGGAATAGCCCGAAACGGCAAGCTTTGTTATGTTGAGTTTCTTTTCTTCTGAAAAAGCCTTGATTTTCTCAATTGCTTTATCAATTTCATCGCACATTGTAAGGGCGGTTACTTTGCCAAACAGTCCGTCAGCATAAAGGGTGTAGTTCATGGTGGCGGTTATATAGCCTTTTCTTGCAAAGCGTACGCATTTTTCCGCCATATCCCTCTTATTGCCCGAAGTCCATGAACCGCCGTGAATATAGAGTATAACGCCGTTGTGTTCGTTATCGTATGCCGATTCAGGTACATATATGTCCATTGTGTTTCTTTCAGCTTCACCGTATGCAAGGTCTTCAAAAACATCATATTTCTCAAAAGACAAATTACCTACAAAAGCTGAAACCACGCTGAATGAAGACAAAATTACTGCAATAATTCTTTGTAAAATCTGTAACACTTTTATTCTCCTTTTAGTTGAATTTTAAAGAATGAATCGAAATGCGTAAATTACTACATTGAGAATATTGTTTAAAACAAATCTTATAAAAGTGGTAATATACGGAAATTCGAATTCCCAATCATCAAATGTATCGAGTGTACCGATAAGCGATGAATCATAGGTTATTTCAGGATTCTTGAATGCCTTTGTTTCCATTTTCATTATGCAAAGATTCTTACAGGCTTCACGCAGAGCATTGCCGAAGCCTACAGGGTCTTTTGCGTAGGCAAGTTTTACAGCCGCCTTGTGCTGAACAACCTGCAATGCCCACATACCAGAAAGAATGGTATCGTTGCCGTTATAAACCGCAAGCACGGGACTCATATATCCGCTGCCTGTAAAGTTTGAAGAATAGTCTGAAACAACAAAGCCTTCAAATCCCCATTCTTCGCGCAGCAGATCTTTAAGCAGTGCAGAGCTTGAACCGCACCATTTTGTACCTATACGGTTGTATGCTGACATAATGCCCTTGGGCTGTGCTTCTTTTACGGGAATTTCAAATGCCTTGAGATAAATTTCGCGCATTGCCTGTTCATCACACCAAGTAAATATTCCGTTTCTGTGCGATTCCTGGTCGTTAAGTGCAAAATGCTTTATTGTAGTGACAAGGCTTTCGGAATTTGCTCCCTTGATTATTTCTGCAGCCATAATGCCCGAAATAATCGGGTCTTCGGAAAAGTATTCAAAGTTTCTGCCGCCTCTGGGATTGCGGTGAATATTTGCGCTGGGTGCATACCATGTGTCTGTACCCATATCAGCTGCTTCCTTACCTGCACCCTTACCCATTTCGTAAGCGAGCTTTGTGTTCCATGTGCAGGCTATTGCCGTTGCACAGGGATATGCTGTGCCGCTGTCTGTATACACAAGACCGTTTCTGCCTTTTACGCTTGACGGTCCGTCGTTATCCATTGTATGCGGGATACCGAGGCGTTCGATACCGTGGGTTTCATAGCCGCCGTTGATGACAAGCATCGTCATTTCATCAAGTGTCAGCTGGTCGAGAAATGCATCCCACAAACTTTCGTCAGCCGCGACATCCTGCAAAGTTATTGTTTTATCGTGCTTTACACCCATTTTCGGCGCTTCACCTTCGGCTGCAGGTTCGGGAACTTTATCAACATCAATCACATAATCTTCTTTGTTAAGTTCACGCAGCAGGGGATATGTGCCTTTTACATCTGCCCTTGACATAATTTCATATCCGCTGTAAACATCGGCAAAAAGGTTTTCAATCTGAGTACCTGTTGCGCTGTCTTTTTTGATTATCTTAGTTTCCTTGATTTTATAATCGTAGCTTGCAATATGGTTTCTTACATCGTTTGCAACAATTATCTTGTATGTGCCTTTTTCAAGTACCCATGCTTCATTGTTTGAGTAATCGTATGAAGCCATATCGTCTGTTCTGAAAGTAATCGTAAGTGTTTCGGCTTCGTTGGGGTAGAGCAGTTGGGTTTTTGCAAAGCCGCCAAGGCATATTGCGCTTTTTTCAATGCCGCCTTCGGTATAGGGTGCGCTGTAATAAAGCTGAACAACCTCTTTGCCTGCTCTGTCACCTGTGTTGGTGACTTTAACTTTTACAGTTATGCTGTCAGAATTGAAATCGGTTGCAACAACCTTTTTTTCAAAGGTTGTGTAAGAAAGTCCGTAGCCGAAGGGGTATTGCACTTTATCCTTGGCAAAGGTTTCAAAATAGCGGTAGCCTATGTAAATTCCTTCATAATATTCGGCAAAATGTTCGCCGCCTTCGTAGGAATTACTGCCGAAGCAAATGCTTGAAGGATGGTCGTCTATACGGTAAGCAATTGTGTCGGTCAGTCTGCCTGAAGGGTTGACCTTACCGTTTATCATCTGCGGTACGGCAGTCATACCGAATTCACCGGGAATCCAGATTATTGCAGCTGCCTTAATGCTTTCATACTCATCAATCCAGCCCATTTCCATAACATTGCCGATATTGAAAAGCACAACTACATTTTCAAACGCAGCGGTTACCTTTTCAACCATTGCCTTTTCGTCATCAGAAAGGCTGAGCGTTTCAACCGTATGGTCTGTACCTTCCGCACTTGTACGGCTTATAACAATTATTGCAGTGTCAGAAAAAGCAACTGCTTTTTCAAGCAATTCATCGCTGAGGTGCTTCGGGTCCATTTCTTCAAGAGTATTCTTGGCAAGCAGAACCTGAAGAAGATTATTTATAACTGTGTTATCGGTTTTCGGCAGTTCGTTTGAAAGGCAGTGCTTTTCATATAATGCGCGAAGTTCAGCGTTGTACTCTATGCCTTCTGCTTCAAAAGCTTCGTAAAGCGTTACCGGGTCATCGGTTGTAATTGCGCCTGAACCTGCACCGCCGAAAAACGGGCAAACCGAGCCTGCACCGAAAATGTTTACCTTCTTGTTTGAAAGGGGGAGAAAATTATCCTCATTTTTCAGCAGAACTATGCCTTCACTTTCAATCTGTATTGCAGTTTTGCGTGTTTCGGCTATAATTGCCGGGTCAACATCGCCGCTTGTTGCAAACACACTTATACTTGCAAGAAGCGCAAAAACCAGCAATAAAGAAAGGATTTTTACGAACTTTGTTTTCATACAAACACCTCTTCGTATTATTCTTTATTCTCATTATACAACCCTTTAAATATTTTTTCAATAAAGAAATTTAAATTGTTTTGCATATTTTTCAAATTGGAAATATTGATTTTAAAAAGGGGAAATGTTATAATTTAGAAAAATGGCGGAGGAAAAAGCTATGAAAAAACTTACAGCAGTTACCCTGACAATTGTAATGATTTTATGTTCATTCAGCATTTTGGCTTATGCCCAAAGCGAAAAGCCGTTTTATCTTGTGCTTGGCGATTCTATTGCTTACGGTTCGGGAATTTCAAATTCAAGAGAAGCGTGCTACGGAAAAATTGTTGCCGATACAAACGGATACGAGTATTCAAATCACGCAATACCCGGACATACTACAAACAATCTGATTAACCGCTTAAAGGAAGAAACCGTAATTAATGACCTTAAAAAAGCGGATATAATCAGCATTTCAATCGGCGGAAACGATTTCCTAATGAGTAATCTTATAGGTCTTATGTTTGATTCAATAGTAAAAGGCGACTATACGGAATACGACAGAATAGCCGACGGTTTTTACACAAACTTTTGCGAAATAGTCAGAATAATAAATTCATATAATCCTGATGCGGTCATTCTTATGCAGACAATTTATAACCCGCAGACGGGTTATATCGGCGAAGCTTATCAGCAGGGGGCTGACAGACTTAATGCGGCAATGCGACGCTATGAAGCGGAAAACCCGGGCGAAATCGTTTTAGTTGATGTTGCGGCAGCACTCGGTGACGATGCGTTGAATTATGCCGATGATGAAATACATCCCAGCGCACAGGGTAACGAAATAATTGCCGAAGTAATACTCGATAAGCTTTGCGAACTTGAACTCGGAACGGATGCCGAACCCGTTATTGCCGCAGAAGGTAAGGATATTCAGATACCTGTTATTTTTACAATATCGTTGAGAATAATTGGCACTGTGTTCCATATTCTGTCAGTTATTTACAACCTTTTTAATATTTAATAAAATATTATTAAAGCAATGAATCTGACACGAAATGACAAGGAGTGTGATTGTATGAAATTAAATTATAAAATTCAAATGATTATTTCTCTTGTTGTTATTCTTTTAGCTAATGTACTTGGTAGCATATTCAGACATTGGGCTTACAGAAGTGCAGGCTTTGTTGTTTGCGGGTTGCTATGGATTATTCATCCTGTGTTGCCAAACGGTGCAGAGATATCCAAAAAGGCATTGTTATGGGTGAGGTTAGCAGGTGTTATTCTTGTTTTGCTTGGTGTTTTCACACGAGCATATATTTACTGAAATATTGTACAATCGAGGAGCGCAGGTTTATTCCTGCGCTCCTGTTTTTTTGCATTATATATTGTTATTGAGCAGGGACACATTTTTTACGGAAGCATTTTTTTGTTTTCCGAAACATCCAAGCAACTAATCAGAGGACAGGGAACAAAATAAGAGGAAACAGCTTACACCGTTCCCTCTCGGAAAAACTCTTTATTTATAGGGATTTGATTAACCGAAATATCTTGCAAGCAGACCTGCAAATGCCTTGCCGTGTCTTGCTTCGTCGCGAGCCATCTCGTGAACTGTGTCGTGGATAGCGTCAAGATTGAGTTCCTTTGCCATCTTTGCAAGGTCAAACTTGCCCTGAGTTGCGCCGTTTTCAGCTTCAACTCTCATTTCAAGGTTTTTCTTTGTGCTTGCTGTTACTACTTCGCCGAGAAGCTCAGCAAACTTTGCTGCGTGTTCAGCTTCTTCGTAAGCTGCCTTTTCCCAGTAAAGACCGATTTCGGGGTAGCCCTCTCTGTGAGCTACGCGAGCCATAGCAAGGTACATACCTACTTCTGTGCATTCGCCCATATAGTTAGCGCGAAGACCTTCAATAATTTCTTCGGGAGCGCCTTCTGCAACGCCTACTACATGCTCTGCAGCCCAGCTCATTTCGCCGCTCTGTTCATTGAACTTGGAAGCGGGGACACCGCACTGGGGGCACTTTTCGGGAGCAGAATCGCCTTCATGAACATAACCGCAAACTGAACATACAAACTTTTTCATAATAATTTTCCTCCAAAATATAATTTAAATTTTTGTTTTTGATTATTTAAACGGAGCAGTTGCAGTATTCGCAAAGTCCGTAAAAAACTAAAAGATGTGAATTGATTTTTCCTTTATAACCGCTTGCAAACATATTGTCAAGTTCGGTCAGAGGGGCATGCTCCAAATCATAAAGCCTGTTGCACTTTTCGCAAATCAGGTGATAGTGCAGGTTGTTATTACCGTCAAACCTGTCTGCAGTGCCGCAGTGAAATTTTAGTATAGTGCCGTTTTCGCTGAGCATGGCCAGATTTCTGTAAAGTGTTCCTAAACTTAAATTCGGCAGTTCTTCTTTCAGGTCAATGTACAGCTCGTCGGCTGTGGGGTGGTCAGTTCTTGAACAAAGATTGTTCAGTATCATCTCACGTTGGCGGCTGTATTTTGTTGCCACTTTTATCACCTCCAAAATTCAATTTATTATCAATAACGATAATCGTTACTGTTATTATAGCTGATTATTAGAATTTGTCAATACCTTTTTGAAAAATTTTTTGCTTTGGTTGCAAAAAAAATCAGAAGACGGTAATCTTCTGATTTAGTTAATATATTTTTGGTATATCCTTATAAGCTTTCCGTATATTTTTCTGATTACAGAAATTCTTTCAACAACCGGTTCGATATAGTTCTTTTCAACAGCTTGTGAAAAGACTAATTCTTTAATATCGTAAAAAAATGTTTCTCGGTTTTCACAAGAAGCAGCAGGATTATTTATGTTTGTGTTCCACAGAGATATGTTTTCACCTGTTGTATTCTCAATTACAAAAAGATTTTTATACTTTTCAAACAGTGGTTTACTTTTTTCGCTGTGTAGGATTATTGCTGAAACACCATTATCTTGTACCAGCTTTGGGTTATACTCCACAGCTGACCAATAATCGCCGATTGTAATATCGCTGCAACGCTTATATCCTTTAAACTTACATTCAAAGCATGATGGGCGAACACTTAAATTCTGTGAAAATGCTTTGATGTATGGGCTTTCCTCGTATTTTTCCTGATAAACAGTTCCGTCGGATAAATAGTAGTCAAGTGTTACATTGTGAATTCCCTGTGTTTTATTGCGGAATGTTGAATCTGTAACAGCTTTACCGCCGGATATTTCGTTTAAATGCAGATGCCATGTCCATGGAGAGGGGACACCGTGACATATTAAATCCAGAGTTATAAGGTTATCGTAATCCTTTCCTAAATACGATACAAGACCTGCAACCTGACACGGAGTACCGCTGAAAAGCACTTTTTTATTTTCACTGAGTAAATCTTTTATTTTTGAATAAATATCTCCGATTGTGCTTTGTACATATTTTGAACCTTGAAGCAGGTGTAAATCATCTTCTTTGTCTATGATTATGTGCTTTACCATACGGTCGGGGGTGTATGCTGCACCGCATACGAAGCCGCCGTTTTTTAGCGTTTCTTTTGCTAAAACGGCAAAAACTCCGCCTGAGCTGCTGGTTTTGTGTATGGTTTCATCTTTGGCGTATGCACCGTAGCTTTCTTCGTACGGATTGTTTGCAGGCGGATTAATAATCGGACACGCTTTTTCGCATCTGCCGCAGTTTATACATTTTTCATTGTCGATAACCGGGTGTAAAAAGCCTTCATCATCGGCTTGCATTTTTATTGCTCCGGTATTGCAGGTGTTATAGCAGGCATGACAGCCGTTACATTTGTTTTTATCTGCTAAATGCGGCATGAAAATCCCTCTTGAACTTAATTTATAATGTAAGTATATCTAAAACCCTTAAAATAGTCAAGAAAAGTATAATTAGAGTTAATTAATAACTTTATTTTTGTTTAGGGATAGATTTTTATTTTAAAAAATGATATTATATTAAATAAACCTATACAAAAGGATATTGATTTATGTATAAACAGAAAACTGCTTTAAGTGTCAGTTCGCAATTCGGTGTTGATACGAAAACTCAGATTAAAATGTTTAAGGATGCAGGTTTTGACGGCTTTTGTACCGATTGGAAACACGGTGACCCGATTGAAGAGTACAAAGCATATGCCGATGAATTGGCTATGATTTATCAGTCGATTCATGCTCCGTTTAATAAAAGCGATGATATGTGGCACGGCGATGATGAGCTTGCTGAAACAGCTGTGCAGGAGCTGATTGAGTGCGTTAATGTCTGCGCAGATAACGGTATACCGATTATGGTTTCTCATGTTTATATTGGATTTGATGATGAACGAAAGCCCAACACTATCGGGCTTGAGCGGTATGGCAGGGTAGTAGCCGAAGCTGAAAAGCGCGGTGTTAAAATTGCCTTTGAAAATACAGAGGGCGAAGAATACCTTGAAGCTGTTATGAAGCATTTTGCTTCAAGTAATGCCGTTGGTTTCTGTTGGGATACGGGTCACGAAATGTGCTATAACTTTTCCAAAAATCTGCTTGCTCTTTATGGTGATAAGCTTATAGCAACCCATATCAACGATAACTTGGGCATTAAAGATTTTGGCGGCAGAATATTCTGGCATGATGATTTGCATCTTTTGCCCTTTGACGGTATTGCCGATTGGGATGAACGCATGCAACGGCTTGATGATTGCGGTTTTAGCGGTATTATGACCTTTGAGCTTTGCCGTAATTCCAAACCCAACCGCCATGAAAATGATATTTACGGAAAAATGACGCTTGAAGAATATTTAGCGGAAGCGTATAAGCGTGCGTGCAGGCTTGCCGCAAAAAGAAAGAATAGGGAGAGCTGATTTAAATTGAAAATAACTGTTGCCGGTACGGGCTATGTCGGGCTTGTTACTGCGGTTTGTTTTTCGGATAAAGGGCATAGCGTAACCTGTGTTGATATTGATGAAAATAAAATAGCTTTGCTTAACAGCGGTAAAAGTCCTATTTTTGAAACAGGGCTTGAAGAACTCATGGCAAAAAACAGTGAGCGCCTTACCTTTACAACCAAAAGGGAGGCTGCTTACTGCGATGCGGATGTTATTTTTATCGGTGTCGGTACACCTGAACGCCTTGATTCTTCTGCTGATTTAAGCTTTGTTTATGCTGTTGCCGATGAAATTGTTGCGCACGCAAAGCGCGATACTATAGTTGTTGTTAAATCCACCGTACCAATTGGTACAAATGCCGCAATTGATGAATATATGAATTCAAAAGCGCCTGACGGTGTGCATTTTGAAATCGTTTCCAACCCCGAATTCCTTGCGCAGGGTACTGCCGTGCGTGATACGCTTTATCCTTCGCGAATTGTTATCGGTTCATCCAATCAGTCTGCCTGCGATACAATGCTGAAGCTATACGAAGGTTTTGACGCACCAAAGCTTGTAATGGGCAGAGAAAGTGCCGAAATGGTAAAATATGCTTCCAACGATTTTCTTGCACTTAAAATTTCGTATATCAACGAAATTGCAAATCTTTGTGAAATCGTCGGCGCGGATATTGAAAGCGTGTCGAAGGGTATGGGCTTTGATTCGCGCATCGGTTCAAGCTTTTTGCGCGCAGGTATAGGCTACGGCGGTTCATGCTTCCCTAAGGATACGAAAGCGCTGCATTGGCTTGCACATATAAATAATTACGAGATTAAAACCGTAAAGGCAGCAATTGAAGTAAACGAGCGTCAGAAATTAAGGCTTTACGAAAAATCCAAGAACTATTACCGCAGCCTGCAAGGGCTTAATGTTGCAGTTCTTGGTCTTACATTTAAGCCGGGTACGGATGATTTGCGTGAGGCGCCTTCGCTTGTCAATATTCCCGTTTTCCTTGAAGACGGTGCAAATATCAGAGCGTGGGACCCTGTTGGGGAAGCGCGTTTCAGGCAGCTTTATCCGCAGCTTGATTACTGTAAAACAATTGATGAAGCAATAGAAAATGCCGATATTTGCTTTATCTTTACCGAGTGGGAGGATATTTGCGCATACCCGCCCGAAAAGTTTGTTAAGCTGATGAAAAAACCTGTAGTGCTTGACGGCAGAAACTGCCTTGATAAATCGGCTTGTAATGCCGACGGTCTAATTTACGAAGGTATAGGCAGGTAATACAGATTTATAAATATACGGTGGTTGTTACGCTTTAAACAGCCACCGTTTTATGCTTTTTTGTATTGAAAATTTGATTTAAACATGGTATACTAATAATGCCAAACAAATTTAATAAACAGAATTTAGGGTATTTTTGTCTTTTAGGGATATTATACTCTTTTTGCAATGTAACTAGTTCTTGAATTTGGTAAAAATGCAAATTCCTCGGACTGGTTATGGGAGTAATACTCTGATTCTGTTTAGATTTGTTTGGCGACAATCGGAGTTTGCGTTTTTCAGTGCGTTCAACTTCGGTTGGCGCACTTTTTTATGTCATTCTGAGGAGCGAAGCGACGAAGAATCTTTTCCTTTTTAAGATTCTTCACTTCGTTCAGAATGACACGCGGTAGGGCGGTCGCTTGCAGCCGCAGGAAAGTCGATATAGCTGCAACAACGGCACGGGTAAGCCCCTGCCCTACATACTGCAACATAATTTATGTTGATATATTAAAACCTTGTGAAAGGGGCAATTTTAAATGAAAAAACTGTTCAAAAAATCTCTTGCAGTTATCATGGCTGTGGCTATGATGATTTGCGCCATACCGTTTACCGCATCTGCGGCTATATACAGCGGCACCTGCGGCGACAATCTCACATGGGCTCTTGATACCGAAACCGGTGTGCTTGAAATCGACGGCGAGGGTGAAATGTATGACTATGAATATAGTGGCAATATGCGTTCGCCTTGGTATGATTATCGTTCATATATAAAAACAGTTGAGTTTGGCGAAGGTGTTACAAGTATCGGTAACTATGCTTTTGCATATACAGGCATTACTGGTGACCTGGTAGTTCCTCCTAATATTAAAAACATCGGTATGAATGCTTTTAGAGTTTCAGGTATTGAAAAAGTATCTGTTAACTCGGAAAGAATAAGCTTCGGCGCATTTGCTGAATGTACCGATTTAATGGATATAACTATAGGGGATAATGTAAAATACATTGAAGATGCTGCCTTTCTTCTTTGCTATCGAGTTTTGTCAATAAAAATCGGTAAAGGTTTATCAGAAATTGTTTATTACTTGGAACCTAACCGGCACGGACCTGATGGGGGATCTTTTGGTGGTTGCTATTCAGCTACCTTTAATGTCGATCCAGAAAATGAAAGCTTTTATACTGATAATTCAGGCGCATTTATTGATAAAGCAAATGGTGTGCTGATTCAATATCCATCTCTTGCTTCTATAATAGATGTAGAATTATTTAAACAAACCGGTTCGGCGATTGATAGTTTAAAAGACCCTGCAACAATTGTACCTATAGATTATACAATTCCCGATACTGTAAAATCTATAGCACCGTTTGCTTTTTATGGATATGGTAATATAAAAAGTATAAAATTCCCTGATACTGTAACACATATCGGTGCTTGTGCATTTACCTTTATAGCTGGACCAAATTATCTTACAGAAATAATACTTCCTTCTGGTGTGACAAAGATTGGTCAAGTCGCGTTCTTGATACCAAATTTGAATTTCATCCATATACCTTCAAGCGTAACAGAAATTGTTGAAGAAATAGTATCCCCCTCTGCTTACATCTGCTCTGACACAGAGGATTGCTACGCAAAAACATATGCCGAAGAAAACGGTATTGAATTTGTACTCTGCGACGGTAATCACCATGTTTGCGAATATATTGATACAGTTACCAAACAGCCGACCTGTACCGAACCGGGTGTAAAAACATTTACCTGTGAATGCGGCAACAGCTATACCGAAGAAATTCCTGCAGGTCACACCCCCGGCGAATGGGAAATAATGACTGAAGCAACGGTTGAGCATGAGGGTCACAAGGTACAGAAATGTACCGAATGTAAACAGATTATTGCTTCTGAAAATATTCCGCGTCTTCAAAGAATAAGAAACGATGAAAGCAAAATAACGGCGGATATCCCCGGTGATATGTATAACGGAAACAGCGTTGAGCTTTCCGTTGAAGAAGCCGAGAACGATGCCGCATTTGAATTTGTAAACAAGCTCAACGGCAGATATATGGCTTACGATATTAAAATACTCGTAAACGGCGAAGTAA
>JAFQBE010000008.1 GCA_017416765.1 Clostridia bacterium
AAGAATAGAAACAAGAATAGTTATAGTGCCGAAAGCCTGTATCCATGTAGGCATGCTATCAACTAAAGCATAAGCATTTTTAGCGGCTACACCGATATATTCAAAGAGCATAAGAAAGTTATCTATAAGACCCTCGAAGAAGTCAAAAACAGCTGTTATCTTTTCAGATATCCAATTAATAGCGTCATAGATAAATTGCATAAAACATCACCTATTAAGTATCAAAGCAATAATACCGAGAGAAAGAACCGATATAAACAAGCCGAATACTTTACTATTAGCTTGTAAAAATTGTGTTATTAAGTCCCAAATATAGGACATTGCATTTTCATTTATTTGAATATCTATTGAATTTTGAGCGTTAGAAGCGTCTTCGTTATTCAATAGTTCGTCTTCAACTTGATTGTATTCGTCTTGATTAGGGGGCAAAGTAGGGGATTGAGTAAAGCCCTCTTCGGGTCCCATGAGATACTCGACCAACAAAGACAAATAATAATCGAAACTTTCAAACCAACTTTCCCAGCCGAGCATCTGTTTAATGTCTTGGTCTAAAGAAATATTAAGGTAAGTATAAATTCTATCGATTTTTTTACTAATGTTATCTGTATCGGCAAGAATATCATTAACAGAGGTTAACAGGTCAGAAACATCTGCACCCATAGAAACCAATTCTCTATAACTATTAGCTAAATTTGCACCAATGTTATAAACTTCATTTTTTAAATAACTATCTGCGCCAAAATAGGGTGTACAAGAAACAACATTAGCAGAACCAGAACAATGAACATCACCTTTGAAAATAGGTCTATAAAAGGTTACTTCAGAAGAAGAAACAGTATGAGTAAAAGGAGAATTATAGCTTACATTCTCAACAGCTACAAGTTGAATATAATTATCATCCCAACAACGGTAGAGAGATAAATAATAAGAAACACCAGTTTCACCAGTAGCAAAAGTAATAGTATAACTATTCGAAGAAACATCAACAGAAACAACTGGTTCAACTTTTGAATTATTACTATCAACAACTGGAGTAATAGCCCAGAACCAAAGCTGTCCGCGATAAGTACCAGAATAAGTAGGAACTATAAAATAACTATCTGGTTCAGAAAAATCATAATTAAAAGCATATGAACCAAAAGCAGAAACAGAAAAGGAGCAACAACCGAGAAGTATAGAAATAATGCAGAGTGTAGGGAACAATGCTTTAAAAACTATCTTCTTCATGCTGTTACTCCTTTATCCCGAGTTATACAAAATCAATGTTTTGTATAAGTGAGGGGAGAGAAATAAGAGGAAATGACAGTATTTTTGTATTTATTCAATTAATAGTGATTGTTTGATTATTTGGCTTAAAACCAACACTTTTCTTGTATCTTATATATTTTGTTGTTTTATTTTTTATATTTTTATCAGATAATTTTATCTGTTTTTTTATTTCATTCAAATATTTTTATTATTTTTTGTTTTGTTTATATCTGTTTGGCTTTGTTTCAGCATCATGTTATCGAAGTTTTTATCTGATTAAATCTGATCAGTTTATTTTTAATGAATCAAGCATCGTTTAAAAAATTTCTGTTTGATTGGTGTTTGTGTAAGTTTTAATTGTATAGTTTATTGTGTTTTATTAATTTATGATTCTATATTTTTTAAATAATAAATATTTTAAAACTATTTGCGATTTGGTATTACTGTGTTATAATATTATATAATTTGTGCTTTATCGCCTGTAAACAAATGTTCGATATGCTTTTCTTCTTCAGAAAGGAGCGTGATTTTTTGAAAAATTATGAAATTGATTATTTGCCTGAAACTGTTCAGGGCTTTCTGAGCTATCAGTCGGCTGTTCTAAATAAATCTGAGCTTACTGTGCTTGAATACGCGTCCGATTTGCGTACTTTCTTTCGCTGGCTCGTCCGCAGTAAGGATGACCCTAAAAACCGTAAAGATTTAGCCGATTATGATATCCGCGGTGTTGATATTGATGTTATTTCCGCTTTGAGTCTTGGCGATTTATATGCTTTTCTTG
This sequence comes from Clostridia bacterium, assembly GCA_017416765.1. Lineage (GTDB taxonomy): Bacteria > Bacillota > Clostridia > Oscillospirales > Acutalibacteraceae > UBA8612. The sequence continues at coordinate 2,030 of JAFQBE010000008.1, forward strand.
CTTTTTGTCAGCGGGAGCTTAAAAACAGCCCGAAAACGCGAGCCCGCAAAGCATCCGCTTTGCGCAGTTATTTCAAGTTTTTAAAATCTCATGCTTTAATTGAAAAAAATCCTGCTGAAGATTTAGGCTTGCCAGGTACAAAGAAAGCTTTGCCCAAGTATCTTACTCTTGACCAAAGTATTGATTTGCTTGATGCTATCGACGGTAAGTTTTTTGAACGCGATTTTTGTATAATTACTTTTTTTCTTAATTGCGGTTTGCGTTTATCAGAGCTTGTCGGTCTGAATTTAAGAAGTATCCGTCCTGACGGCAGCGTTATTGTACTCGGTAAAGGTAATAAAGAACGAATTGTTTATTTGAACGATGCCTGTGCCGATGCGCTGAACAAATATCTTAAAGTTCGTCCGTCAGAAGGCTTGAAAGACCGGGAAGCGTTGTTTATCAGCCGCCATAAAAATCGTATCAGCCCAAAAACCGTACAGCATATTGTTAAAAAATTTCTTGATAAAGCAGGTATAACCGAACCGGGTTATTCTGTACATAAACTCAGGCATACTGCGGCTACGCTTATGTATCAGCACGGTCAGGTTGATGTTATGCTTTTAAAAGAGCTTCTTGGTCACGAAAGTCTTGCAACAACGCAGATTTATACTCATGTTGCAAATGAGCAAATTAAATCTGCTATTGAATCTAATCCTTTATCCCGTGTTAAGGCTAAAGAAAAAAAATCAGAACAGTAAGCTTTTGCCTATTGCCGTAACTGCAAGCGCGTCTGCCGCACAAGTCGCAGCTGTTATCAATGCCGCCGTAATATAGCGCAGGAAAAATGCCTTCGTTTCTCCCCTGCCCTCTTTATGCGATGAAAATACATTTCGGCTTACAATTCCTGAAAGAATAAGTGATTCGTTATTTACTGCTATAAGCATTAATATATTTATTACTGCTGCGGGAAAAATCAGAACAAGTGCGAATATCACACCGTCTTTTCTGTAATTTGTATAGAGAAATGATGAAAAAAATGATAAAGTCAAGCCGTAAAACGCCGGTATAAGCAGTATTACAGGCATACCGAGTGCATTGAAGCTGTTGAAAAAGCTTATCAGCAACGGTATTATAGAGGCAATTAACATAATTATAAAAACTTTAAAAAAACTTAGCTCGAGTATTTCGGAGAATTTATCTGTTATTGATTTACTGATATTTTCTCCGAAATTTTTATATAGTGCCGCACCTGTAAGCATACCGCAGATAAATAAAATTACGAGCAGAAGCATTCTCCAGTTTTTTACGGCTTCATTTTTCAGTTCTTCAAATGAATAGCCTATTCCTTTAAGATTAACAGTCATTGCTTTCATTGTTTTATCTTCTCCTTGCTTTATTTTTCTTTTTTTTGGTCTTTATATTAGCTGCAGCTATTCCGCCAGTAATACCGCCAAAAATACAGCACAGTAACGGCACAAGTTCAAAAACATTAACACCTTTATATGCCACAGTCATTGCAATAAATAAAATAACTGCAGGAAAAGCTGAGCTGATTATTCCGTTTAGTAGCCCTTTTTCACGCTTTTTTCTTGTTGAAATAAAACCGGCAGTAGCACCCGATATAACTGCTGCAGCAATTAAGCCGATTGAGTAAATACTTTTATCAATATTAAAATTTAAGAATATGTAAGCAAATATAAGCAGAAGTAAAATCAGTGCTGCAATCCCCGATATACCGGCTTTGATTAGTCTGTTTATATTTGAGTTCTCAACAGTTTTTGGCATAAAATAACCCCCATATCCTCTTGTTAGAAGATATGAGGGTTGTTTTAAAGTTATAACCGAATAGGAAAAATTATTCTTCGTCCTTATTCTTCTTCTTTTTCTTTGCAAACTTTTTGCCTTCGGCTTCAATTTTTGCATCTCTTTCAGCTTTCTTTGCTTCTTCAGCTGCTGCTCTTTCAGCCTGAGCCTTTTCGTTTGCTGTGTTATTGGTCTGCATAGCCCAGCGTGTAATCTTCATCTTGTTGCGGTCTGAGCCTGTTTCAATAATCAGAGTATCGTCATCCTTGATTGTAACAACGCGACCGATGATACCGCCGATAGTTGTGATTTCATCACCAATCTGGAGAGAATCACGCATTTGCTGTTCTTCCTTCTGCTTTTTCTTCTGAGGGCGGAACATTGTGAAATACATGAATATACCCATGATAGCGATAAAAATAATCATGGTAAAGGGACTCTGCTGCTGAGCTGAACCTTCAGCACCGGCTGCAGGTGCTGCAAGAAGTGTCATAAAATCCATAATAAGTTAAACCTCCGTAAAATCAATGCTACAATTATAAACAATTTAAATCCTTGTGTCAAGCAAATCAACATATTTATCGTGGAATTCTTTGAAAGTGCCGTTGTCCAGCTCGTCACGAATACGCTGCATGAGCGTATTATAGAAGTGAAGGTTGTGCATAACACAAAGACGCATTGCAAGCATTTCCTTGGCTTTAAACAGATGGTGAATATAGGCGCGTGAATGGTGACGGCAGGTAGGACAATCGCATTCGGGGTCAAGCGGTTGTTCATCAAGCGCATATTTTGCATTGTTCATGTTTATGATGCCGTTCCAGGTGTTGATATGTCCGTGGCGCGCATTTCGGCTTGGCATAACACAGTCGAACAAATCAACTCCCCTGCTGACTGCTTCTATAATATTACCGGCGGTACCAACTCCCATAAGGTAGCGTATTTTGCTTTTGGGCATATACGGTTCAACAGCAGTAATAATGCGGTACATATCTTCTTTAGGTTCACCAACTGCAAGCCCTCCTATTGCATAACCGTCAAGGTCAAGCTCGGCAATTTGGCACATGTGCTCAACACGAAGCCTGTCGAAGGTACAGCCCTGGTTGATGCCGAAAAGAAGTTGATTTTTATTAAGTGTATCCGGTAACGATTTAAGACGCTCCATTTCTTCTTTACAGCGCATGAGCCAGCGGGTTGTGCGTTCACATGATGCTTTGGAATAATCGTATTTTGCAGGATTTTCAACACATTCGTCAAATGCCATGGCAATAGTTGAACCGAGATTTGACTGAATACGCATACTTTCTTCAGGACCCATAAAAATCTTTCTGCCGTCGATATGAGATGCGAAGTAAACGCCTTCTTCTTTTATTTTTCGCAAAGAAGAAAGAGAAAATACCTGAAATCCGCCGCTGTCGGTTAAAATCGGACCTTTCCAGCCTGTCATCTGATGCAGACCTCCCAACGCCTTAACCTTTTCATCGCCGGGGCGAAGATGCAGATGGTAGGTATTTGAAAGCATTACCTGACAATGTATATTTTCAAGGTCGTATGCATCAACTGCACCTTTAATTGCTCCGCAGGTTGCAACATTCATAAAAGCGGGTATCTGTACCGTGCCATGTACAGTTACAAATTCGCCCCTGCGGGCGGTACCTTCGGTTTTAATAAGTTTATACATCCTGTTTCCTTTCTTATCTTAAATCGGTGAACATTGAACTGTCGCCGAATGAGAAAAATCTATACTTTTGTTCAACAGCGTATTTGTACGCGTTCATCGTGTTTTCATACCCTGCAAAAGCGCTGACAAGCATAATCAGCGTGCTTTCGGGCAGGTGAAAATTAGTTATTAAAGAATCTATGCATTTGAATTTATAACCGGGATAAATGAATATGCTTGTCCAGTCATCATCTTCAGCTATTTTATCGAGCTTACTTGCAACAGATTCAAGTGTACGGCATGTTGTTGTGCCTACCGCGAAAACTCTGCCGCCGTTTGCATGGGTTTTGTTTATCAGCTCTGCCGTTTCTTTAGGTAAATGATAATGTTCTGAGTGCATCAGGTGATTTTCAATGTTTTCTTCCTTAACCGGACGGAATGTACCCAAGCCTACATGAAGCGTTACTTTGCCGATTTCTATGCCTTTTTCTTTAATTCTGTCAAGTAATTCGGGTGTGAAGTGCAGGCCTGCCGTTGGAGCTGCAGCAGAGCCTAAATTCTGCGAATAAACCGTCTGATATCTTTCTTTATCCTCAAGTTTTTCGGTAATATAGTGCGGCAGAGGCATTTCACCTATTTGGTCAAGTATATTATAAAAATTGCCGTCATAAATAAATTTTACAAGTCTGTTGCCGCCGTCAAGCACGTCCATTACTTCGGCATTCATAAGACCGTTGAAATCAAAAACAGTACCGGGTTTTGCTCGTCTGCCGGGACCTGTTACACATTCCCAAATATCCTTTTCTTTCTGACTGAGCAGTAAAAATTCAACCACAGCACCGGTTTCTTTTTTTACGCCGTATATTCTTGCAGGTAAAACACGGGTGTCATTGATTATAATGCAGTCTTTTTCAGTAATATAATCAAGTAAATCGTAGAAGTGTTTATCTTCAATTTTACCTGTTTTTTTGTCCACAACCATCATTCTGGAGCTGTCGCGGGGCTCAACAGGGGTCTGAGCAATTAATTCTTGCGGTAAATTATAATAAAAATCTGATTTTTTCATTGCAAAATCCTTAAATATATGTTATTATTACTTGTATTATAATGCAAAGTGCGGCTTATTGCAAGCAGTTTGCTTGATTTTTCGGAGGTAAACGTTAAAATGAAAAAGTATAAGGTAGGTATTGTAGGTGCAACAGGTATGGTTGGTCAGCGTTTTATTACGCTGCTTGATAACCACCCCTGGTTTGATATTACCGTTCTTGCTGCAAGCTCACGTTCTGCAGGTCAGAAGTATAAGGATGTCGGCGGCAAGCGTTGGATGATGGATGTCCCCTTTTCAGAAAAGGTTGGCGAAATGGTAATCATGGATGCCACAGCAGATGTTGAAAAGATTGCTTCAATGGTAGATTTTGTTTTCTGCGCTGTTGACATGAAGAAAGACGAAATCAAGGCTCTTGAAGAAGAATATGCAAAGCATGAGTGCCCTGTTGTTTCCAACAACTCCGCTCACAGACATACACCTGATGTTCCTATGGTTATTCCGGAACTTAACCCCGAACACACAGCAATTATCGAAGCGCAGCGCAAGCGCCTTGGCACAAAGAGAGGCTTTGTTGCTGTTAAGTCCAACTGCTCACTTCAGAGCTATGTTCCTGCTATTTTCCCGCTTAACAAGTTCGGTGTTAAGGATGTTCTTGTTTGCACATATCAGGCAATCTCCGGTGCAGGTAAAAACTTTGAAACATGGCCCGAAATGGTTGATAATGTAATCCCCTTCATAGGCGGTGAAGAAGAAAAATCCGAAGTTGAACCGCTCAAGATTTACGGTAAGGTTGAGGGCGATGCAATCGTTCCCTCAACAAGCCCTGCATTTACAGCACAGTGTATTCGAGTTCCCGTTACAAACGGTCACATGGGTGCAGTATTTGTAAGATTTGAAAACAAGCCTTCCAAGGAAGAAATCATTGATATCTGGAACAGCTTCAAGGGTGTACCGCAGGAGCTTGAACTTCCCAGCGCACCCAAGCAGTTCCTTAATTACTTCACAGAAGACAACATGCCCCAGACAAAGCTTCAGCGTGAGCTTGAAGGCGGTATGGCTGTTTCCATCGGTCGTCTTCGTGAAGATACACAGTACGATTATAAATTTGTTTGCCTTTCCCACAACACTCTCAGAGGTGCCGCAGGTGGCGCAGTTCTTCTTGCTGAGCTTCTTTGCGCACAGGGTTATATGGACTGATTTTAGGAGGAATCTCACAACATGAAAAAGACAATTTTCACCGGTGCCGGTGTAGCGATTGTTACTCCTTTTACTGAGGATAATAAAGTCAATTTTGATGAACTTGGACGAATTATTGACAATCAGATTGAAAACGGCACAGATGCTATCGTTATCTGCGGTACTACAGGTGAAGGTTCTACCCTCACCCACGAAGAACACGCAGAAGCTATTGATTTTGCCGTTAAGCACACAGCAAAGCGTATTCCCGTTATTGCAGGTACAGGCAGTAACGATACAGCTTATGCTGTAAAGCTTTCCAACGAAGCAGAAAAGAGCGGCGTTGACGGTCTTCTTATGGTTACACCCTATTATAATAAGACTTCACAGGAAGGTCTTATCAAGCAGTATGAGTACATCAATGAAAGAGTAAGCACACCAATTATTCTTTATAATGTACCTTCAAGAACAGGTATGACTATAAAACCTGAAACTTATCTTGAGCTTTCAAAGCTGAGCAACATTGTTGCTACAAAGGAAGCAAGCGGCGATATTTCTGCTGTAGCAAAAATTGCTGCACTCTGCGGCGATAACCTTGATATTTATTCCGGTAATGATGACCAGATTACTGCTATTATGTCACTGGGCGGTAAGGGTGTTATTTCTGTTCTTTCAAATGTTGCTCCAAAGGTTGCACACGATATTGCGGCACTTTACTTAAAGGGCGAATGTGAAGCAAGCCGTAAGCTTCAGCTTGAATACCTTGACCTTTGCAACGATTTGTTTGTTGATGTAAATCCCATTCCCGTTAAGGAAGCCATGAACATGATTGGCTGGAATGTCGGTGAAGTACGTATGCCTCTTGTTCCCATGAATCCTGCTGCAAAGGCAAAGCTTCGTGCAACACTTGAGCGTCACGGTCTTATTAAATAATTGAAACTTTTAGCCGGTTCATTTGAGCCGGCTATACTTTAATGAAAGGTAAAAGCAACTATGGTTAAAATACTTTTAAGCGGCTGTAACGGCACTATGGGTAAGGTTATTTCAAAATGCGTTGAAGAGCGTGAAGATTGCATAATTGCTGCAGGTCTTGATGTTAACAGCACACCTAACGGTAATTTCCCCGTATTCGGTAACGCAGATGATATTGATATTGACTGCGATGTAATAATTGATTTTTCACACCCGAGCGCACTTTCAGGTGTTATAAAATATGCTCTTAAAACAAAGACACCTGCTGTTATAGCAACAACAGGTCTGAGCGAAGAACAGATTAATTCATTACAGCTTGCTTCTTCACAGATTCCCGTATTTTTCAGCGCAAATATGTCAATCGGTGTTTCGCTTGTAAGTGAACTTGTTAAAAAAGCAGCAAGCGTACTTGGTAACAGCTTTGATATTGAAATTGTTGAAGCACACCATAATAAAAAGATTGATGCCCCCAGCGGCACAGCGCTTATGCTTGCTGATTCAGTTTGTCAGGGTCTTGAATATAAGCCTGTATATGAGTATAACCGTCAGGCAAAGCGCGAAAAGAGAACAAAGAACGAAATCGGTATTCACGCTATCCGCGGCGGTACAATAGTCGGTGAACATGAAATTATTTTTGCAGGTAATGATGAGATAATTACCGTTTCGCACAGCGCACGTTCAAAATCCATTTTTGCAACGGGTTCAATAAATGCCGCACTTTTCATCAGCGGTAAAACACCGGGTATGTACTCCATGAAGGACCTTGTTGCCGAAAGCTGAGTGAATTGAAATGTTTGAACGCATATTTTCCTTTTTATTTATGCTGATACTGAATATAACATCCGTTCTGGGCTTACCCTTTGATGCGTATGAATCAAAGCAGTTGTTTAACGATACCTGTTTTGATAACGGATTTTATATTGTTTCACAGAAGGCTGTAAACAATTCTGTTGTAAAAATCGGAGAATTCAAATTTAACGACAATTCTGCCAATCCGTATTGGCATATTGCCCAATGGAATTCAGGTCCTTGTTTGTGGGCTGATAAAGCTGAAAGTGATGAATACACCATTACAGACGGTCTGACAAAATGGGTTACATATAATCGTGATGAAAAATCGGTATCAATGCGCCTTAATGCCGTAAATGTTTATAAGGGTTTGCCTGCAGGTGATGAGGCCTGGCCGCATTTGTTGCTTGAACAGTCCCCTATCTGCGATTACAATTCTCTTTCAGAATATGACAAATCATTTTATAACTGCTCTGCTGACAGAATGGTTGTTGAGCTTAGTATAAGAATCAATGATTTTGTTGATACAACCAACACTGACGGAATAAATGCCGTACAGTACCTTGCATATTTTTATATGAGTGACGTTCAGGGCAAAAACTTTATGTGGTTTGGCTTGAATCTTTTTGATAACCGTGGTTATCAGGATGAATATTGGTCGCTCGATAAGGCGAGCAACTGTATGATTTATTCTGTATCTACTAAAGACACCTTTGGCGGCAAGTACAATTCATTGTACAGAAACGGCAAGCCGTATTTGAGCGATGAATGGGTAAAGGTAAAAATTGATTTGAAGCCGTTTATTGCCAAGGCAATTAAAAACGCAAACGAATCAAATACCTTTGGTGAAGCAGTATCCGCAGATGATTTTTACATAAGCGGAACTAATATAGGCTTTGAAATTCACGGTAATTACGATTGTACAGCAGAAATAAAGGATTTTTCACTTACATCATATAATAAGAAATAAATTAATACCTGACAGAAAATCAAAAATCTGTCAGGTATTTTTCTATTTGAAAAGCTTTTTTATCAGTTCATCGGTGTAAATATTCAACTTATCAAAATCCATTGCATCAATATAGTAGCTTTCCATTTTATCGTGCGTTTGTTTTGCATTTTCAAGCAGCTTTATTGCTTCGTTCAATAACTCTGCGGCAGTTTTTTTGTTGAAATTAAGCCGTTGCTTGTGATTAGAAAGTACATCGCCCGATATAAAACGCTTTGCATTTATGTTTTTATAGGATATATTCTTAAAATTCTGTATGGAATCAGAAGTGAAAAAGCCGATTTTTTCATCGGGGAATATGATGTGTAGCGGTAATTCTTCAGGTGACAAAGGATTCAGGCAGGTAATAACATCAATTCCGTTTGATATAGCCGCTCTGCGAAGTGCGTTTATAACTTCACCTGCAACGCATTGGTTTTCATCAGAAACGCTGTAAATCCGCTCGCAAAGAAGGCTTGCCGTATCGAATAAAGTAATATACCCTTTTGGTGTGATTCCGCTAAGAAACCTTCTTTTTTCGCTTCCCTTTCTGTCTGAACATTTGCAGTTGCGCAACACAAAGCGTGTGGCATAGTTTTCGGCTTTTTCCCGCATAATGTATGGAGATATAATTTTTTTGCTGTCACTAAGCGCAGTGCTTACGGCTGATACATAATTGGCACTTCGCTTGTGGAGTGCCTTATTGCAATCAGTAACGGTTATTATATGTTCTTTGTTTTTATATAATGGCTTACTGTCCCAGAATTCTCCGAGATTTATTATTTCTTCTACTGCACCGGGGTATTTCGGGTCAAGTGTGTGCGGCGCAGTACCGTCAGCAAAACACAAATTTTTTTCAGGAATTATTACCGCATCAAGCGAATCGGGGTCACTTGAACAGATTATCCGCTCAACAGTATATCCTTTTTCTTCTGCTTTTGCGGCTACCTTTTTCATTAAGCCGGATTTTCCCGTACCCGGTCCGCCTTTTATAATATAGGCTTTCCAACCGCTGTCATATGGGTAAAGTTCATTAAAAAGCGAAAAAAATCCCTTTGATGAATTGGCGGCTAAAAAGAAAACAGCACCCTTTGTCTGCATTTTATATCATCTCCGCAGTTGTTTTTCCCATTTTATGCGAAAAAATGCGTGAGTGTGATAATGCTTAAACAAAAGATGCTGAAAAATTAAAGATTACATGCAGCAAGAGCTGCAACTGAACCGTCTGACGCAGCGGTAGTAAGCTGGCGTATTGCTTTTGTACGGCAATCGCCTGCAGCAAATACACCGTCCATATTTGTTTTACAGTCTTCCCCTGCTATGATATAGCCCGATTCGTCAAGGCTTATTGTATCGGCAAAGGTGCTGTTTTCGGGAATCTGACCGACAAGCACAAACAAACCTGCGGCTTCAATTTTTTTTGTTTCTCCTGCTTTATTTTCCACAATTATTGCGGAAAGCTTACCCTCACCTTCAAGATCTTTTATAACAGAGTCAAGTACAAGCTCAATGTTGGAAATACTCTTTACTTCTTCGCTGAGCTTGTTTTCACAGCGGAATGTATCTCTGCGGTGAATAAGATAGACCTTTTCACAGATGTTTGATAACATGATTGCACTTTGTACAGCGGAGTTACCGCCGCCGACTACAGCAACGGTTTGACCTTTGTAAAAAGCACCGTCACATACTGCGCAGTAGGACACTCCCCTGCCCATGTATCTTTCTTCTGCATCTATACCTAAATGCCTATGCTTAACACCTGTTGCAATAATTACAGCTTTACAGCTGTATTCACCGTATTCGGTTTTTACAGTTTTGTATTCTCCGTTGTCAGTAATCTTTTCAGCTTTATCAAGCTCAAGCGTTACACCGAGTGCGTCAGCCTGCTCATAAAGCTTATCGGAAAACTCCATGCCGCTTATTTCAAGAAAACCGGGGTAATTTTCAACTTTAGGTGAAGTAGCAATCTGTCCGCCTATGCCTTCATTTTCGAGTATAAGCACCTTTTTTCCTGCTCTTGCGGCATAAATGGAAGCGGTAAGCCCTGCTGTGCCTGCACCTATAATAACTATATCGTAATCCATAATTTTTACTCCTAAATAATACGGGCAAAATGTACTTTTAAATACATTCTGCCCGAAGTTATTATTGATTATTTCTTGCCTTCGGCAAAACGCTTGATGTTTGATGCGTTGATAAACTTCTGAGCATCATCGCCGTCAATAACAATAAGTGTGGGTGCCTGAGTGATATTGAACTGCTTTGTAAGCTCAACTTCTTCCTCTGCATCAATTACTGTGTAAGGTACGCCTGCATCTTCAAGTGTTTTCTTTGCAAGCTTGCAGTTGGGGCAGGTTTTTGTAGTGAAAAGAAGTACCTGCTGTGCTGTAGCGGCAGTAATTTCTACTTCGTTATCTGCCTGTTCAACTTCTGCAACTACCTTTTTCTTAATTTTTGAAGTTGCAATATCGTAGAGCTTTCTGTCCTTGAATTCCTGAGTCTTACCGTCGTTCCAGTTCTGTACGGGGCGGTAGTAACCTGTTATGCGGCTGTAAACTTCTGTCTTTTCACCGCATTCGGGACACTCGTAAACCTCGCCTGCAATGTAACCGTGGTTTTTACATACGGTATATGTGGGTGACATTGTGTAATAGGGCAGCTTGTGGTTTTCTGCAATCTTGCGAACAAGTGAAGCTGCAGCCTTCCAATCGGGAAGCTTTTCACCAAGGAACGCATGGAAAACAGTACCCGAAGTGTAGAGTGTCTGAAGCTCATCCTGAATTTCAAGTGCATCAAAGATATCTGATGTGTAGCCAACGGGAAGGTGTGAGCTGTTGGTGTAGTAAGGTGTTGCGCCTTCGTTAGCTGTTTTGATATCGGGATAGCGTGAAACATCATGCTTTGCAAGACGGTATGATGTGGATTCTGCAGGTGTAGCTTCCAGGTTGTAAAGATCACCGTACATTTCCTGATAGTCAGAAAGGCGTTCACGCATGTGGTTGAGAACATCCTGTGTGAATTTCTGTGCCTGTTCGTTAGTGAGGTCCTTGCCAATCCATTTTGCGTTAAGGCAGGCTTCATTCATACCGACAAGACCGATTGTGGAGAAATGGTTGTTGAAGGTACCGAGATAACGCTTTGTATAGGGGTAAAGACCTTCTTCAAGAAGCTTTGTGATGATGGTTCTCTTGATTTTGAGTGAACGTGCGGAGATATCCATCATCTTGTCAAGTCTGCGGTAGAAATCGCTTTCATCCTCTGCAAGGTAAGCAATTCTGGGCATATTGATAGTAACAACGCCGATTGAACCTGTGCTTTCGCCGCTGCCAAAGAAACCGCCGGATTTCTTGCGAAGTTCCCGAAGGTCAAGTCGCAGACGGCAGCACATGCTGCGGACATCGCTGGGTTCCATATCGCTGTTGATATAGTTTGAGAAGTAAGGTGTGCCGTATTTAGCGGTCATTTCAAAGAGAAGCTTGTTGTTCTCTGTTTCGGACCAATCAAAATCTCTTGTAATTGAGTAAGTGGGAATGGGATACTGGAAGCCTCTGCCGTTTGCATCGCCTTCAATCATAATTTCAATGAAGGCACGGTTGACCATATCCATTTCCTTCTTACAGTCGCCGTAAGTGAAATCCATTTCCTTACCGCCGACAATTGCAGGAAGGTTTTTAAGGTCGTTGGGAACAGTCCAGTCAAGTGTGATGTTCGAGAAAGGTGCCTGTGTACCCCAACGGCTGGGTGTATTTACGCCGAAAATAAAGGATTCAATGCACTTTTTAACCTCGCGATATGAAAGATTATCTACCTTTACAAAAGGAGCAAGGTATGTGTCAAATGAAGAGAAAGCCTGAGCACCTGCCCATTCATTCTGCATAATGCCAAGGAAGTTTACCATCTGGTTGCAGAGTGTTGCAAGGTGGCTTGCGGGTGAAGATGTAATCTTACCGGGAATTCCGCCGAGACCTTCCTGAATAAGCTGCTTGAGTGACCAACCTGCACAGTAGCCTGTAAGCATGGAAAGGTCATGAAGATGAATATCAGCATTTCTGTGTGCGTTTGCGATTTCATCATCATAAATCTCGCTGAGCCAGTAGTTAGCTGTAATAGCACCGGAGTTGCTGAGGATAAGACCGCCGACGGAGTATGTGACGGTTGAATTTTCCTTAACACGCCAGTCTGTAACGTTAACATAACTGTTAACAAGCTCCTTGTAGTCAAGGATAGTTGACTTCATGTTACGGATTTTTTCGCGCTGTCTTCTGTAAAGAATGTAGGATTTAGCTACATCGCCGTAGCCTGCCTGGATGAGGATGGATTCAACGCTGTCCTGAATATCCTCAACGCTTACTTTGCCGTCCTTGATTTTGCCTTCAAAGTCGGCTGTTACGCGGAGAGCCAATAAATCGATAATGTTGGGGTTGTACTGCTTGTCGTTTGCTTCAAAGGCCTTGGTAATCGCTGAACTGATTTTTGCAATGTCAAAATCAGCAATCTGGCCGTCACGCTTGATAACCTGATACATAAGTCCTTAATATCTCCGTTTCTATATGATATATTTAGTTTGCAACAGCTCAACATATTGTGTCTTTACCTGCTGCAGGAAGTGAGTACAGTATAAATTCTATCACTATATTGTGGTATTGTCAATATCAAAACATACAATATCTTGATATTTTTTTAAAAAAATTTTGAAGCTTAAACACAAGATATTGTGTTATACGCCGCGGATTGAAACACAAGGGATATTTTTTTCAAGAATTGACTTGAATTTTTCGAGCTCGCTTTTACTGTGAGCTGAAAATGTACCGCCAAGTATATCTCCCGAATCCGTGAAGGACTGTAAAAATAATTTCTTTGCACCTTTGAGCCATTCAGAAATTTTTTCAAAATCAGCCTGCGAGTGTAATTCCTTTACAACGGTTGTTCTGAACTCGTAATCAACCTTACCGCTCATCAGAAATTCTGCACTTTCATAAATATTCGTCATGTCAACATCGGATATTCCTGTGGTTAGCGGATAATTATCAGGCGAATTCTTGATATCCATTGCAACATAGTCAACAAGCCCCGAATTAACGACTTCCTTTAATTCATCCGGAAAACTACCATTGGTATCGAGCTTTATTGAATAGCCGAATTCGCGTATCTTTTTAATAAAATTAATTATATCCAGCTGAAGTAAGGGTTCTCCGCCGGTAATACATACACCGTCAAGTATGCCCTTTCTTTTATTTAAAAAAGTAAAAAACTCTTCTTCAGGTACGGGTTCAACGGTGTTAAGAGCTGTAACAAGTGATGCATTGTGACAGAAAGGACAGCGCCAATTGCATCCGCCAGTAAATACGGTACATGCGGTTTTACCCGGGAAATCAAGAAGAGAAAGCTTTTGTAAACCGTAAATAACCAAATTAAGCACCACCTTAACAATTACGTTATATACAATATCTTGTGCTAAAACACACGCTTATACATTATAGCGTAGATTTTACTATAGTCAATAGAAAAAAATATTTTTGTAGGAATACACAAAACAGCCGATTAAAATTCTAACTTAAAAATCAAAAATTAGTTGAAACTTTAATCGGTTTATTATATTATAATATTAATAACATCATTTAAGTTTTGGAGGCACTATGTCTGAATTTCTTTTCGGTGTATGCATTTCTTTTAAAGACAGAACTCGTCTGCTTGAAGCAAAAGCTGCAGGTGCACAGTATTATGAAATTAATTTTACAGGCTTGTCAGAAGCTACGGAAAGTGAAGCTGATGAATTTTTATCCTTTACTAAATCCGAAGGTATTCCCTGCTTTGCCGCAAACGGTATGTTTCCCGGTGAAATGAAGCTTATCGGTGAACAGATAGATTATGTACTTATTGATGAATATTTAGATAAGACAGCAGAGCGGTTTTCAAAACTCGGCGGTAAAACTGTAGTACTCGGCAGCGGTAAAGCCAGAAGAATACCCGACGGATTCAGTTACGTTAAGGCTACAGAGCAGTTTGTTACGCTTTGTGCTGACCATGTTGCACCGTATATGAAGAAATACGGTATCACCTGCGCAATCGAACCGCTTCGCAGTGGAGAATGCAACCTTATTACTACAGCTGCTCGCGGATACGAAATCTGCAAACTTGCAAATGTTGATGAAGTAAAGCTATTGGTTGACCTGTATCATTTTGACTGTGAAAAAGAAGACAGACAAAGTATTTTAAACTATAAAAACTGTTTACAGCATATTCACATTGCAAGTGCAACTAACGACAGAAAATATCCGAAAGCAAATGATGGAACAGATTATAAACAGTTTATTGATTTACTCCGTCAGATTGATTATAAATCAAAGCTAATTTCACTTGAAGGAAGATGTGATGATTTTTCCTCCGAAGCTAAAGAAGCATTTGATTTGCTTAAATCTATGTAAAATATAATTTAAGGTGAATTTAGTATGCAATTACTTGAATCCGGTGAAATGTATCTTGAAACTATTTTTGTTCTTTCGCAAAAGCAGGATGTTGTGCGTTCAATAGATATCGCAAATTATACCGGCTATTCCAAGCCGAGCGTCAGCCGCGCAGTAAACCTGTTAAAGGATAACGGATATATAAGTATAAATGATGACGGATATATCACCCTTGAAAACAGCGGTCTTGAGGTTGCAAAAACTATTTATGAACGCCATACCCTTCTTACTAAAATGCTTTGCGGCATAGGGGTCAGCAAAGAAACAGCATCAGCTGATGCGTGCAAAATGGAGCATGTAATAAGCGACGAAACATTTGAAAGAATAAAAGAGCATTTAAATAAGTTTATAAAATGAAGAAAGACCTGAATCAAGTTAAACGATTCAGGTCTTAATATTTATCTCTTTCTACTCCAGAGTTCGGGACTGAAAAGTACAAGTAGCGGGAATATTTCAAGGCGACCCAGAAGCATATCAGCTGTTAAAATAATTTTGGAAATGTAGCTGTAGTGTGCGTAGTTACCGGTTGCGCCGACAAGTTCAAAGCCAGGACCGATATTGTTAAAACAAGCTACAACAGCTGAAAAGTTGGTTCCTATAGAATAGCCGTCAATTGATATTATAACAAAGCTAATGAGAATAATTGCACAGTAAACTGCAAGATAAGCGTTGACTGCGTGAGATGTTGCCGGAGCAACGGCTTTTCCGTCCATATGAACAAGGTGAACTTTTCGCGGTCTTAATGTTTTAATTATTGTTTTCCAGATGCTTTTGCCGAGTATAAGCACTCGTGCAACTTTAAGACCGCCGCCGGTACTGCCTGCACTTGCGCCAATAAACATAAGAATCAACAGAATGGATTTTGAAAATGCGGGCCACTGTTCAAAGTCAACAGAAGAATATCCGGTTGTAGTCATTATGCTGCTGACCTGAAAGGCAGAATGGTGCAGTGCTGAAAAGAAATTATCAAACATGCTGCTGATATTTATAGCTATCATTATAACACTCGTAACAGCAATGAGAATATATGCCCTTAATTCTTCGTTTCTGAATACTGCTTTGAATTGTCGCAGTAATATAAAGTAATAAATATTAAAATTGACGCCAAAAAGAAACATAAATACAGTTACAACATTTTGAAGGTATGTGCTGTATGAACCCATACTCATATTGGTAACACCAAAGCCGCCTGTGCCTGCTGTACCGAAGGCTATACAAAAACTGTCAAAAACAGGCATACCGCCGATAAGCAGGAATATAATGCAGAATACAGTCAGAAGAATGTAAATAACATAAAGAATCATTGCAGTCTGACGAAGATGCGGAGTCATTTTGCCTACACTAGGACCGGGGCTTTCTGCGCGCATAAGGTGAATACCGGTTGCATCTTCCTTTTTTGCACGCGGTACAACCGCAAGTACAAAAACAAGCATACCCATACCGCCAAGCCAATGGGTGAAACTGCGCCAATATAAATTGCAACGCGATAACGCTTCAACATCGGTAAGTATTGATGCGCCGGTTGTTGTAAAGCCTGAAACTATTTCAAAAAGTGCATCAATATAGTTGGGAATTTCTCCGGTAAAAACGAACGGTAATGCGCCGAAAAGTGAAATCAGAATCCATGATATACTTGTAGACGCCAAACCTTCCTGTGCATAAAATGAAGGCTTATATTTACGGGTTATAAGTAAAATCGCAAGGCTGAACAGCATCATAATACCGACTATACAAAGGTAAACTACGGCATTATGCATTTGCTTATCCGCCAAAGCTATTGCTGCCGGTATAAGCATGAACAGCGAAGTAACAAATACCGTCAGGGCGGTAATTCTGAAAACAAACTTTACATTCATTTTTTAAATCCGTCCCTCAGGCAAAAATATCGTTAAACTGTAAAATCGGAGCTTCTCTGTTAGTAACTACAATAACGGTATCGCCGATTGTAAATGACGAATTACCGTCGGGTACAACAGTTTTTCCGTGGTGTGTAATGCAGGCAATAAGAATTTTGCTTCGCAAATTTATGTCCTTGAGCGGCACACCGGTAAAGCGTGAGCGTTCGTTAATTACAAATTCAAGTGCCTCTACCCTGCCGTTTGCAATTCTGTGCATTGTAATAGCGGCACCCGCCTGGTTTTCAAGTGCACGGACATACTGGACTACATTTGCGCTTGAAAGTTCTTTGGGACTGACTACACTGCCTACTGCAAGGTCATCAAGCATACCGGACATTTCCATGCGGTTAATTTTAGTAACAACATGCGGTACTCCGCAGGAATTACTGTACATTGATGTAATAACATTCTGTTCATCAATACCGGTAAGAGTAACAACGGCATCCATATCTTCAATTCCTTCGCTGTCAAGTACTTCCTGTGAAGAACCGTCACCATATATAACAGAAGCACCTTTAGGTAAAAGTTCGGAAAGATGTTCACAGCGTAAGGGGTCATTTTCAATAATTTTCACTCTGATACCTGCTTCAATCAGGTTCTTTGAAAGATAGTATGCTACTCTGCCGCCGCCTATGAGCATAGTGTATTTAATCTTTTTCTGCGTAATTTTCAGCTTTTTGAGTAAATCAGAAAGTGTTGCAACAGGTGCAGTTACATGAATATGGTCACCTGCCTTAAATACCATATCGCTTGTGGGAATTACAGCCTTACCGTCGCGTATAACAACGCAAACAAGTATTTTAATACCGCCTAAAGCGTGTGATAAATGATTAAGTGCTACACCGTCAAGCAGGCTTTTTTCTTCAATTTTAAGCTCAACTATTTCAACCTTACCCTTGGCAAATGTTTCACGCTTTAAGAAACCGGGGAACTGAAGCAGACGGGAAATTTCTCGTGCAGCATCGCGTTCGGGATTTATAATAAGAGAAAGACCGAAATCCTCACGCATCATATAAAGCTGTTCGGTATATTCGGGGTTGCGAACACGCGCAATTGTATGAATGGAAGGGTTGAGTTTTCTGGCAGTCAGACAGCAGAGAAGGTTGATTTCGTCCGCGCTTGTTGCGGCAATAAGCAAATCTGCCTGTTCAACATTTGCTTCCCTTAATGTTTCAAGAGTAGCACAGTTGCCTGAAACAGCCATAACATCAAGCCCCTGAAGGCTTTGTTCAAGTACATTCTGTTTTGTGTCAATAGCGACAATATCATGACCTTCCTGTGTAAGAAGGCGTGTTATTGCAAGACCTACCTTGCCGTCGCCTGCGACAATAATATTCATTATATTTACCTCTGAGATTTAAAGAAACTGATTTATCAACTTAAATTGAGTGTATTATATAACAAAAGGTTTGATTTGTACAGTATTAATTATCTTATTTTTTTAAGTCAAATAGTTTATAATGTACATTTTAAATAAAGATTCGGCAAGTGTTTCGTTGAATCTGTCATTATTAAGACCGTGACCCGAATTCGGGTATGCATTGAATATATGGCCGATACCGTATTCTGTCATTTTTTCATCGAGTGCTTTTGCGTTTGAAAAAGGCACTATATCGTCCACCATACCGTGATTTATAACGGTAGGAACAGTATTCTTATCAACATATTTGAGCGGAGATACATTCCAAAGTGCGTCTTTGGCTTCACTTCTTGTTGCAAAGGTGTGCTTATAACCGCTTGCCCATGATAAAACCTGAGCTACATATTCACCGTCGCCCAATCCGTTGTCAAAATAATATGCATCATCGCTCAAATCGGTCGGACCGCAGTAGCTTACTACAGCAGCAGGTTTAATTGCTGAAACCTCATCGCGTGAATATGCATAAAGCATCGACAAATGACCGCCTGCAGAACCGCCTGAAAGAAGCATCTTATCAAGGTTAACTCCGTTTTCAAGTGCAAGCGCTTTAATATGTAATACGGCAAGCTGAATATCGTCTGTAATATCAATTAAATCTATGCTGTCATTGATAAAGCGATAATTAACTGCTGCGCAGGCAAAGCCCATTTCCTTTGAAACTTCATTGAGGCGTGAATCAAATTCGCCTTTGTCGCCCCCAAGCCAAGCACCACCATGAATAAGCAGAACAAGCCCGTTTGTTTCTTTACCTGTGGGCAAATAAAGATTATATGTATTTCTTTCGTGTTCACCGTAAGCTATATCGCGGAATTCAAGCACTTTTGCTACAGGTGCATCAATACCGAAAAAATTGCAGAATGAAATTATAAACGAAATAAACAATGAAATTAATTTGTTAAGCATTTATAAAACCTCCTTAATATTGATAATTAAGTCTGCCGTACGGTGCACTGTCACCGCTTGTGTAGAATGAATAAATATTGTTTTCTGCATAATTATCTGCCCATTTGAAATAAATACCGTAATCGGATTTTATTAGAGTTTTCGGAACAGCAAGCATAAGTTGATTTTTTTCAAAGGATATTGCTGCTTCGCCTATTTTATCAAAGCCGTTTTCTGTTTTTAATTCAATGTTTGTTTTACCGTTTTGCGGTGATGTTCTGTTTATTATGTATTTTGAATTAATAAACAAAGTCATCCAGTTTTTATCCGTTGATTCAGTCAGAGGTTCTGCAGTATCAACATAAAAATAGTAATTTTCCGTATCTTCCGTAACTTTCATGTTAACTATATCATTTCTGCCGCTTGTATCAGTTATCGGATTCTTCGCAAAATCAACAGAATTTCTGTTAGCAATATCGTTTTTATAATCTTTATATACCGAGGTGATTTTAGTATTATTCCATTGTGAAAAGCTGCCGGTAATATCTATTGTTATATTTTCACTTTTTGATAAATGCGTTGTTGAACCCTTAAACTTTGTGATATAGTTCACCATTTGCAGATAGTAGTTATCACCGAGTATGCCTGCCGACGGTTCAACATCGCGCGATGCATTTTCATCAGCACAGTCAACAAACACTATCGGTGCATTTTCGTTGGGTGCCTGTCTTTGTGCAATCCATTCATTAAAACCGGTTACAAAAATTATATCGGGATTCATTTTAATTGCAAATTCCCATTGTTCTGCAAAGTTGTAGCCGTACAGTACAGCGTTTTCAGAAGTGTCATTTTTACCGTTGTGCCATGTGCGTGTCCTGTCATTCGCGCCATACCATGCGGTTTTACTGAATGTACAGGTATCGGAATGTTGAGCAACAGACACATTCATAATTTTTAAACCACTACTTTTATATACCGAAAGATATGTAAGTGAGCGGTCAAATTCCATCCAAGGGAAACCGTCGCTATTTTTTTGTGCATTGGGCCATTGAGATTTTTTTATTCTGAAATAATCATTTACTTCCTTACGCAAAACTCCGTCATCATTATTACCAATAATCAGCGGTTTGCCGTCCATATAAAACCAAAGTTCGTCAATCCGCGGATATTTTTCGTGAAGCTCTGCGTTATTGTATATTTCATCATAGATTCTGTTCATTGTGTCAGCAGAATAGCTGTTGGTATAATAAGCAATCTTTGGAACGGCCCAGCCCTCAAGCATATATTCATACCATACGCCAATAAGCTTTTTTGCCGATTCAGAATAAGTAAAAGCGTTAGTCGCATCAATAACTATAAAATCAACTGCTGCATCAGTCAACATCTGTACATGTTTTCTGAAAACCCACTCGTCCTCGGATGAGTAGTAACCTAAAAGCGGTTCACCCCAAAAATGAAATTCCTGCTGATTTCCGCCGCCTGCCGCAATCCACGCTGCCTCTGAATTTATCGCAGAAGGGTTTTCGGCAACCAACTTTGTATTATCAATAATTCTGTTACTGCCGTGCTGACCGTGCCAGAGAAAATAGAAGACACCAACAAGCTTATCGCTTTTCCCTGCTGTTATGACACTTCTTCCCAATGCATCAGTACAGACAAGTGAACCGTTCACATCTGCAGTTGCTTCGCTTATTTTTGCACCGCCGGAAAAAATATTCAGTAAAGAAATAAAAGCAAGGATAAGGGCTGTAATTTTCTCAACAAAAAATAATTCAAAGGCATTCATATAATAATCACCATTAAAAATAAATTATTGTAATTATAATCTAAAATACTGAAAAAAGCAACAGAATACTGTTTATACGGTTGAAAATAGCAATTTATTGTTCTATAATAGCTTTATAAATTTTAATTGGTGATGAAATGTCAGATTTATTTCACAACATCGGAATATTGGCTCATGTTGATGCAGGTAAAACAACGCTTACCGAACAGCTTTTATATCTTGCCGGTGCAATCCGTCAGGCTGGAAGCGTTGATGCAGGCACAGCCTCAACAGACAGCCTTTCTGTTGAAAAACAGCGCGGTATTTCTGTAAGAACAGCGGCTGCGAGTATTGAATGGAAAGGTACAAAAATCAATATTATTGATACACCCGGTCATGTTGACTTTGCAGGTGAAGTTGAACGCGCGCTTTCAGCACTTGACTATGCCGTAGTTATAGTTTCAGCAGTTGAAGGTGTACGCGCACATACAGAAAATATCATTAAATCACTTGATACAGCAAAGCTGCCGAGGTTTATATTTGTAAATAAAATTGACCGTGCAGGTGCGGATATTGATTCAGTAATTGATGATTTGAAAAAAGTGTCAGCTCAGCCCTATCTGATGCTTTCGGATACACCCGATTTATCGCAGGAACAAGTTGAAGTCAAACTTATTGACAGCAATAAATTGGCTGCTCAGGCAACTCAGGTACTGGCAGATATCAATGACGAAGCTGCTGATGCTTTTCTGAATGATAAAACGCTTGATTTTAAAAAAGCGGAAGAATTGATTAAAGCTGAGACAGCTGCATGCAGGTTAACTCCTGTGCTTGTCGGAAGTGCTAAATTTTCTGTTGGAGTAAAAGAGCTTGCTGATACTTTGGTAAAATATATGCCGTCTGCCAATAACAGAGCAACAGACGGTTTGTGCGGAATTATTTATAAAATAGAACACGATAAAACATTAGGTAAAGTTTCGCACATAAGGCTTTTCGGGGGTGAAATAGCTAACAGAGATGAAATTGAGCTTTATTCCCCTGCCGATAAAGTTGTTGAAGATAATTTAACTGATGATTCATCTGAATTTGAAAAAAAGCCGCCGATAAAAGAAAAGGTTTCGCAAATTAAAAAAATTGTCGGTGCAAAATGTGTTGACTCGGGCATTGTAAAGTCAGGCGATATTGCGGCAGTCTGCGGCTTGCCCGGAGCAAAAGCAGGTCATTTTGTCGGTTCACTTGTTTTTAGTGATTCAGCAAGGCTTGTGCATCCTTTTTTACGCGTAAAGGTTACACCGGCTGACGGTGATATGCAAAAATTGCCGGAGCTTGCAGGAGCGTTAAGTGAACTGTCTGACGAAGAACCGTACCTTGATGCAAAGTGGGAAAACGGGCAGAAAGAAATTACAATTAACACTACGGGTAAAATACAGCTTGAAGTGCTTGACAATATTTTAAAGGACAGATATTCGCTTGGTGCAGCATTTTCAAAACCAACCGTAATTTATAAAGAAACACCTTCATCTTCCGGCTTTGGCTTTGCGCACTATACCATGCCTAAGCCCTGTTGGGCTGTTGTTAAGTTTAAATTTGAGCCCATGCCCCGCGGTTACGGTGTATCATATCACGGAAGATTACCGTCAAACCAATGTTTTTACAGATATCAGTCACACATAAGAACTTCATTTAATTCTTGTCTTGAACAGGGACTTCACGGTTGGGAAGTGACAGATTTTAAATGTACCCTTGTTGACGGAGAGCACCACAATATACATACGCATCCGCTCGATTTCTTTGTTTGTACACCAATGGCATTTATGAACGGTATGGTTGAATGCGGTTCCACAATACTTGAACCGCTGTTAAAAATCAAAATTACCGCACCAATAGAACTTTCGGGTAAAATACTTTCTGAAATTATTAAAATGGGCGGAGAATACGATACTCCCGTAAATCATTCGCAAACGGTTTGGCTTGAAGCAATTGTACCGGTTGCAACTTCAATGGATTTTCCGACAAGGCTTGCTGTTTTATCGTCAGGCAAAGCGGTTTTAAGTCAGAGCTTTTACGGTTACCGTGAATGTCGCGACGGACTGGAACATATTAACCCAAGACGCGGTGTGAATCCGTTGGACCGTTCAAAATGGATTCTTTGGGCAAGAGGTGCGTATACGGGTGAATAATTCCTTATCTTTCTTGATTATTCTGTTAATTTTAAGTATGATACTATTATAATATTTAGGAGGTTCAATATATGAACAAGCTTTCCTTTGGCAGAAAGGTCGGCTACGGAGTTGGCGCTGTGGGTCTTGACCTGAGCTACGGTATGTTTTATTCTTACCTTTCGATTTATCTTACAAATGCACTGGGTATTAACCCTTTTTTCCTGCTTATTCTTGCTCCCCTTGCAAGAATTTGGGACGGTATCAATGACCCGATGATGGGCATGATTGTTGACAAGACAAAGACAAAAATGGGTAAATACCGCCCGTGGATTTTGATGGGCGCTATTCTCAATGGTGCAGTACTTTGCTTGCTTTTCAATAATCCCGGTTTTTCTAAAGGTTCTGTCGGCTTGTACATCTATGTTGCCGTATTCTATGTTCTTTGGGGTATGACAAATACCCTTGCCGATATCCCCTTCTGGTCTATGGTGCCTTCACTTGCCAATGAAGAAAAGGACAGAAATCTTATTTCAACTGTTGCAAGAGCTTTTTCAGGTATCGGTCAGGGTATTATAATGATATTCACTGTTAAAGCTGTTGCAGCACTCGGCAATTCGCAAAGCTCGGAACTGAGCGCAATGTCCTCGGACTCTTTACTTTCAGGTTTTGGCAAATGGTCAATCGTAACTGCTGTTGCGCTTGTTTTCTTTGCGTTAATCAGCGTTGCTTCAACCAAAGAACAAAGAATTGTTGCTAACCCTGAAAAGTTTTCCTTCAAAAATGCAATTTCTGTCATAAAGCAAAATGACCAGCTTCTTGTATTCATGCTTTTTGCCATGATTTCAAATTCAGGTTACTATATGACTTCGGGTATCAGCAGCTATTATTTCGATTCGGTTGTCGGCGACCTTCAGCAGCAGTCTACTTTTAACCTTTGCGGTACAGTTGGTTCTGTTCTTTCTTTGCTTGTTGTTCCTATTTGTTCAAAATATATGACAAACCGCTCTACATATAAGCTTTCGCTAAGTCTTGCCGCAGGCGGCTATATCGGTATGGCAATTGTCGGTTACGGCTTTGGCGGTAATGTATATGCACTCGGTGCATTCTATGCAGTTACATCGCTTGGTATAGGCAGTATGTTTGTTAACCAGACCGTTATGCTTGCTGATGTTGTTGACTACGGTGAATATAAGCTTGGCAAGCGCAACCAGAGCCTTACATTTTCAATGAAGGGCTTTTTGCAGAAGATGGCATATACCGTTCAGTCAATTATTATGTATTCCTGCTTCAGCATAACAGGCTTTGACGGTTCTGCTTCTGTTCAGACACCTGCAGCAAAAAGCGCAATATCCTTTATGATGTTTATTATTCCGCCTGTAATGATTCTTATTTCGCTTGTAATATTCTCAAAAAAATATAAAATTTACGGCGAATTCAAAAAACAGGTTCTTGAAACAGTAAACAGTAAATGAGTGAAATAAATCCTGTTTCACTAAATGGGGATTGCTTTGATTTATATATTGATTTTAATATTATTTTTAGGAGAATTTACATGAAAAAACCAACAATGTATTTCGGGAAATTCAAACAGTATGACAAGGTGTTTTTAACCTCCGATAACGGTATAGACATTAAAAATGTTGTTTCAATTGCATTCAGCGGTGAAAGTCTTTACATAACACAGTCGGACTGCGTTATTGAATATACAGACGGTGTTATAAAAAAGCTTTCCTTTAAAGCATCAAAGCTTTTTTATAAAGGCGGAAAGTTGTATGCTGCTGTTGGCAATTCTCTTGCAGAAATTAAGAACGGTAAAGCTAAAAAGATAGCTGACTTTGATTGCCCTGTTACAGATATTTCAATCGGTCTTGACGGTTCCTTCTGGCTTATTACGCAGAAAGAACTTTTCCTTAACGATAACGGCGAATTTAAAAAGATTATAAATCTCACCGACAATGCTTCATGCCTTGCCGCACTTGATAATAAAGCTAAATATGCTGAAACCGTATTCCTTGGCTGTTCTGAAGAAGGTCTGCTTTCCATGAAGGGCAAACGCCGCCATTGGGCAGAGCTTATTCCCGAGGTAGCAGATGTTCTCAGCAGAAAAATCAACTGCCTTGCTATTGATGCAATCGGTCATTTGTGGGTTGGTACAGATAAGGGTCTTAATATTTACGATGGCAGAAGCTACTGGTTTAACGGCAATGATTTGTATTCCGTACCCGCAGGAGCAATTAATGATATGTTCTTTGCTGCAGACGGTAAGAAATATTTTGCTACAAATACAGGTATTGTTACACTTATTGAAGGTAAGATTTCTTATTTTTCCTACGGTGCATGGCTTATGCATCCGACAGTTACCAAAATTACTGTTTCTGAAAACGGTACTATTGCTGCTGTAACACCAAGGGGTATAAGTATAATTACATCAAAGTATATGACGCTTGAAGAAAAGGCAAATCACTATGATGAAATGGCGGTAAAATACTATACACGCAATGAAGGCTATCAGGTTTCAAGAGAACTTCGTAAATACGGCGACCTTGATTCAGGCTGGCTTCCAAATTCAGATAATGACGGTTTATTTACCGGTCTTTACTGTGCAAGCCAGTGCTTCCGCTACAAAGTGACAGGCGATGAAGCCGCAAAAGCCAACGCTAAAAGAGCGGTAGAAGCAATGATTAAACTTACTCAGGTTACAGGTAAGCCCGGCTTTACCGCACGCGCTACAAGATATTCACACGAAGAAAACTTCGGAACAGAAAACAGAGAAGAATGGCATTACTGTGAAGATAATCCTGATTGTGAATGGCTTGGTGAAACATCAAGCGATGAAATGACAGGTCACTTTTATGCTTACGGTATTTATTATGACCTTGTTGCTGACGATGAGGAAAAGGCAAAGATTGCAGAAGTTGTCAGAACAATAACCGACCATATTATTGATAACAACTTCCATCTTACCGATATTGACGGAGTACCCACAACCTGGGCAAATTGGGAGCCTGACCTGCTTAATAACGATGACAGATGGTACTACGAAAAGGGTACAAACTCACTTGAAATACTGTCCTTCCTTAAAACTACATATCATGTAACGGGTGATAAAAAGTATAACGATGTATATGAAATGCTTATCAAAAAGCATCATTACGCAATGAACTGCATGCAGTATAAATGTGAAGATGCTCACATTGCGCACATTGATGACCAGCTTGATTTTACAAACATCTATCCCCTGCTTGTTTATTCTGACAATGAGGCACATAAGGAAATATTCAAGATGGGTCTTACTCACCATTGGGAATACGAACGCGTTGAGCGTTCACCGATGTTTAATATTACATACGGTGCGTTGACAAATAACAACTGTGATATTGAAAATGCCGCAAAATCACTTTCCGAAATGAACCTTGACCTTATCAGGTGGCCTGTTTTCAACAGCCACAGAAAAGATATAGTATGGGATACAGAGCAGGAAGCAATGGGCGTTCCGGCGCAGCTTAAATATCCTGTTGAATATTCTTCACGCGTTCTTACTCATTACGACGGAAATCCGTTTGTATGCGATTCCGGCGTTGAAGAATTTGTAGAAGTCAACAGTAAGGATGTCAACCGTACTCTTATTCTTCCCGGTACATCAGGTGCAAACGGTATGCGAGCAATGATGCCTTATATTTATCTGCTTCCCTATTGGATGGGCAGATATTATGGCTTACTCGGTGATTAATTTATGAATACAGTTTTTAAAAGTTTTTTATTCGGTTTATCAGCTCCGTTTATGTTTGCTATGGGCGAACCGCATAAATGGAGCTCGGGCAAATTTCTGCGCGAAAAGCCGTTGCCTTTAAAATTTAATTCGGACGGTAAGTTCAGAATACTTCATATTACTGATATTCACGATGTTGAACCCGAAATGGATGACGCTGTAAACCGCGAAATCCCTGAATCCTGTGACAAGGAAACGCTTAATGTTATTGAACAGCTTGTAGAAAAAACTAAGCCAGACCTTGTTGTTTTCGGCGGTGACAATATAAGCGGATATTGGGAAGAATTTACTTACAGCCTTGTAAAAAGCACTATAGATAAAATTACCGAACCTATAAGAAAACGAGGTATTCCTCTTGCCGTTGTTTTCGGTAATCACGACGGTGAAGCGGGCTTCCATACTGAATTTCAGATGATGCAGTATATGGAATATTATAATTGCCGTTCTAACCTTAACGATGCTGATGTATACGGCTGCGGTAACTGTTGCCTTACGGTAAAAGGGAGTAAAACCGATAATGATGCGTTTGCAATCTGGCTTATGGATTCAAACGATTACGGCAGGAATGCTGACGGCAGTTTATCTTATGACTGTGTTCATGCTGACCAGCTTGCATGGTATGAAAAGCGTGCTGCTGAACTGAAGGAAGCCAACGGTGGTAAACCTTTGCCTGCGATTCTTTTTCAGCATATTCCTGTTAAGCAGGAGCTTGACGGCTTTAAAACGGTTACAGCTGACGATGATTATACTTTTGAGCGTGACGGAAAGTATTATAAATTCGGTCACAAAATACTTGAAGGCAGAATTCGCGAAGTACCCTGTCCGTGCGATTTAAAAAATGGCGGTACAGACCAGCTTGCAAGCTGGAAAAAGTGCGGCGATATACTCGCAGCATTCTTCGGACATGACCATATAAACGATTTTCATATCAACATAGACGGTATTGATATTTATCAGACGCTTGGTGCTGGCTACTTTACATACGGTAAAGAACGCGGCGGCAGACTTATTATTGTTGACGAAAACAACCCTGAAAATATTTATACCGAATCTATAGAAATTGAGCGTATAACCGACGCAGATATTTGAATTCTCTGAAAGAGGGATTAATATGGATAAAAAGTGGGTACAGGTGTGGGGACAGGCTCATTCCGCTTTATCTTTCTTCTACTACCCTTCCTGTAAAAAAACTTACCGTTTGGTTGTTAAAGCACCTTTGAGCGGCAGTCAGGTACGCTTTGAGCTTTCTAACGAATGTGCTAAAGAAAATGTTCTTATCGGTGCGCTGTCCGTTGCCAAGTGCGACGAAAACGGAAATATTCTCGGCGAAGCAAAACGAGTAACCGTAAAAGGTCAGGGAGGCTTCTGGCTTTTAAAAGGACAGGTGTGTGTAACAGACCCTGTAAAACTTAATTTAGCTGTAAATGAATATTTCTGTATCAGTGTTTATGTTAAAAAAGGTGCATTGCGAAGCGGCAATCTGATTGATGATGTTAAGCTGATTACTACTAAAGGCAATCATGTAAATACAAAAGCAGCAAATGACCAAAAGAGAATACGCGATTCGGTGCGAAAAGTTGCTTCAAAAGTGCTTGGTATGTATTTTCATAAGCCTATTCCCCTGTTTCAGTCTGTTCAGGTTTTGAACAATACAGCTTCTTCTTCAATTGTTGTATACGGCGATTCGATAAGTCAGCAGGGTTATTGGACAAATATGTTCAACAATCGGATAAGAAGTGAATTTTCGGGCAAATATTCCGTAATTAATAAATCAATTATGGGTAACCGCGTTATGCTTGATTTCAGCAGACGATTTATATGTAAAGGCTTATTCGGTATCAGCGCTATAAACAGGCTTGAACGCGATGTTTTGAATTACCCCGATGTTGAGTATGTTGTATTTGCTTTGGGTACTAATGATTTTTTACAGTACGGAACAATAACAACACCTAAGAGTGAAAAGCCGGTGGTAAAAGAGGTGTTTGATACTGTTGTTAAAATTACCAAAAAGCTTAATGAACGCGGAATAAAGGTAATTGTTTTCAATATTCTCAATTTTGGCGAATGTGTTGATTCAAGACCTGAAAAAGAAAAAATGGTACATGAATATAATAAACTGCTGCAAGAAAATAAATCTCTTTTTCACGCCGTTTACGACCAGGCATCACTTTGTGTAAACCCTGAAAAGCCTACCTGCTCAAGGCTTGAATATCTCGGCGGAGATAAGCTTCATCCTAATATGGCGGGCGGAAAAATTGTTGCAGATAATATTGATTTGAATTGGTTCAGATAATGAATAAACCTCCCGGAATTTCCGAGAGGTTTATTTTTAATGCTTTTCGCACAGGTATACATTACATTCAATATCTGTTTTTCTTCTGTCAGAAAAAATTGCGTTGATTTTAATGCTCTTATTTTCAAGGTTATCAGGCAGTTCAAAATAAAAGGTGTTGTTTTTATCGCTTGAACTAACCATGTGTTCCCATTGATTTGCTTTATAGTCGGGTGCTCTGCGCGGGAAACCTGTATGATTTCCTTCAAATTCAGCTGTACAGTAAACACCTTCGTTACCGTGCATTCCTTCAACTGCTACAGCGATAAAAGAACCTTTTTTATATTTGGGTAAGATAATTTCTTTTGATTTTACAAAGGCTGTTTTTTTGTATCGGTAATGTGCCTGCATATTGTTTGCAAAAGGATTTTTGATATTGAGTGCTTTTCCGTCTTTAATCAAACGTATTTCGTAGATTCTGTCAACGGGTTCAGCTATGCGCAGATAACGGATTCTATTGTTGATATTATATGATGAAACTACCTTTTTTCCGTGTAAATCGTACAGAGTATGTGCAGTAAATTTAATAACTTTTGCGGTAAAATCATTGTTTTTAACCGATAAATCAACAAATGAAGAGCTGTTCCAATTTTTTAAATCTGTTGAATATTCAGCAATAAGCGGAACTTTCTGGGTTTTTACTTCTCTTGTTTCGTAATCTCCGGAGAAAAATTCAATTTCTACGCTGTCGCAGTTAACAACTTCTCCGAAATCAACACGCAGACAGCCACCGTTAATTCGCAAATCGTTATCACAATATGTTTTGCTTTGCGAATCAAAGAAAGTATCTTCTTTTCCGTCAAACATATTCTGTGCTTCGCAGCCGCGGAGCTTAAAATATTCCTGACCGAAAAATGCATCTCGTGCAGCTTTTACTTCAGGTATGGCAGTTTCACCTGAACGGCGCAGACTCCTTGTTTCCAACGCATCATTTGTAATTGAAAACATTGCGGTTTCATAAAGTTCTTCTCCGTTTTTGGGGTTAGCTTCAATATTGTCAAGTGAACCGAGAAAAACAGGCGCATTTTCTTTAATGTCTGTACATTCAAGCTGACAAAATTCTGTTTGTTCATTGCCGCTTAACAGCATGGCTGTACCACCATTGGATTTTAATACTTTCACTTCAAGCGGTATGCCGTTTTTATCTTCTTTTATTATTTCATATTCGCAGTTTAAAAGCATAGGCTCGGCAACAGAAGCGGCAGAAAGCTCGATAAGCGTAGCTCTGAACGGCATAAGCTCAATTTCAACCGCATCTCCCATTTTATAAAAACCAAGGTGTTTTTCATACGGGTGGTGTATGTTTACGGCTATAGGTTCATCGGTATCAATACCTGTTTCCTTGCCTATTTTAACAGTGATTTTTTTAGTTTCCCATGAATTATTACCTGTTGAAATAAAACGCTTTTTGTTGTTACCCCGTGTTACCGCATTTTCACCGTAGCTTTCGGGAAGAGTTTCGCCTTGAACAAGTATAGCGGCGTTTCTTGCATGCAGATTATAAATGCGTGCTAGCTTAGGCAGCTCATCATCACGCATAAGCCACGGATTGCCGTAAATTTCGGGTGCAAGAATTAACGAACGATTAAATGCCTGATATATTAGTTCATCTTCAAAATAATCAATTGAGGATGAAATACAAACACCATGGTCCTCTGCAAGTCTTTCAAGATTGTCGGTATGACCTCTTGTGAACATGAAGGCTCTTGAATGCATAGCTGTATTTTCGTTGCAGGATAAAATATCAACATATGTTTCAACACCGCCCCAAAGGTATGTTGTTATATGTTTTTCTGCTTCATAGAAGTTGAGTCTGTGATTTAATACAACAAGGTCGGGCGAATACTTTCTGCATTCTTTCAGCATATCTGCAAATACATTTGCTTTTTCGGGACGCAGATGTCCGCAAACACCGTCAAGCTTAAAAAGTGCGAAATTGTGGTCACGGCACAGATGCACAAAATAATCAAAGCGTTCCTTTTGTTCTTCTTCTGTATTGCCGTAACCGTCAGGACTTCCCCAAAGTCCCATCCTTATACCTAATTCTTCTGCTTTCTTTACAACATTGGTATATTCATTCGGGTACTGTGTACGGAATTTTTCACCGTTAAGGTTGCCGTAGCCTTCACTTGCGCCATCAAAATTTCCTGCATCCCATGCATAAATTTTAATTTGCATACCATAGGTATCTTTAAGGTATTTAAAAAAATCAAGGTTAATTAGGGTTTGCTCTTCGGTTGAACCTTCATTAGTGTTGTTAATCCATGAAAAATACTGCGGAATTGATGGAGTCAGATTATCTGCACCTGCATCTTTGGCATTTTTAATCATAAGGTATCTCTCCTGTTTTATTGCAATATGAAAAAACCGGAGTGCATCAGGCACTCCGGTTGAGTTTTATGTTACTGCTTTAGCTTGCCTTTTCGAACCGATTTTCTGGAGTGCAAAAACAATTATAATCAAAGCAAGTCCGATTGCATCGGTCAATAATCCGGGAATTATCATACATAAGCCTCCTGCAAGGGACAGAATGCGTTCCCACCAAGGCATATGTTTATACATATAACCTTCCATACCGGCAGATATAATATAAATACCGCAGAGTGCCGTGATAACAAGCAGTACAATCTCATACCAAGGCTTATCCGAACCGACAATCAGCATTTCAGGGCTGAAAGCAAAAATATACGGAACAATAAAGGCGGTAATTGCAAGTCTTGTTGCGGTAACACCGGTTTTCATCGGGTTGGATTTAGCTATAGCTGAACCTGCATATGCTGCAAGTGCAACGGGCGGAGTAATGTCTGCAACAATTCCGAAATAGAATACAAACATGTGCGCGGCAAGAACCGGTATGCTCAGGCTTCGCATAAGAATTGGAGCCACCATTGATGCCATGATAACATAGTTTGCCGTTGTGGGAACACCCATGCCGAGTACAATACACATAAGCATTGTAAGCATAAGTGCAAAAATCGGATGAATCTGTGATGCTGAATGTACAAGGGATGAAAGAACATTTGCAAGACCCGTCTGCTGGACCATGGCTGAAATACAACCCGCTACAGCACAGGCAAGTGCAACACCGATAGCGTTCTTTGTACCGTTTGCAAGTGACTGAATATAAAGGTTAATGTCAAATTCAAATTTCTTGTGTACAATTGATTTTATTGCACCTTCAATAACTTTTACACCTATAGCTACAAGAATAGCCAGAATAGCTGCTTTTGCAGGTGAAAAATAGTTCATTGCAACAACGAGTGCAACGACTGGAAGAAGAAGATAGCCTTTTGAAATAACGAGTTTAAAGAAATTAGGAATAGCTTCCTTGGGTAAACCTTTAAGGCCGAGTTTCTTTGCTTCAAAATGAATCATCATAAAGATACCTGTGAAGTAAAGAACAGCGGGAAGAATAGCGGCAATAGCTATCTGAGAATAAGGCAAACCGGTATATTCTGTCATAAGGAAGGCGGCAGCACCCATAATAGGAGGCATAATCTGACCGCCTGTAGATGCAGCTGCTTCAACTGCGGCGGCAAATTCGGGCTTGTATCCGCAACGCTTCATAGTGGGAATGGTAACAGAACCGCTGCCTACAGTGTTGGCAACTGATGAACCGGAATACATACCTTCCATCGCGCTTGAAATAACGGCAACCTTTGCAGGACCGCCTGTTGATTTACCGGCAATTGAGTTTGCAAGGTCAACAAAGAAAGCGCCTATACCCGATTGTTCAAGGAAAGAGGCGAAAATAATGAACAGAACAATGAAGGATGCGCAGACATTAAGCGGTGTACCTGCAATACCTTCTGTTGTGTAGAAAAGCTTGTACATTATTATTCGCAAGGGATTTCTGTTAACAACAAAGAATGCGTATGCAATAAATGCTGCGGAAACGCAGACTATTGGCAGGCCGACTACTCTGCGGCATGCTTCAAACAGCAGACAAGTACCGATAATTGCAACAGCAATATCAATTTCGTTGATTCTTGAAGCTCTGTCAACAATTGCCTGGCAGTTGATTGCATAGTAGAAGAATGAACCCGAACCTAAAATTGCAAATATCCAATCGTAAAAAGGTACGTGGTTCGGCTTTTTGATTTCTTTTTTGCGTATGGGGAATAGAATGAACGCAATAAAAACAATTATACCGATAAACCATGCCATCTTCTGTCTTTCTTCCATGGTACCGGTCCAGCCGTCGAACATGACATAGAGGGAAAACAGAACCATGGCAGCCTTGATGATTTTACCGAAAACGCCGGTAAAATGGCGGGTGTTTGATTCTTTATCAAATTCCGCCATAATTTTATCAACATCAATAGCCTCTTCATCAGGTGCCATGTTAATGACGTTTGTATTAATATCTGACATTAAATTATATCAGTCCTTTCGTCAGAATTTTGTATAAAGGCACAACCTCAAAAACAACCCTTGTGTTTTTGCCGCACATATCACGTAGGCTGATTTCTTCACCGCCGATAAAAAGAATGTGGTCATACGCTGCACTGACAATGTACCTTAACGGCTCAAAGGTTATGTCGTAGCCGGTAATTATCATGTTGCCATCGCTGTCATATGACAGCTTTTGCCCATCCTGCAAGGCTGTTTGCACGCCTGCACCGAAGGAGCGGTAGGTTGTGGAATAGGCTTTAATATCTCCATTTTCAATAATATATGTGTCCTTCACCGGTGTTTTGTTAACAGAGTGAATGAACTCAACTGAAAATGTAAAGCCTTCTTCGGCTTTTTCACTAAGATAAACTTTTCCGCTTTGTGCATTGTAAAGCGCAAGATAATCGGAGGAGAG
Organism: Clostridia bacterium; assembly: GCA_017416765.1. Lineage (GTDB taxonomy): Bacteria > Bacillota > Clostridia > Oscillospirales > Acutalibacteraceae > UBA8612. The sequence continues at coordinate 35,947 of JAFQBE010000008.1, forward strand.
CCAAAGTAAAATTACAGCAGCCGCTGTAATGATTAACATTAAAACGGCTGCTGCGAGAAAACTTTTTTTAATGTGAGCTGTGGATTTAAAGCTCATCAGCTTATTGCGCCAACCTCTTTATAGTATCTTTCTGCACCGGGATGGAAAGGAACAGAAATGCTTGAAACTGCATACTCAAGGCTCATTTCAGTAGCCTTTTCGTGTGTGTATTCATCCTTGTTTTCATAAATAGCCTTTGTAAGCTGATAAACTGTTTCTTCATCAAGTTCGTTGCTTACGATGAATGTAGCCTTAACAGCAACTGTTGTAACATCTGTATCAATGCCGTTGTATGTGCCGGCAGGAACAGTATAAGCTGCGTAGAAGCCGTATTCGCTCTGAAGTGTTGCAAGATGCTCAGCATCAATTTCTACAAGAACAATGCCTGTTGTTGTGGAAAGGTCTGTAATTGCAACTGTAGGAGCGCCTGCTGTGCAGAAGAAAGCATCAATCTTGCCGTCTTTAAGAGCATCAGCGGATGCCTGGAAGCTGAGGTTCTGCTTGTTGATATCGTCAAATGTGATACCGTATGCGCCGAGAATCTGCTGAGCGTTGAATTCAACACCGCTGCCGCTGTCGCCAACAGAAACCTTTTTACCTTTAAGGTCAGCAACTGTTTTGATACCGGAGTCTGCTTTAGCAACTATCTGACAAACTTCAGCATATGCTGCACCGAGTGTTGAGAAGCTTGTGATTGCACCAACATCAGCAAAAAGTGATGTGCCATTGTAAGCGTAGTCCATAACGTCGTTCTGAACGATAGCCATGTCAACTTCGCCATCGTCAACACCGAGGATATTAGCCTTGGAAGCACCTGATGACTGAATCATGAGGTTTGCGCCTGTTTTTTCTTTAAGTACTGTAGAAATAACATTGCAGAAACCGAAGTATGTACCTGTTGAACCGCCTGTTCCGACATTAATTTCGATTGAAGAAAGGTCACCGGATGCGATGGCATCGTTGTTTGCGGGATCTTCAACGGGCTTGTCACCGCAAGCTGTTAAAAACAGCATGGATAATGCGAGAACGAGGGAAAGAACTATAGCTAATCTTTTTTTCATAATTTACCTCCGTTTATATTCCGCAGATTTTTACGCGGAACAATTTTTAATAATTATACAATATATTTTCCAATTATGCAAGTACTATAAAAAAATAATTGAATTTATCAAATTTTTTATCATTTCGGACTATAGCAAGACGCTTTCGTCTTGACTTTTATTTACAATTATTCTATCATTTTATAAAAAGATGCAAAAATCAGCGAGGTTAAAACATGAATATTTTAGTCCTTAACGGAAGTCCAAAAGGAAAATACAGTATAACTTTACAAACAATTAAATATTTGATGCTGGAATTTCCCGAATATAAGTTTGATGTACTTGATGTAGGTCAGCGTATAAAGGCACTTGAACGGGATTTTTCACCGGCAGAAGAGGCGCTTAAAAAAGCTGACCTTATAATTTTCTCCTACCCTGTTTATACCTTTATTGCTCCATATCAACTTCATCGCTTTATTGAACTAATAAAGGAAAAAGCTATTGATTTAAGCGGCAAGTTTGCAACGCAGCTTTCCACTTCAAAACATTTTTACGATGTAACAGCACATAGATATATTCAGGATAACTGCGGTGATATGGGCATTAAATATATCCGTGGCTTATCAGCAGATATGGATGATCTGCTTACTGAAAAAGGCAGAAATGAAGCGAAAGGCTTTTTTGAATATGTGCTGTTTTGTATTAAAAACAATATGTTTGAAAAAGTCAGCGCAGCGCCTGCTATACTAAATCACATTGAAGTTACGGTACCTGAAGCAGATAATTCAGCTAAGCAGGGCGATATAGTTGTTATTACAAACCGTGAAGCAGACGATATACAGCTTGGTAAAATGATTGACCGTTTCTGCGCCGTTATGCCGCGCAAAACACGCGTTGTTAATATTCGTGAATATCCATTCAAAGGCGGCTGTCTCGGTTGCTTTAACTGTGCTGTATCCGGAAAATGCGTATATAACGATAATTTTGATGATTTTTTACGCAACACAATTCAGTCTGCACAGGCAATAGTTATTGCATTCACAATAAAAGATCATTCTATGGGTGCTTCATTCAAGCTATATGATGACCGTCAGTTCTGCAACGGACACAGAACCGTAACAATGGGTATGCCAAAGGGATATCTGATAAGCGGAAATTATTCAAGAGAGTTTAATTTGCAGATGATTGTTGAGGGACGCGCTCAGGTTGGCGGCAATTTTCTTGCAGGAGTCGCAACAGATGAAACAGACCCTAACGGCGAAATTGATAAGCTTGCCGATTCGCTTGAGTACGCATTGAAAGCAAGCTATGTTCCCCCTCAGAATTTTTATGGTGTTGGCGGTATGAAAATTTTCCGCGACCTTATATGGACGATGCAGGGGCTGATGAAGGCTGACCATAAATTCTATAAAGCTCACGGTCAATATGATTTCCCGCAAAAAAAGCGCGGTACAATGGTAGCTATGTATCTTGTTGGCGGCTTGCTATCTTCACAAAAAATCAAATCAAAAATGGGCAACATGATGAACGAAGGAATGCTGATGCCATATAATAAAATGTTTGAAAAACTAAAGAAAAATAAATAAAAATTTGAGGAGAAATAAAAATGATAAGAAAGCGTCAGGTTCACCTTGATTTTCATACTAACGGTACCCTTCCCGTCGGCAAGAATTTTTCCAAAGAGCAGTTTCAGGCTGCACTTAAAGCAGGACATGTAAATTCAATTACCGTTTTTTCAAAGTGCCACCATGGCTGGTCATACCATCCAACAAAGGTTAATGAAATGCATCCTTGTCTGGAATTTGATTTGCTTGGTGCGCAGCTTGAAGCTTGTAAAGAAATTGATGTAAACGCACCTGTATATATTTCTGCGGGCTTTGATGAAAAAGAATATGATAAAAGATCGGAATGGCGCTGTCAACCTGTTAGAGATAAAGAAGAACAGTTTAAATACAGGAATGAAGTGCATTTTCATCAGCTTTGTTTCAATACGGAATATCTTGATTTTTTATGCAGTCAGATTGAAGAAGTAATGCAAGAATACAATCCATGCGGAATTTTTCTTGATATTATCGCACCTAAACTTTGTTTTTGCGAAAAATGTCTTAATGATATGAAGGCACTCGGACTTGATTCAAATAACAATGATGATTGCTGGAAATTTGCTGATATTACATTTAAAAAGTATCTTACCGCAACAAATGCTGCGGTAAGAAAATACAGCGATACAGCTACTATTTTTCATAATCAGGGACATATTCCCAAGGGTGACTACAGTTTTATAAAACACAACACCCATCTTGAGCTTGAAAGTCTGCCTACCGGCGGATGGGGCTATGACCATTTTCCGCTTTCAGCAGCTTATGTACGCACTTTAGAAAATACAGAATTCCTTGGTATGACGGGTAAATTCCACCAGAGCTGGGGAGAATTCGGCGGTTTCAAGCACCCGAATGCACTTATTTATGAAACAGCATTGAGTGTTGCAAACGGTGCAGGTTGTTCAATTGGCGACCAGATGCATCCGCTCGGTGAAATGAATATGGCTACATACGGTCTTATCGGTAAGGCTTATTCATTGATTGAAGAAAAAGAACCTTGGCTTAACGGTGCGGTAAATGTTGCGGATATTGCTGTTTTAAGTGCTGAATCAGTAACGGGTAACCGCGATGCTAAAGCTGATACGGGCGCAAACAGAATGCTGCTCGAAAATAATCTGTTATATAATTTTATTGACAGCAGTATGGATTTTTCCGCTTATAAATTGCTTATTCTTCCCGATATCGGCGGATTTAATGGTGAAACAATTGAAAAAATCAGAACTTATGCAGCAAACGGCGGTAAAATAATTGCAAGCGGTGAAGCTTTGGTAAAAGATGATAATTTTATACTTGATATCGGGGCGAAATATATCGGTAGAAATGAGTATAAGCCTACTTATCTTGTACCCTGCTATCCTACCGTAAACGGAACAACTGAATACATAATGCGTTGCAATTCATTCACATTTGAAGCTATTGACTGTGAAGTTGAAGCATATATGCAAAATCCTTATTTTAACAGAACACTTGAACATTTTTGTTCTCATATGCACGCTCCGAATAACCCCGATAACAGTTATCCCGCTGCAATAATTAAAAGCAATGTTGCATATATAGGTTGGGATATTTTCAGTGCTTACGCAAAATATGGACACCTTTGCTTTAAAGAGCTTTTCACACATATTGTCAACAAGATGCTTGACAAAGATAAAACTGTAAACGTAGATTTGCCCGATAAAGCAGTTGTTACCTACACAAGGCAGGAAAATGAAAAGCGAAATGTTCTCCACCTGCTGTTTGCCCATACAACAGTGCGCGGTGAAAACACAGAGGTTATTGAAGATACCGTACTGTTGTACAATGTAAAATGTTCGGTCAAATGCACAAATAAGCCGTCAAGCGTTATACTTGAACCCAGCGGACAAAAGCTTGATTTTAATTATTCGGACGGTTATGCTGAATTCACTGTACCGCAAGTTAATATTCATCAGATGGTTGCGATAAATGAATAAAATTTTAAGGCTAAGCAGAGCATAAAAGCTTTGCTTAGCCTTAATAAATTTTTAAAATCAATCGGAAATCAGATTTTTATACTGATAAACTTTTACATAGTCAACTATGAATTCCGCTTCTTCTCCGGGTGTATTTTCTCTTTCACTCGGTATACCGTTTTCGCCGCGCATTTCAACAGAAAGGATAACATATTCTTCATTCTGACTTACGCCGCCAAAATCTGTTCTGAATGTTTCAACACCGTTAATATAGAAGATATATTCGTTTTCGTTCCATTCAAGTCCGTATGTGTTGAATTCTTCATAGGGGTTGTTGCCTGTAAAAAAAGCCTTTGCACCAAGCTTTTGGTGTGCTTCGCCGTAGTTATCAAAATGAAGGTTAGATGTAACGCAGTTTTCAAAAAAATCGCCGTATTTGTCACTTTCAAATATATCAATTTCTGTGCCGTCTTTTCCGTTACAGTCTTCATTGTAAACGCCGTCATTCATAAGCCAGAACGCACTCCATATATCGGCACCCTTTGGCAGGATACAGCGGCACTCAAAATAGCCGAATTTCTGGCTGAAGCTGTTTTTTGAATCGGTATCGGTATCAATACCTGCGGTATACCAGCCGGCTCCTTTTCCACCATATCCGTCAGCGAAATACTTGACCGGAATGACAAGATTGCCCTTTTCGGTATATGCAAGATACTGATTCCAATAGCTGCCCTTTCTTGCTTCAGAAGTTTGACCGTACTGATAATGACCGGACCAGACATTGCGGTCAAGCTCACCTTCAAATTCTTCCTCAAATGTTATTGTGAATTTATCCATATCGAGCTTTTCGCCCATGGGATAACAGGGAATATCAAGCGTAAAGCAGATAAAAAGAAGGATTGAATAAAAAAATGCACCTATTTTTGAAAATACAGCAGTCATTGTTATGTATCCTTTTGTTAATTATTTTCTGTTATTAATTGCGGGTTCTACACATTCTTTCCAACGCCTTGCAATAAGCTGATGCGCGCCCGTTGTGGGGTGAACACCGTCCCAAAGCAGACTATGAATATCCACATGTTTTGCATAATCGTCAAAAATATCCTGCAATGGAACAAATACCGCGTTATATTCTTTGGCAATTCTTTTAGCCGCATCTACATAAAAACCAATGTTTTTCCTAATAAATTTATCTCGTTCAGTATTATCGGATACTCCGTAAAACGGCTCCATTATTACAATTAAAGTATCAGGGTTTTGTTCAACAACTTCATCGAGTAGCAAGCGGTAAATTTTTTCGTATCTTTCAGGTGATGAACCGTGACCGTATTCAAAAACGCTGTATATATCGTTAACACCGATAAGAATGCTTAAAATATCAGGCTTAATTTTCAGGCAATCTTCCTGCCATCTGCCGTAAAGTTCAGCTATTCTGTTCCCGCTTACTCCCCTGTTAACTACGGTTATATTCTTATCAAGGTTGTCTGCGTACATTTCTGATGCAATTATGTACTGATATCCGTGTCCGTGTATATGATTCAGGTCTTGATTTCTGCCGCGGTTACCGTCGGTAATAGAATCGCCCTGAAAAAGTATGACATCGTTTTCTTTAAGCTTGAACATAAGTAATTACCTCATTTAAATATCTGATTTTAAGATATCATTAATCTGAAAAAAATTCAAGCAATAATTAAATTTTGAATTTTTCTTTGTGGAAATAAGATTTAATATATGTTATACTTTCAAAAAGGGGGCATTTTAGTGAAAAAACGCACAAAAGTATTTCTGTCAGTCGTTATTTCAATAGCTTTGGTGATTTTGTTGGGTATAACTAACATTATCCCTTATTTTGCAGTTATTCCCGATATGGTAAAAGTAGGCGTCGATTACATTTCGCTGAAAAGAAATAAAAATGCTGTGTCGGAAAGTGAATTGAATGAAATTATAGTAAAACAGTTTGAAAATGTCAGCCACCCGTTTGTACTGGCTGATAAAGGCTGTTTTGAGTCAGTCAAAAAGGAAATAACTGATAATAGTTTTACTGAATATACCGCAGGACTATACAACAATGTTATTTCAAATGCTGATGCACTGCTTGATACAGATATTTATCCCGTATTGGAGTATGTACTTGATGAGGAAGACAGCATATTGCCTATTTCGCGTGAAGTTATTAACCGCATGGTTATACTCGGATATGCATACCAGATAACCGGGAAGGAAGAATATGCAAAACGAGCATGGGCTGAACTTGAAAATGTATGCTCTTATGAGGATTGGTGTACCGGTCATTTTTTAGCTACGGCAGAAATGGCACTTGCAGTATCAATTGGTTATGATTGGTTTTTTGATTATCTGAATGACGAGCAGAAGGTCTTGCTTTCGGATACTGCTTGGGAATACGCAATTGAGCCTGCTTTAACAAGTAACCATTGGTTTACCTGGTCAAAGAATAATTGGAACAGTATCTGCTACAGCGGTATCGGAATAGCTTGCATGGCTTTTGCAGAAAATAACCCCGAAAAAGCGGCCGAATTTCTTGCAATGTGCTACAAGAATATGCCGATTGCTTTTGAAAACTTTACACCTGACGGTGTTTATGCTGAAGGACCGGGGTACTGTCAGTCAGGTATGAATTCAATTGTTTTCTTTATTGCTTCATCAAGAAATTATTTCGGTTCGGATTTTGGAATGGCTGAAACTGACGGATTCAAGGAATTAGGCTATTTCCCTGTTTATATAACCACACCAACTGGTATGTTCAACTTCGGTGATAATAAGGCGGAGAAATGTTATTCACCTGTACTTCATTGGTACGCCAATGAATATAATGCTCCACTGTTGAGTTCATATCAAGCAACTGATTTACCCGGAGAATTTGTTATAAATACATCCGATTCCACCGAGCGAAACGGCAGCGGAAAAGAATATGCTTTATCTTCAATATGGTATAACAGAGCTTTTTTGAATGAAAATGCAGACTTTGTTAACGAACCGCTTTCTGTTTTACTTAAATCCGATGTCGGTCAGCCGTTGGTGCTTATGCGCAGCGCTTATCTTGATAAAAACGCAGCTTTTGCAGGAATAAAGGGCGGATATAATTTTATTAATCACGGCGACCTCGATATAGGTACATTCGTATTTGATGCCATGGGTGAACGCTGGGCAGAAGAACTTGGACCGGGCAGCTATGACGCACCGAATTATTTTCTTAACACCCCTGCCGGTGGAAGATGGAAGAACTATTGCAAGCGTGCCGAAGGACAGAATACTCTTGTAATAAATCCTGATGCAACACTTGATGACCAATATGTTTTAGCGGAATGTGATTTCACAGAATTTGAGGCGTATGATATCGGCGGTAAAGCTGTGCTTGATATGACCGATGCTTACCGCATGAACGGTGCAACAAAAGTAAACAGAGAATTTGAAATGTACGATAATTCCTGCCTTAAAATTACAGATACGGTAAAATGTGTTGTACCGAGTGAAATATATTGGTTTATGCATACAAAGGCGGATATAAGTATAAGTGATGACGGAAAAACCGCAATTCTTACAATTAACGGAAAACAGATTAAAGCTACTCTTTCGGGTGACGGTGAATTTTCTGTAATGAAGGCCGAAGGCTTAAAGGGAAAATATGAATATGACGCAGATTATTCCGATATCCGTAAACTCACAGTTCACCTTACCAATGTTAAATCAGCTGAAATTACCGTTGATTTTAAGCCCTTAACAGAATAAAGCAATTCACCGTGTGATACTAAGAAATATCGCACGGTGATAATTTTTATTTACTCAAAAAATCAAACGATTTACTGCCGCTGACGGAATGTTTACCGTCAAACACGTCAATTACTAATTTGTTTTCGACACCGACAAGTTTATAAATTCGCTTGATATTTTCATGTGCTTTCTCGCTTGCGTCAATCGGGAAAAGTTTGTCTTTTTTACCCGATTCGATTAGTAATTCTCTCGGTGCAAGCGATGAAGCAAAATCATATATTTCGCCGATTTTCATAATGCCGGGTATATAGTTATCCGGACAATGCCAACGCGAAAGAATACTGTCACGAAATGTGTTTACATATCCGCTGATAACTATTTTCTTAAAGCTGTCTTCAATTACGCCGGCATAAAGTGCTGTAAGTCCGCCGCCCGAAATACCCATACATGAAAGCTTTTCTTTGTTGATTCTTTTGTGCTTTAAAAGTATTTGTGCGCATACTTCAGCCTGATAAACGCGCATAGCAGCTACCGTCAGACCATAGGGTAAAAGGTGGTGTGAAAGCTCATCACACGAGCTTATATAAAAAGGTTTAATCAAATCCTTTTTCAGCCTTGCCTCACCGAAACCGAAAAGTTCGGGTGCAATAACAATACAGCCGCGCTTTGCAAGCTCAACTGCAAAGTTTTTTTGATAATTGTCAAGATAATTAATTCTTTTTTTATGTCCGCTTTTTGAAATGTTAAGAATTTGTCTTACACCGTAGCCGTGACCGCAAAGAGCAACAACACCGGGGGCGTTTTCCACTGCTGTGTTTGGTTCAAGCATATAATACAGCATTTTTAAATCTTTGCAGATTTCAACGGAATACTTTTGCAAAGTGTACCCTTTATAAACAAGCGGTCTGCCTGTTGCAACAGGCTCAAAATCAAAAGTTTTATTCGGAATTCTGTCAATTGCAAGTAAAGCCCTCGTCTGCTGCTTAATACGCTCCCCTATCTGTAAAGCTGATTTCGAATCGTTTACATTTTCATACGGCTTTGCAAGAACTGCATCATATAACCCGTTCATAAAGCTATCGGGCGTGTATATGTTTTTTTTCATAAAAATACCCCGATTAAAATTCAATGCCGCCGATTTTTTTCGCATTGCCGCTGCTTGTACCGACAAGTACGGAATAGTTTTTATCAAGCACCCAATCGCCTGTTTCAGGGCTGTAGAATTTAATTTCATCAAGCGGAATATCTATTTTAACAGATTCAGCTGAATTTGTTTTTACTGCAATACGCTTGAAGCCTTTAAGAAGCTTAACAGGGCGGTCAACATCAGTATTATTACTTGAAATATAAACCTGAACAACTTCTTCGCCATCAACATCGCCGATGTTTTTTACATCAACCTGTATGGTTATTGCTTTATCATCACAAGTAACACAGGCGTTTTCTAACTCGAACTGAGTATAAGAAAGACCGAAGCCGAAGGGATACTGCGGCTCAATATTCTTTTTATCCATGAGTGTATAGCCGTGATAATAGCCGTAATCAATTTCACGCTCTTTATCGGATATATGTAAAAACTTCGGGTAATCTGTATCGTTAAAGCAAACAGTAAAGGGCAGTTTGCCGCCGGGGTTAACATCGCCGCTTAAAACATCAGCAAGGGCATTCCCGCCTTCAAGTCCGCTATAGAACGAGAACAGAATTGCATCTGCCATATCAGTCCACTCTTTGATAACATAGGCACTGCCGCCCATTATATTGACAATAAGCTTTTTTCCTGTTGCGGACAAAGCCTTGATAAGTGCAACATCCTCGGGCGGAATGCGCAAATCAGCCCTGTCGCCGCCTGAACCTTTGGGCTTTTTCTTAACATTGCCGAGGTTTACAAGGAACTCGCCTTCCTGAAGCCAGTCGCTGCCCACACAAACAACAATATAATCCGAATCAGCGACAGCCTGTTTTGCTTTCTCAACTTCACAACCGTTGTATACGGTAACATTACTATCACTAAAGCGGTTTTTAATACCTTCATAAGCAGTTACGGTATATAGGCTGTAAACATTGCTGCTGCCGTGGTCACCTACATTTACTTTGTTTGCATATCTGCCGACTACAGCAATTTTTTTGCCTTGTTTTAAAGGCAGAGTATTGTCGGAATTTTTAAGCAGAACTGTACCCTTACCTGCCACTTTTCGTGCAAGTGCAGTATGTTCCTTGGAAAGAATTACGGATTTTGGCTGTTCTTTGTAGTTGGGTAAGGTTTTGATAAGTGCCTTTAAAATTCGGGATACGCAAAGGTTGATATCATTTTCTGTTAGTTCACCTTTTTTAAGTTTGTGGTTAAGTACGGCATAGCGGAAATAATAAGGCATTTCCATATCCATACCGGCTTTAACGCTTTTAACCGCATCATAAATTCCGTAGAAAAAATCAGAAAGCGTAAAGCCTTCAAAGCCCCATTTATCGCGAAGTATATCGGTAAGCAGTTCTTTATTTTCACAACTGTATGTGCCGTTTACCTTGTTGTAAGCACCCATAATTGACATTGCACCCGCATCAATACATTTTTTAAAATGAGGCAGATATACCTCGTGCAATGTTCTTTCATCAGCCCTTGCATCAACCTTGAAGCGTAAATCCTCAATACTGTTAAGTGCATAGTGTTTCGGGCAGGCAATAATTCCGTTATTCTGCATTGCTTTTGTAAGGGCTGCACCCATTTTGCCAAGCAGAAACGGATCTTCACCGTAGGTTTCCTGCGCTCTGCCCCACATGGGATTTCGAAGTAAATTAATACAAACACCTGCATAAAGGTTAGCACCCAATGCACTTGCTTCCTTTGCAAAAACTTCGCCTATCTGATATTCAAGCTCATCATCAAAAGTTGCACCGCGAAGCATTGAAACAGGAAAGCAGGTGCATTTGCCCATAACTATGCCCCTTGGTCCATCGGTAAAGAGTACGGGCGGAATACCGAGTCTTTTACAGCCGCCTGCCGGATAAGCTTCACCGTTATAATAACGTCCCTTTGTGAGCGTATTTTTTATTGTTACACCCATGGCATGACCCTGCATCATACGCACTTTTTCTTTTAAACTCATTGCGCTGACAAGCTGTTGTGTCACATCGTTAAGTACTTCGGGTGTGCTTTTTTCTTTGTACATTTTTAATGCAGCTGTAAAGTTCATTATTATCTCTCCCTAAGAATGCAATTAAATTTTTAATCAACATTAATATCATTCAGGTAACTTTCAAACGGTTTATTCAATTTAGGTACGGGTTTAACGGGTTCAAATGAAACTTTGCCGTTTTCGGTTACGGTAAGAAAAGCTCTGTAATTAATATCTTCGTCAACGGTTTTACCGTTATCTGTGAACACTGCTCCGCCGCGGCTGCCCGTTAACGGCATTTCACCGAGTATTGTTTCCAGCAGTGCCTTTGCGCAGATAAGCATGTCTTTGTCATAAAAATACTTGCTCAAACTTTTATGCTGTAAAGGATAAGAATTAAGCAGTTTATTGATTTTTTCAAGCAGGATTTCACATTCATTTTTATTGCGCAAGAAAGCGGCAGATTTGCTCATTTCAGCTGTGATGCCAGAATAATCTGTTTTGCTGTCCGTAATAAAAGAACTGTATTTTTTAAAATAATCTTTTGGTATTTCAAATATAAAATCACAGCGCTGTTTATTTTTAATGCTTTTTGCACACAGTAATGCACTGACCTGTGTATCATTCAAGGCTGTACCGCCTGGGCGTGCAAGCCCGAATGTACCTGCAGCCTCACCGATAACATAAAGCCCACTGATATTGGTTTCGTAGTTATTATCGGTATAAACACCGCCGTTGTTGTGCTGTGCACAAACGGCAATTCTTAACCACTGGCTTGATATATCAATGTTCTGCCTTGAATAAACATCAATTGCTTTTGAATTCAGCTTTTTTAGCCGTTCAAAAGGTGTAGCCTGTGTTGCCTTGTTGCTTTCAAGGTATTGCCTTGCTTCTTCATCAAGGGTTTCAAAGCTGAAGCCTGTAGGATTTACCGTAAAATCAAGGTAGACTTTTCTGCCTGCTTTTGTTTCGTTATGTACGGCAATATCAATGAGTGAAGATTTGTTCATTCTTGCGTAGCTAAACGGCCACTGATAACCTTTAAGGAAAATGTACCTGCACATTTCCGATGGAGTATTAAAATATTCAGTAAGGAATTCATATTCCTTTCCGTATTCGTCTACGCTTACAAATTTCGGTATTACCTGCATAAAGCTGCCTGAAACATTCCAACGGAAATCAACGGAAGCCATACCGTACTGCCATTGCGAAAAATTGCAAAGCTTTACACCGGCTTCAACAAGTACACCGGTCATTCCATGCTGCGATTCTGGATAAACAGAATTTTTATAAATACACGCAGGTGCACCTGTAGCGCATACAACATTTCGGGAATAAAAACATTCAAAACCGTTTGTTTGAGTGTTTAATACGGCAACACCTGCTACTTTGTCGGAGCTTTTAAGTATTTCAATAACCTGACGGTTATCAAAAAGAGGTGTTTTGTTTTCTGTCAGTACAATCTTTTCAAGTTGTTCCGTCATTATTTTTGATGTCAACGGACCTACAGATGTTGCGCGTACAGTATTGTCGTGGTCGGTTTTATACCCCGGAAATCCGCCGAAACCATCACGCGGAAAAGATACACCGTAATCACAAAGCCGCAGAAAACATTCGGTGCTGTTTACAGCCTGCAGATACATTTTTTCGCCGTCACAACAGCCTGCTGAAAAAATATCCTGCGCCATTTTATAGGGACTATCCTGAATGAAACCGTCCATTGACAGCTTATAGTATGTCTGTTTATCGCTTCCTGTGTTCCTTGATGTACCGCTTAACCTGTTTTCGGTAACTACAGCGATATCGGTTATACCGAGTTTATGCAGTCTGTCTGCCGCACTGAATGCAGCGGCACCGCTGCCGATAATTATTGCGTCATAAATCTTATTCATAAGCATCTCACATTAAATCCGCCGTCGCAGTCAATTACCGTGCCTGTGCAGAAATCAAAATCGCCCTTGGCTATTGCGGCAACACATCTGCCTATATCCGACGGTTTGCCCATTCTTTTAATCGGTGTTATACCGTCTGCTATAAGCTTTTCATATTTTTCTTTTACTTTTACTGTCATGTCGGTTTCTATAATTCCGGGTCTTATTTCAATTACGCTGATTCCGTATTCTGCAAGTCTTGCGGCATACAGCTTTGTAATCATTGAAATACCTGCTTTGGATATGCAGTATTCACCTCGGTTGACGGAGGCTGTGTATGCTGACATTGAAGAGATGTTTACTATTCTTGCACTGCCGGCAGCTTTCAGTAAATCAACAAATTTTTGTGTTACAAAAAAAGTACCCTTCATGTTGATATCTGTTACATAATCAAATTCTTCAGGATTTAACTCAAGAATATCTTTTCTTTCCTTAGGGGCAACACCTGCATTGTTAACAAGTAAGTCAATTTTTTCGAATTTATTTTTAACCTGTAAAACAAGATTTTCAATATCAGGAAAAGAAGAAATATCGCAGGGTATAAATAAAAGTCTGTCGGGATATTCATTTGATAATTTTTTAAATTCTTCGTTTGTATTTCGGGAGGTAGCCACAACGGTAAACCCGTTTTTAAGTAATTCTTTTGCAATGCCTAAACCTATTCCCTTTGTTCCGCCGGTAATTACAGCTGTCATTTTTTACACCCCTTATTTGTTGAGTACATACTTTTTATAGTACGGCATATAAGTTTCGCTGTCTCTTACCGGGCAGCCTGCTACAGTGCCGGCACGCATAAGCTGAGAACATTTACTGCATTTTAAACAGAGCTTACTTTTGTTAAGCTGACCGTTTTCAAGATAATCGCGGTAAAAATCAGGATAGGCAAAAGTAAGTCTGCCAAAGCCTGCGAAATCAGCAACACCGTTATTAATTATCAATTCAGAATATTTCATCGCGTTTTCGCCGGCAAAGGATAAACCGGAAGCAATAAAATACATATCTGGAAACTCGTTTTTAAGTTCTGATGTAACATTATATATTCTTTTCATTCCTGTTTCACCGTCTTCAGGTGCATTGATGCACGGACGGTTGATGTGAGGAATAAGATAAGGATTTCCTAAAGTAAGATTTATCAGCCTTATTCCTTTATCATAAAGTGATTTGATTATCTGTTTTGTTTCAGTCAAATCTATATTGTTGTTTTTATCTACGCCGTATCCGTAAGGATATGGGAAGCAGTCGCAGGCATTGAGCCTTGTTGTAACAATGGTATGTTCACTTACTGCTTCTTTGACAGCATCAATACACTCAAAATATAGTCTTGTTCTGTTTTCAAGGCTGCCGCCATACATGCCTTCGCGCTCGGTTGCGCTTAAAAATTCGTTAAACAGGTAGCCGTGGCAACATTTTACATCAATACCATCAAAACCGACTTCTTCGGCAAGTTTTGCTGCGGTAAAATACTTGTTCGGAATAGTTTTGCAGTATTCATCGGTTGAAATTACATAAGGCTGGTTTTCTTTGCCGATTTCCCAATGTGAATTACGGTATGCAACAATAGGCTTTGGTGTACCGTCAGGTTTGCTGAATCTGCCGCTGTGGGTCAGCTGAACTATTATTATTGGCTCAAATCCGCATTCTTTTAATGCAGTTGTTTTGATATCGTTAATTAAAACTTTAAACGAATCCTTTGTTTTTTCATTCAAAAAAAGCTGACGCGGGTTAGCTCTGCCTTCGGCAGTAACGGCGGTTGCTTCAAACCATATTATGCCTGCACCGCTTTTGGCAAAGCGCAAATAGCGTCTGTATGTCAGTTCATCAACAGCACCGTGTGCAGTACCGTCGCACCCTTCCATCGGGTGAAAAACAATACGGTTTTGTATTTTTCTGTTATGTAATTCCAACGGCATCTGAAGCACTGAATTCATATTGCTTACCCTCTTATTTCACTTTTAGATTAATTATAACAGATAAGCTTTTTGTAAGCAATACTTTATTTAGTGGTATATTTAGAACAGTTAATATAGTTGCATATAACAAAAAGTAAGCTATGCAGATTCTTGCTCCGCATAGCTTAAAATAATCAAATCATTCCTAAATTTATATTCTTGTCCTTAAACAAATTACATTTAAAACTTATTGTAAAATACGGTTTCATCATTTCTGAATTGCGTATGTCTTTCGTTAGGTACAGCATTTTCTTCTGGGTATCCAAGCACGAGTAAAGCAACAGGCTCAATATTCTCTGGAATTTCAAATTCAGCGCGCATTTTTGCGGGATTAAAGTGCATTACCCAAGTTGAACCTATGCCAAGCTCCCACGCTTGAAGCATCATATGAGTTGTAACGATACTTGCATCAATAACTCCGCTTTGAGCACCGTCATAAGGTCTGGTCCAACATTCATCCTTGTTGTAACATATAAGCATTGCGCAAGGTGCATTAAAATGACATCTCGAGCATATTTTGAGCTTTTCAAGCGCTGTTGTTTCATTAATTACAAGGATACGCTGTGGTTGATAATTACAGCCGGTGGGAGCAAGCTGTGCTGCTTTAAGTATTTTGTCTATTTTTTCCTGTTCAATATTGTTGCTTTTAAAGCTTCGAACAGAAAAACGGTCTCCTGCAAGGGTTAGAAAATCCATGAAAATGCCTCCTGATTTACAATTTATAAAATAACTATTTTTTTAATCGTTAAATTCCTTGTCGTATGCAATAACCTTGCCTGTTTCGGCATTAATTTCATATTCATACTCATATTTGCCGGCAACGAATTCAACATCATAGTGAACTACCATATCGTCACGGTCAAGTTCTGCCTTTGAATATTTTACATCTGCAGCCTTTACTTTAGCGTGGTTATAAGCTACGGATTTTGCTTTATCAGCGGAAATATAATCGTTTGCTTCGGATGTTGCTTTAACGGGGTTTCTTTCTCTTTCAACGTCTTTATCTATGATTGCACCGTCTGCAGCCTTAATCTCGTACTCATACTCGTAGCCGTTTGCCTCAAACTTGATTTCGTAGTGAGGAACAAGGTCGTCGTAATCGTAGTAAGCTTTCAGGAAGACTGCATCTTCGGCTTTCACACCTGCGTTGTCAAGTGCCTTCTTCTTTGCAGCTTCAACGCTGATATAGCCGTTGTTATTATTGTTGCTATTTTTTTTCGTTGTGTTTTCTTTGCTTACGGGTGCTTCATTTTTTTCAGGGGCTTTGCTCTTTTCTGTTGTCTTATCCTTTACAGTGACAGGGACATCAATCTTTTCGGCTTCCTTTTCAGCATTCAGAACTGCACCGTCAGCAACTGCGATTTCGTATTCGTATTCATATTTATCATAGGAGAATTTGATATCGTAGTGTGCTTTTCCGTCGTCTTTATCAAGTGAAGGTGTGCCATACAGTACAGCATCTTCTCGGGCGATTCCTGCGTGCTTGAGTGCTGCATCAATAGCGGCATCAGGGTTTATGCTTGTAAGTTCTTCGTTGTTTACCTCCGGTGCAGAAGCCTGCGCCTGATTTACTGTTGCTTTTTCTTCAACCTGTGGTTTGTTGTCTGTGCATCCTGCAAGTGCAATAACCGATAAAACCAAACCCGCGGAAATTAATGCTATTAAAATCTTTTTTTTCATTTCAGTCACCTCTTATAAATTTTATGTATTTGTCAAGTTTTCCTTGACTGTGACTAAAGCATAATCTCCAAAGATTAAAGGAACATTAGAAAATCAAACTTTTTTAAAAATAATTGAAATTTCCGTAAAATTATCAATTTCAGATTCAGCAAGGCATTCAGCAGAATGAATTTCAGCTATTTTTTTAACAAGAGCAAGACCGAGTCCGAAGCCTTCGGTTTCAGACCTTGAAGCATCTGCCCTGTAAAACCTGTTCCATATTTTAGGCAGGTCAGTTTCGCTTATACCTATTCCGTCATCTCTTACCGACAAAACTACATTATCAGCTTTTGAATATAATTTTACATTTATAATGCCCTTTTCTCTGCCGTATTTATCAGCGTTAGAAATAAGGTTTTCTACAAGCTGTGTAATAAGTGAAGTGTTTAATTTAATTTCAATATTTTTTTCTATATCTGCTGTTAATTCAATATTTTTTGTTGACTTGAATTTACTGCATACTTCATCTACAAGCTCACTGAGATTTTCTTTTTTTAATTCAAATCTGTTTATTCCGTGTTCAGCTCTTGTTACGGCAAGAAGTGAAGAAACAAGCGATACCATTTTATCTGTCTGTTCTTCAATTGATTTAAGTGCCTGTACTTTGTCGTTGGCATCGGCATTAACCGAAAGAGCGTATTCACACTCAGCTTTAATAACCGCAAGCGGAGTGCGCAGCTCGTGTGAAGCATCGGAGGTAAAGCGTTTTTCGTTTTCAAACGAAACATGCAGCCTTTCAAACATATCATTGAATGTATCGGCAAGATTGTTTATTTCTCGGGGTGCTTTGTTTGTTTCGAGCCTTTTTGAAAGGTCGTTACCTGTTGAAATTTCGCGCGCTGATGCTGTTATCTTCTCAATTGGCGAAATCGCTTTTTTAGAGATAATATACGCGCCTAATGCGGCTATAATTATGAAAATCGGAAAAAGATATACAGCACTTTTAGCTACGGTACCAAATACAGTAACCGCATCATCAGACGGACATATTGCGCGGATATAGATTTTTTCGTAAGAAGAACTGTCAGCTGTAAATTCAATCTTAAATACCTGTCTGTCCTGATATAAAGGAATATCAACCCCTATTATAGTTGCATCTTCTTTGCTTACTCCGGCATGAGAAAGCACAATATCAATTGCCTGACTTGTGCTTATACCGTTTTTGAATACTGTTTCGGAATAAGGAGTCGGTTTCAATGCATTTACAGGGGTTACATCTGCTTCGTAAGAGATTATCTGACCTGATATAACATCAATTTCATATTCAAATTTAGTAAATTCAAGCAGTTTTGAATATAAATAATATTTTTCTCCGTTGAGCTCCTTTTCAATAACTTCTGTATTTCCGAGTGATGCAGATTCAACCAGAGCAGCAGGTGTTTCACCGCCGATATATTCGCCGTTTTCAGTAAATAAATCGCAGTATATTCCGCCCGAATAATAGGAAAAATCGTTTTCAACTTCAAATATACCATTGCTGTATTCCATTTCGTCCGAATTACTCTGTACTATTGCAATCAGATTCTGTTTCAGTTTATCATCTGCAGCTTTTTCACTTACAATTAACAGCAAGGATATACTTATGCCGCATACAAGGGCAATCAAAGCAGTTATCCAGAGTGTTGTTAATATTTTAAACGAAACCTTTTTCATTTTTCCTCCTTGAGTACATAACCCATTCCTCTGACTGTATGAATAAGCTTTTTGTCATATCCGTCATCAATCTTTTTGCGAAGGTAGCGAATATATACATCAACAACATTTGTACCGCCTTCGTAATCGTAATTCCAGATATGGTCTTCAATTTTTTCACGGCTGAGTACGATTCCGTTATTTACCGCGAGATATTGCAAAAGCTCGTATTCCTTTGCAGAGAGAGAAATATCCTTACCGTTTCTGGTAACCTTTTTGCTTGAAATATCAACAGTAAGGTCAGCTACGCAAATAGTATTTGATTTTGAAACGCTGTTTTTTCTGATTATAACTCTGATTCTTGCAAGCAATTCCTCAAAAGCAAAGGGTTTAACAAGATAATCGTCTGCGCCGATGTCAAGCCCTTCTACTCTGTCTTCAATGCTGTCGCGGGCTGTAAGGAACAAAACCGGAAGATTATTGCCTTCATGTCTTATTCTTTTTAAAAGAGAAAAACCGTCAATTTTCGGCATCATGACATCAAATATTGCAGCATCATAATCTGTCATGCTAATCAGGTCATAGGCTTCCTCGCCGTTGAAGCAACAGTCTACACTGTAGCCTGAAACTTTTAGCTGCTTTGCAATTATTCTGTTAAGGCTTTTTTCATCTTCTGCAATAAGAATTCTCATAATTAATCCCCTTTTTACAAAGGTTTTCTTTATTGTTATTATAGCATATAGTTAAATTTTAGTAAATACGAATTAAATCAACATTATATTTTAAAAATATTAATTAATTGTCGATTGGGAGTATGTGTAAAATTTGTATTGAAAGTATTATTTTTTATGGTAAAATATTAGTTAATATAAGCTAAAATAATGAAAGCGAAAGTGAGAGAAAATGAAAATAGCACTTTTCGGTACAAATCAGATACAGTTTTCAAAGGTTTATACACCTGCAGTTCTTCAAAGACTCAGTGAATACGGAGAGCTTTCAAAAAAAATTAATAAGAGTAATCTTGAAGAAAATGCAGAGTTCCTTGCAGACTGTGAATTTGCATTTTCAACATGGGGTATGCCTCAGTTTACTAAGGAAGAAATTGCAAAGTATATGCCAAAATTAAAAGCTGTATTTTATTCAGCCGGTACAGTTCAGTATTTTGCAAAGCCTTTCCTTGAAAGCGGTGTCAAGGTTTTCAGCGCATTTGCTGCAAACGCAGTTCCTGTAGCAGAATACACATTTGCACAGATAACTTTAGCAGCAAAAGGTTATTTTCAGTCTGCAAAGTACTACCGTATATTACCATTACATTCGCACAAATTTGCAAATACAGCAACAGGAAATTTTGAATGCAAGGTTGGCCTTATAGGCCTTGGTGCTATTGGAAAAATGGTAGCAGATAAGCTTAAAGCGCTTGATGTCAAGGTTTATGGCTGTGATCCGTTTGTTTCAAAAGAAGCAGCAAAGGAGCTTGGCGTTACACTTGTTGATATGGAAACAATTTTCAACGAATGTGATATTATAAGCAATCATCTTGCAAACAAACCAGAGCTTGAAAATATATTTAACATGAAGTTTTTCAAAAGAATGAAAAAGCATTCAACCTTTATTAACACAGGCAGAGGCGCACAGGTTGCTGAGTATCAGCTTGCACTTTCCCTGCTGCTTCATCCATCGAAAACTTTTGTTGCTGATGTTTTAAAAAGAGAAACTTTTCCATATATAAGTCCCCTTTTTTGGGTACCTAATGCAATAATCACACCGCACATTGCTGGCAGTACAGGTAAAGAACCGCAAAGAATGGCTTATTATATGATGGAAGAAATGGAAAGGTTCATTGCTAATGAACCGGCAAGATATGAGGTTACACTTGATTCTCTTGCAAGAATGGCATGATTTTTTAACAATAAAAAGGCAAGGATTTTCCCTGCCTTTTTTTATATTATTTTGATTTTTGAATATTTATCCAAGTGCAACCATGCTGAAAACGAGTGCAAAAAGAGCAACCGTTTCGCAAAGACCGACAACTGTTATATACTGTGAGAAGCCTTTGCCTGTTTCAGCAAGAGCATCTGCACCGGCAGCACCTGCTTTACCCTGAACAACGGCTGAAACTGCCATTGCGACACCCGATGCAATACCGAGACCTAAAAGGAAAGCGGGGTCTGCACTTGATGAACTCATCTGCTGCATAAGAAGGAAGCCATAGATTGTCTGTGTAAGCGGTGCACCTGCGAAAACAGTAAGAATAAAAGGCGCAGCCTTATTGCTCATATAACACTTTTTCCAAGCGCCGATTGATGCCTGACCTGCTATACCAATACCGATTGCAGAGCCAGTTGCGGCAATACCCATTGCCAAAGCTGTTGCTAATAATCCGAAATTCATAATTTAACTCTCCTTATTTTTCAATTTGTTATTCAAAGGGTCTGAATTTATGTCCGCTCCAGGACATATCAAGATGCGATGAGAATTCAAGAGTATTCAATCTTATGCCGTGAACAATAACTGACAAAACATTTAATATCATGTTAAGTCCGTGACCGAATACAAGCAGCACTATCGCAATTATCATAAACATAAAGTTACCGAGCAAGGGGCTTGCAAGCTCGTTGACGGTTGCGGAAATGGCAGCACCTGCAAGACCAACAGCCCACAGACGAATATAAGAAACTATATCCGAAAAAACATTTACTACACCAAGCAGTACGGAAACAATATTTTTAAGGCTTGATAAAACGGACTTTATAATGTTGCCTTCATAATTTGAGAATACAAAACTCATTACAAAGCCGACAACTACCAGAACAAGCGCAACAGTGCCTACGGGAATGCCGCTAATTACAAGACCGAACGGGAAAACCTGTGCATTAACAACAAAGCTGAGGACAACATAAAAAATTCCGATTAGCTGCATTATTGAGCCTATATCTCCAAGAACTTTCATTGACTTAATATTGCGCGCAGCAACCTTGATGTGTGCTACGGTAAGCTGAATCAAAGCTAATGAAAAGCAGAAAATCTGAAGGTTTTGCGCTGTCGTAAGTCCTGCTTCGCCGTTTGTCCAGAAGGGATACCATATTCTGTCGGCATAAACATTGGATATAACGGGAACAGAAAGCTTCTGCAACCATTCCGGTATCTGTTCAGCTGAAAGTCCAAACCAGGTACAGGTAACTGTTCCCCATACAATAGTTGAAAGTCCGAATAAACCTATGAGCAGAAAAGCAGGCGGAACTTTTTTCTTTGATGCAAGCGATTTGGCTATCAAAATTCCTGTTACAGCACAAATCAGAAGTCCGTAACCGCCGTCGCCAAAGATTATTCCGAAGAATATGAGTATAAAGCCCAAAAACCAACCCGAAATGTCATATTCAAAATATCCGGGCACAGTACCGAGAAAGTCCGTCAGCGGATATATCAGGCTTACAAACTTGTTGTTTTTAAGCTTGGTCGGTACATTATCTTCTTCGGTTGGCTCTTCAACAAGAATTCCCCAGGAATTTTCCGCAGCCGTTTTCTTAAGCTTTTCAAGATTTTCTTCTTCAACATATCCTGTAAAGTAAGAAACCGATACATCAGTAAGGTTTTCATTTGTCATGCCTGTTGAATAAGTTTCGAATTCAATTTCTTTTTCCAGAGCTTTTACAGCTTTCTTTATACTTTCTGCAAAGACTGCAAATGAAGAAATTTGTTCATCTATCACCTTTAGTTGATTATTCAGATTTTCAAGCTTTTTCTTAATTTCAGCTGTTGATGTTTCGGGCAATTGAAACCTGTAAGACTTTAATGCCTCAACAGCTTCGTTTTGGCTTTCTTCATCTGATTTAATCAATATGAATTTTACAGAAGCTTTTGTCTTCTGCAAACTCAGAGTTTTTACGCTTTCACCGAGATTCTCGTATTCTTTTGTCGGCATCTCATAAAGCGAAAGACTAACACCCTTTTCAGATAAAAATTCAAATCTATCCGGGTCAATTTCACCCCAGTCAGCAAGACGATCAAGCTCAGCTATAAGTGCAATTCTTTCTGATGAACAAAGCTTTTTTTCTTCTTCAAGCTGAATAATTTCCTGTGATAATGAAACAGCTTTTGCCGAATTGATATTTTCTTGCTTTATCTTTTTGTTTTTCTTATCCGAAATGCTGAAAAGCGCACTTTCAAGTAACGAAACTGTTTCTTTGAGTTCTTCGAGCCTTTTGCCTGAGCCTTCGACCGATTCAATGTGAAGAATTCCGAGTTTTCGTAGTTTAGTCAGTGTATCTTTCTTTTTATCTCCCCTAATAATAAGAGAAACTTTTTTCAAAGGCACTATCATAATGAGTACACCTCCATTTCAGAAGATGTTTCATTGCGTGCTGCAATTTTGCGCTTTGAAATTTTAGAACGGACTACGGCACTTACCTGTTGGTCCGCCATATAAATTGAAATCTTTTTGATGTTTTCTTCTGTTTCGGGAATTTTAACCTTTTCAAACAGATTTACTCTCTGTGCAGTTGCACGAAGCTCCTGCTCAAGAAGCCTGACCTGCTCATCCAACACTTGTGCTTCAAGGTCGAGTGACATTGCTTTTTCCATATGATTTGCTGCTATATCAACCCATAGCGGTGTTTCATATAAATCGTAGTCACCGCGGGAAAACTGCGCACCTTCATATATCGGTATAGTAACACCCGCTATATTTCCTGTACCCTTGCGTATATTGCTGACAGTAATTATTCCGTCAGGAAAAGCATCTGTTTCGCTGAAAACGGATATCCAGGAGCTGAAGCCTTTTTCAAGCTCCTCTCGCTGTTTTCTAACTGCCTTTGCTTTTGCTTCAATGGTGCGGATTTCAGCCTGAAGCTGTTGCTTTTTAAGTGTCAGAGTAGGCAAATATCTCCGATACATTTTGAGAGCATCTTTCTGTATCTTTAACTCATTTTTAGTCAGTTTGATTTTTGCCACTATTATCCTCCTTACTTATTGGGCCAGAATTCATCTGTAAGGTCGGATTTTATACCGGTTTCATCTTTTTCAAAACATTCCGAAAGAATTTGCCAGCCGAGGTCAAGTGCTTGTTCAAGCGAAAGATTGACTGATAAATCCATAAGTTTATTTTCAAAAAGCTGACCGTATTTTAGCAGTTTTTCATCCCATCGTGACATTGCAAAGCCCATGTTTTTCTTTTCCAATGTTTCTTTGTAAGAAGAGTACATTCGAATCATTGCGTCCATAAGCGCACGGTGGTCTTTACGGGTTTTTCCGTTAACATTCTGTTTAAGTCGGGAAAGAGAACCGAACGGTTCAATTCGTCCGCCTTTAAGATAATACTGACCTTCCGTAATGTATCCTGTATTATCGGGAACAGGATGAGTAACATCATCGCCGGGCATTGTCGTAACGGCAAGTACGGTAACCGAACCGGAATCGGCAAAGTCAACGGCCTTTTCGTATCGCGATGCTAGCTGTGAATAAAGGTCACCCGGATAGCCGCGGTTTGAGGGAACCTGCTCTTGAGTGATTGCAATTTCTTTCATTGCATCGGCAAAGTTTGTCATATCGGTAAGAAGAACAAGCACATCCTTATTCTGCAAAGCAAACTGCTCTGCAACCGCAAGCGACATATCGGGAATCATCATACATTCAACCGTAGGGTCTGACGCAGTGTGAATAAACATAACCGTTTTGCTTAAAGCACCGCCGTTTGAAAGTTCTTCTTTAAAATAAAGAAAATCGTCATATTTAAGACCCATACCGCCAAGAACAATTACATCAGCTTCAGCCTGTAAAGCTATTCGAGCAAGCAGCTGATTGTAGGGTTCACCTGAAATTGAGAATATGGGCAGCTTCTGCGAAACAACGAGAGTGTTGAACATATCAATCATCGGTATATTTGTTCTCATCATACGGTTTGCGAGAATACGCTTAGTAGGGTTGACTGACGGTCCGCCGATAGCCTTCATATTATCGGCAAGCACCGGACCTTTGTCTCTCGGTTCGCCTGAACCGTTGAAAATCCTGCCGAGCAGGTCTTCGCTGAACGAAACACGCATTTCATGACCTAAAAAGCGTACCTCATCACCTGTTGAAACACCCTGACCGCCTGCAAAAACCTGAAGAGAAACAATATCGCCGTCAATTTTATTGACCTGAGCAAGAGATTTGCCGAAGCGGGTATTTATCTGTGCAAGTTCATTATACTGTACGCCTTCTGCTCTGACGGTGATAACGTTACCAGTAATGGTTTCAATTCTGTTATATACTTTATTCATTATCACTCACCATCCTTTAACAAAAGTTCAGCTTCATGGGCAGTTCTGCCTTGACCGTCGGTATATAATGCATCAATTTCAGCTTCTGCCTTTGCAAAGGCTTCACTTTTAAATTCTGTGTAATTCCAGTCAATGAATTTCTGACGCATACGGTTAAAAAAGCTTCTTGCTTCATCTTTATTGCCAAGTGCATATTCACTGCCGAGAACATATATGAGCTTATCGGTTACATAGCACTGTCTTTCCTTGCCGCAGTCGGCATCAATAAGGTCAAAGGAGTTCTGCTGTAGATAAACAGAATCAAGCATTTCTGATTTAAGGTATACAATATAATCTTCAAGGCTTGTGCCTTCTTCACCAACAACCTTCATCATTGAGCCGATTTCATCACCGTGAAGAAGTATCTTTTTACAAAATTCTGATTTTGCTGAATCTGTTACGGTCTTATATTTTGACCATGAAATAAGCGGGTCAATTGCAGGGTATTTTCTTGCGTCTGAACGCTCGCGTGACAAACCGTGGAATGCTCCGACTACTTTCAGCGTAGCCTGAGTTACGGGTTCTTCAAAGTTACCGCCTGCGGGTGAAACCGTACCGCCAATGGTAACAGAACCCTTGCTTCCGTCAGGCAGACGAACATAGCCGGCTCTTTCATAGAATGCTGCAATATATGATTCAAGATAAGCAGGGAAAGCCTCTTCGCCGGGGATTTCCTCAAGTCTGCCCGACATTTCTCGCAAAGCCTGTGCCCAACGAGAGGTTGAGTCAGCAAGAAGAAGAACATTAAGTCCCATCTGACGGTAATATTCTGCAAGAGTTACCGATGTATAAACCGATGCTTCACGGGATGCGACGGGCATTGAAGATGTGTTACAAATTATAATTGTGCGTTCCATAAGTGAACGACCAGTTTTGGGGTCAGTAAGCTCAGGAAATTCCGTAAGCGTTTCAACAACCTCACCAGCTCGTTCGCCGCAGGCTGCGATAATAACAATATCCACATCGGCATACTTTGAAGTTGTATGCTGTAAAACGGTTTTACCTGCACCGAAAGGACCGGGCGTACAGTAAGTTCCGCCTTTTGCAACGGGGAAGAAAGAATCAATAAGACGAACCTTGGTTTCCATTGTTTCTACAGGTGCAAGTCTTTCGCTGTAGCATTTTACAGCTCTCTTAACAGGCCACTTGAATGACATTGAAACTTGTATTTCTCTGCCGCGTTCATCGGTAAGAACAGCAACAGTTTCGTTTACTGTATACTCACCCTTTTCAGCAATTGATTTAAGCGTGTAATTACCGAGAAGATAAAAAGGAACAAATATTTTATGCGTGAACGGTCCTTCAGGAACAGTACCTATATATTCACCTGCACGAAGTGTGTCGCCGATTTTTGCTGTGGGAGTAAATTCCCATTTCTTTTCAGAATTGAGCGCATCTGCATATATTCCTCTTTCAAGAAACCAGCCTGCCTGTTCGGCCAGTTCCGGCAGCGGATTCTGAAGTCCGTCATAAACCTGACCGAGTAGACCCGGTCCGAGCTGAGCTGAAAGCATATCGCCCGTAAATTCAACTTCATCACCGCATTTAATGCCGTTAGTCATTTCATAAACCTGAATTTGTGCGATGTCACCGCGGATACGGATAACCTCGCTTTTAAGTTTTTTATTGTCTACATTAACAAAGCAAATTTCATTCATTGAAACATTGCCGTCAAACCTTACGGACACAAGGTTGCCGTTAATGCTTACTACCTTACCTTTATTTTCGGTCATTGTATAACCTCCGTTCTGTTCTCATTCATAATGGAGTTATAGATTTTTCTGTACGCGTTTTCCCCGCTCTGTTTATCAAATTTTCTTATTCTTTCAATCAGCTTCAGCTTCAGTCCGTAATAAAATATGAATTCATCAGAAAATGAATCTGTCGGTCTTAACGTTTCAAGAAAATCAAGTCGGTATTTATTAAGAAATTTCTCGGCTTCCATGGGGTTGTCAATTTCAACCGCTGTGCGTACCGCCTGTAATAACGCGGGAGAGAAAGATTGATTATGAGAATCAAATGGTTTATTAAGCTTATCAGCACGCAGTTTAGCAAGTGCAAGCCTGAGATTGCGTTCACCGTTATTCCAGCTGTCAATTAATGAAGAAGTTGATTTTTCTGAGTCTTTTGACGGTAACAGCGTCAACTTTTCTAATTCAGCTTGTCTTTTTTTATTAAGAAACCTCTGACAAAGTTCAGTAAACCTTTCAGAAGTTATGGGGAGCGGTGTGCTTTCGTTAATTGCGTCAAGCGACGGCAATTGTGATATCAGATAATATTCAGCCATAATTATTCAGCCTCTTTAAGAAGTTCACTAACTTTTGGACTGAGATAGTTTGAAAGCATTTCGCAAACCGCCTGAGCAGAATAATCATAATAAACAGCTCCGTTATTTACGGCAATGCGGAAACCGCCGTCAAAATTATCGTTTGCTTTAAGTGTTACACCGCTGAGTAATTTAGTTTTAAGTGAAGAAAGAATAGATTCTTCGAGTATTGCAAGATCACTGCTGTTTAAAATAACTGTTATATCTTCTGCTTCGGGTTTACCTGTCCAGTTTTCAACAGCCTTTACAATTAAACCGGAAAATTCATCCGATGAATAAACAGAGTTTACGCTGTTATTGACAATTGCTTTAAGTTCTTTTGCTACGCTTTCTCTGAATGAGATAAGCAGATTGCGACCTGCCTGACGAAGTGCATTCTCACCGGATTTAACAGTTTTTGCGTTTTCGGTTTTAGCATCTGCCATAATTCTTTCTGCCTGAGCATAAGCGTCAAATATAATTTTTTCTGCTTCTGCTTTTGCAGATTCGAGGATAGCCGCTGCCTGAGCTTGAGCAACATCAACTCCGTCTTTTTTAATCTGTTCAATTAGTTCCTGAAGTTGAATTTCCATTAAACATTCCCCTTTTGAATTAAATTAAAATAAAAGGAACCATATCCTCTGCAGACAGCTGGTTCCCTAAATAATTTTTTATTTTTAACAATTATAACAAACATTAAGAATTTGTCAACCCTTGATTTAATAAATTGTTAAGATAAATTTACTTGTTTTTTCATTATGCAGATTTACAATTCTTATAATTAGTGCTATAATTACTTTTAAATTAAATTTAAATGTTTTTTACAAAACATTCAAATATTATCGAGTGTTTTACAAAAAACATCTGTTAAAAACTGGAGATGAAAATATGTATGATGTAACAGTAATCGGCGCGGGCGTTGTTGGCGGTCTTGTAGCTCGTACACTTTCAAAATACAAGTTGAAAATTTGTATTCTTGAAAGTGAGAACGATGTTGCAATGGGTGCAACAAAAGCAAATTCTGCAATCGTTCACGCAGGCTTTGATGCCAAAGAAGGCAGCCTTAAAGCCAAGCTCAATGTACGCGGCAACAAGATGATGGAAAGTGTCTGCAACGAACTCGGTGTAAAGTATATAAACAACGGTTCTTTGGTTGTAGGTTTCAGCGAGGAAGACAGAACCGTTCTCAACGAGCTGTTGAAAAGAGGTGTAACCAACGAGGTTGAAGGTTTGCGCATAGTTGAAAAAGATGAACTTCTTGAAATGGAACCCAACCTTTCCGATGATGTTATCTGCGCTTTATACGCACCTACCGGCGGCATCGTCTGCCCTTACACCCTTGCAATTGCCGCTATAGGTAATGCTATGGATAACGGCGCAGAGTTAAAATGCAACTATAAGGTCAGCAGTATAGATGCCATAGAAAACGGTTATAAAGTTTCATCCGATAACGATTATGTAACCACACGCTATGTAATCAACTGTGCAGGTATTTATTCTGACACAGTTGCACAGATGGTCGGTGATAATTCGTTCGATATTCACCCGAGAAGGGGCGAATATATGCTGCTCGACAGAGAGTGCGGCGATACTGTTTCTCATACAATTTTCAGAACACCTTCAAAAATGGGTAAAGGTATTTTAATTACTCCCACCGTTCATAACAATCTGCTTTTAGGTCCCACATCTTACGATATGACCGATAAGGAAGATAAAAATACTACTGCAGTAGGCTTTGATGCCATACTTAACAGCACTAACGAAACAGCAAAATCAGTGCCCGTTAATAAAACAATTACATCTTTCTGCGGTTTGCGTTCTGTTGGCAGCACAGGTGATTTCATTATAAATTCACCTAAAAAAGGCTTTATTAATGCGGCAGGTATCGAATCACCGGGTCTGACCTCATCCCCTGCTATTGCTGAATATATTGAGGATATGTTAAAAGAAGACGGACTTGAGCTTGAACTTAATCCTGATTATAATCCTGTAAGAAAGCCCTATTATGCTTTCCAGGAGGCATCAGCTGAAGAGAAAAATGAAATTATAAAAGGAAATCCAGCCTACGGTAAAATTGTATGCCGATGTGAAGGTATTACAGAAGGCGAAATTATTGATGCAATCCGCCGCAATCCTCAACCGCGTGACCTTGATGGCATTAAGCGCAGAACTCGCGCACAGATGGGTCGTTGCCAGGGTGGTTTCTGCGGTCCGTATGTAACAGAAATTCTTGCAAAAGAGCTTGGTATTCCCTATGAAAGCGTAACCAAGTTCGGCGGTGAATCATTAATCAATGTCGAACTTACAAAAGGAGGACAGTCATAATGAAAGATTTAGTTATTATAGGTGGCGGTCCTGCCGGTATGAGCGCTGCGATTGCAGCATACGAAAACGGAATAAAAGATATTCTTATTCTTGAGCGTGACGAACATCTCGGCGGTATTCTGCAGCAGTGCATTCACAATGGCTTCGGTCTTCATAAATTCGGCGAAGAGCTTACAGGTCCTGAATATGCATGGAGATATGAAGAAAAGGTCAGAGCGCTCGGCATAGAATTCAAACTGAATACTATGGTGCTTGATGTTTCAGAGAATAAGGTTGTTACTGCAACCAATACTCAGGACGGTATTTTTCAGATTGAAGCAAAAGCCATTATTCTTGCAATGGGATGCCGTGAACGCGCGAAGGGTGCGCTTAATATTGCGGGAAGCCGTCCTGCAGGTATATACAGTGCAGGTACTGCACAGAAGTTTGTCAATATGAAGGGCTATCTTCCTGGTAAAAACATTGTTATTTTAGGCAGTGGCGATATCGGACTTATTATGGCAAGAAGAATGACACTTGAGGGTGCAAAGGTTCATGCTGTTTGTGAGCTTATGCCTTACTCCGGAGGTCTTGCAAGAAATATTGAACAGTGTCTTAACGATTTCGGAATTCCGCTAAAACTAAGTCATACAATAATTCAGATTCACGGTAAAGAAAGAGTTGAAGGCGTAACAATTGCAAAGGTTGATGAAAGAAGAAAGCCAGTTGCAGGAACTGAAGAATACATTCCTTGCGATACAATACTTTTCTCGGTCGGTCTTGTACCCGAAAACGAGCTTTCCAGAAACGCAAATGTCGCCCTCTCCCCCATCACAAACGGTGCGGTAGTTGACCAGGACCGTCAGACCTCTATTGAAGGTGTTTTCTCCTGCGGTAATGTTCTTCATGTACATGACCTTGTTGACTATGTTTCCGAAGAAGCTGAAATTGCAGGCAAAGCCGCAGTTGAATACATAAACGGCACCAAGGACGAAAGCGTTCTTATTCCCATAAAAACAGACGGAAAAATCCGTTATACAGTTCCGCAGAGAATTACAAAGAAAAAAGACGTAGCTGTATATTTCAGAGTTTCCAACATTTATAAAAATGTAATGATTAAAGTAAGCGACGGCGAAAATACTTTGTTATCTAAAAAGAAAATAAAGGTTGCTCCTGGAGAGATGGAATCCATCACCTTAAAGAAAGAAATATACGAAAACGCGAAGGAATTGTATTTTTCCTTGGAGGAAATGTAATATGGAAAGAAAACTTACTTGTATTATTTGTCCGCTTGGTTGCGAAATCACAGTACAGACAGAAGATAAAAAAGTAATTGAAGTTACCGGACACACTTGCCCGAGAGGAAAAGCATACGCTGAAACCGAATGCATAGCTCCGAAGAGAACATTGACCTCTACTGTCAGATGCAGCGATGGCGGTTTGGTTTCTGTCAAAACAGATAAGCCTATTCCTAAAGAAAAAATGAGCGAATGTATGACAATACTCAACAGCGTAACAGCTGACCTTCCAATTTCAATCGGCGATGTTATTGCAGAAGATGTGTTCGGCAGCAGAATTGTCGCAACGCAAAATAAAGAATAAAAATACGGAGATTAATTTATGCAGAGTTTAATCAAATTTATTTTCACTTGTTTTACAGTTATTTCTGTTTTTTGTTCGAATCTTTTTTCAACAGCAGTAATAAGTCCTGAAAGCGAAAACTTTGATTTTTCATTTCTTGAGTATCCAAAAGAAGCAATTATCACTTTGGAACAAGCAGGGCTTACCGAACAGGAGCTTGTAGGCAGAGCTTCGGCACAGCTCCCTGAATATGTTCAGTCCGGAGGATATGACGACATAAACGGCATAACTATATCTCCTTATTACACTGCAAAGGTGAGCGGAACCGAAATTCCCGTTTACGCGTCGGTTGTTTTTATTCGTGCCGATGATACAGGTACGCTTCATTCCTTTTCCGAAATTTATGTTGATACAAGTAAAGAATTTTCTTTCAACATTGAAATAACCGGTACTGATGTTGAACTTAAAAACGCAATTGTACTTCCCGAATCACATGGTATTAAGGCACAATGTAAAGAGAATACAGTAACTGCATCAATCAACAAAACCGGCATCTACACCTTCCTTTTCAATGGTGCAAACCAGTACTACGGCTACACGCTTATGGTGCGTGAAAAGGTTGATGAAGAAAAAGAGATTGCGGAATACATAGAAGAATATGGTGAAGACAGCGTATGGGTACTTGATAAAGGTGTATATCAGTACGATTATGTCAACCTCGTCGGAAATGAAAATCTTGTAATTTATCTTCGCCAAGGAGCTTATGTTATAGCAAACCACCTTTATGATATTGACTGCGCTGAAGACGAAAACAAGTATTTTGAGCCTGATGCACCGTACCACAATTCAATCGGACTTACGAGATATCCGTTTATTAATTTTTATAATTGCAAAAACATAACCCTTGCAGGCAGAGGTGTAATTGATATGACGCGTCTTGACAGGCGTGAAAGAAGAGGCGTTGTTTTCACCAGCTGCAATAATGTAAAGGTCAGAGATGTAAAAATTATCAATTCGCCCGAGTGGTCATTTATTTCCTATTGCTGTGACGGAGTGCAAATTGATAATGTTGATATCATCGGTAACCGCGGAAACTGCGATGGCTTTGCAATTTGCAACAGCCATAATGTGACTGTTGACAACTGCTTTGCAAGAGTTGCAGATGACACTTTTGAAGTAAAAGCACTCGGCGGCACAATGGACAGCCGTAACATTACCTTCACAAACTGTATTGCGTGGGGCGGATACGCAAGGTGCTTTGGTATTACAGGCGAAGTAATTAAAACGATTTCCGATGTTACCTTCCGTGACTGTGCTGTAATTTACCGTGACGGTATATGGAATAACGACAGAATAGGTTCACTCGTTGTAGTTGCTGAGATGACTAAAGGCAATATAGACGGTGTGGTTTTTGAAAACATTGAGATTTTCCGTGATGAAGGCAGACCGATTCTCGTAAATATCTACGACGAAGAAGCTGAAAATTTTGAGATTAAAAATGTTACTTTCAAAAACATTTCATATACCTCATATATGATGCCTAAAATATCGGGAACAGACAGTGACACAAACACAGTGCAGGTTGAGCTTGATGGCATTACCGTTTGCGGAAGGAAACAACAATTTCCTCAGTTAATGTTCAATATCGGTAAGTATTGCCAAGTAAGTACAAAGTAAAAAATTTAAATTTAAACAGGGAATGAACCAATGCATATTGCATGGTTTGTTCCCTGTTTTTTCAGTTATTTATTTTAGTAATGTAAGTATTCTTCGTTTGTATTCAAGAAACTCAGGTGTCAAGTTAAAATCACCACGACGTGGTTTAGGCTCATTGATAATTATTTCTTCCTTAATTTCTCCCGGTGAACCGGATAACAGATATATTCTGTCTGAAATGAGGATTGCTTCGTCGATATCATGAGTGATGAAAAGCGTTGACAGTTGGATTTGCTCCATCACATTCAGATACCATTTGTGCATTGAACTTTTTGTAAGAGTATCCAACGCAGAGAAGGGTTCATCTAAAAGAGCAACATCCTTTGAAAACATATATGTCCGCAAGAGTGCCGCACGCTGACGCATACCACCGGAAAGCTGGGCCGGATACTTCCTTTGTGTCCCTTCAAGTCCGAATTGCTCGAACAGCGGTGACACCTGCTTACGCGCTTCTTTTTTCTTTTCACCTTTCAGTAAAAGAGGTAAAGCGGCATTGTCTTCTATTGTTCTGTACGGCAAAAGCAAGTCCTTTTGTAACATATAGCTTATGTGACCCGGTTGATTCGTTATATCTTTTCCGTCAAGCAACACCTGACCGTTATCAGGTGTTAAAAGCCCTGAAATTATGTTGAACAATGTTGTTTTTCCGCCGCCGCTGACACCGAGCAGGCACACCAATTCGCCTTTGTTAAGTTCAATGGAAATATCATTCAGAACATGATTATTATCAAAGCTTTTACTGACATTTTTTACTTCTAACTTATTCATATCACTCGGGAAGAAATTCGTTTGTAAAGCCGAAATCCGGATTGATTTTATCTTCAAGAAGATTCTTTTCATTCAGCCAATTATAGAATGCTGCCCAACGGTCAGCGTCAAACTCGCCCCATTTTGAAGCATCGGCTATGTATTCTGATGCAAGATATTCCTGACTTGCATATACAAGCTCGCTGTTTGATTTTAGTTCGGGTGCTGCTTCCATGAGAATATCCGCGGCAGCTTTTGGATTTTCAACCGCAAATGTATATCCCTTTGAAAGTGCCGCAATAAAGGCTTTGGCAGTTTCGGGGTTTTCGTCAAGCCAAGCATTGTTGCCGATAATAACGGGGGTATAATAATCAAAAACAGGATTTATGTCTGCAAACTCAAAGTAATCTGTTTCAAGGCCCGCTGTCTGACAAGCTATTCCTGCCCAAGCATAGAAAATCCATATTGCATCAACAGAACCGCTTTTTAGAGCCGATACTTCATCGGTAACTGTTGACGGAATCAGTTCAACAAGGTCGAAGTTGCCGCCGTCAGCCTTCATTACATCTCGGATAGTTTCTTTTTCAACATCCAGATCCCAAGTTGCATATTTCTTGCCTTCAAGACCTTTGGGTGTGTCCATTCCTTCACCTTTGCGTGAAATAATACCCGAAGTGTTGTGCTGAATAACTGCGGCAACTGCGGTAACGGGTATTGCATTATCCCCTATAAAAGCAGGTGCAAGAGAATCCTGGAATGATACTCCGAACTGAGCTTTGCCTGATGCCACCAAGGCTTCTGCACCGCCTTCAGGTGGTTGAACAACTTCAACATTCAGCCCTGATTCTTCAAAATAACCGTTAGCCTGAGCAACAAATATTCCGGTATGATTTGTGTTCGGTGTCCAGTCAAGAACGATTGTTATTTTGTCCTGTTCAGTTTTTCCGCAAGCAGACAAACTGAAAATTATTACGACAGAAAGTATTAATGCAATTAATTTTTTCATCATTTTTCTCCTTTTATATCAGTATTTCGGTAAGGCATACACTTTTTCTCTGCAAATCCGACCAATGCCATAAGTGCAAGAGAAATTGCCGATATAAGAAAAATAACAGCAAACATTTTATCAAAAGCAAAGGCTTTTTTCACTCTTGTCATATAAACACCAAGACCGCCAAAGCCTCCAAGCCATTCGCTTATAACTGCACCTACAACGCTGTATGCCGCAGCTATCCTCAAGCCTGAAAACAGCTGAGGTAATGCGGTCGGAAATTTTATATAACGAAAAATCTGAGTACGATTTGCACCCATTGAGCGCAGTAATCCGATTGCATCTTTATCCGCACTTTTGAACCCGTCAAGAAGTCCGACTGTTACGGGGAAGAATGTTGATATAACTATCAGAATAATTTTCGGCATCATTTCATAACCAAACCAAAGCACAAGAAGCGGTGCAATAGCAACGGAAGGGATAGTTTGCGTAATAATTAATAACGGATAAAATGCTTTGTACAGAATATCAAACGTATCCATCAGCACAGCTGCAATAAACCCCACACTTACCCCGAGAAACAAGCCAATAAAAGCCTCTTGTAAAGTGATTACGGAATTTTCAAGAAGCAAAGGCAATTCACTCACAAAAGCCTGAATTACCTCTATGGGCGACGGCAGCATATAAGACGGAATAAGTCCCGTTGTGCAAAGCAACTGCCATATAATCAGTAATGCGACAACGGCGGTAATCGATGCAAAATTACGCTTCAGCATGTTTTTTAATCTTTTTGTCAATTGTCAGTATTTCGCCTTCGGGTCTGTAAACAACCTTTACATAAGCTGATACATTTTCAGCGCCTGCTCTGATTGCAACATGTTGGCACTCTTTGACAATGTCCATAAGTTGGTCATAGTCTTCGCCTTCAATTGTTGTTTCAAACGGACCTACATGGCAGTTTAAACCGCTGCTTTTGATAAATGCGATAACCTCATCAACAATGCGGATAAGATCATCCTGGTCTTTTGCTTTGGGAAGAACCTGGATTGCGATACTTGCTTTCATGAATTTACCTCCAAAATAAAATTTGCCTCCGCCGGATAATAAGGCGAAGGCAAATTGAAGTACGGTTTGTTTACTGCAGATTCACAAGGTACTTATATTATACTTCCTACGCCGGCATTATCCGGATCAGGTTTGCGGGTCGCAGGTTTACCTGCCTCTCAGCCGTTTTTTACGGCTCCCCGGGATTTGAAATGCGAAACAAAAACAGGAGACAACCTTTCGGAAGCCTCCTGTAAAAACACATGTGTATGACTTCCTACGGCGGCATTATCCGCATCAGGTTATAGGGTCGAAGTTTGAGTACTTCCTCTCAGCCAGCAATCACAAGCTCCCCTGTATTTATTTCGTAATTATTATATACCTGTTATTACAAAAAAGCAATAGAAAATTATAAAAAATAAATTTAATTTTTCAGGTAATATTATTCATTATCCGGCTGTTGGCCGTTGTGCGCAAGCCATTTACATTCGGTAATTTCCATATTTGTGAATGTTGCTTTGAAAGATGATTTTTCAGGACTGCAAGCATAGATCCCAAATCGTATTTTTCCTGCACCATTAAACATATGGCAGACACGCATCTGCTTGTATTTTATGCCGTCATCAGAGCATTCGACGCAATAATCATCCTCTCTGCGGCTGAATCTGTACCACATTGATTTGATGTCAGAGTTGATTTCTGTTGTTGCCCAGTCAGAATATCCGTTATTGGTTACAACGCTGCCGAGATGCTGAAAATCCTCATTTTCATATTCTATTGAAGCTTTGAGCCAATTTTCACTGTCAAGATACATAACAATGCCGCACTGGTCAAAACGATGCTTGCTGTCAAATTCAGTTTTAACAATAAATGAGAAATACTTATCGTCTGTTTCAGTTTGAAAAACAGGAGCATTGTCATTTCTGAAATGATAGTATGTTCTCTGCCATAAATCAGTATTTGGATTTGTAACAATCTCAATTTTTTCGTTACTTACAAAGTAATCTGCAGGTTTTCTTGTCCATTTAAAGCTGTTAATATCAAAAGCCATAATAAAACATCTCCCAAAATTCAAAATTACCAAATATATAAGATTAAAAGAACAACCGAATTATTCTACATACAGAATAACAGGTCCGTATATTCCGCCCGTCACAAAGTCTTTTGCATAATTGAGTTCAACTTCAAAATATGGAGATAATTCTTTTATACTCCATTTATCAAAGTAATCGGTGTGAACATACCAATTAGCCGATGTATTTGTAACAACTATTTTCAGCTTATTCTCTTTGTTAAGTACACCTACAGGTATTTTAATTCTGTATGGTGACATAAAAACTGCTCCTAAAAAATGTCCGTTAATATAAACCTCTGCAGTATAATGTACATCGCCGAGGTCTATTTCTCCCTCTTTTCCTATCTTTTCTTCCGGCAGTGTAAATGTTGTTTCATAAACACCGCTTCCGGAGTAAGCATTGCCGATAAGATATGACCAATCACCAAGGCTGACAGCAGTTGAATTATCTGAATGCTTAATTACATCGAACCCGTTTTCACTGCAAATAAGTTCATTTTCTTTGCGGAATATGAAATTATCGGTAATATCGAATCTGTTTCTGAAATCTGTTTTGCTTTCTGCGTTCATAATTTCGTCTGTCAGCAGTATAACGGCCGTTTCTCCTATGGCAAGAGAAAGATTCAGAATACGGTTTTCAGCCTTGAAACTCTGCAATGTACCGTTTGCCAAATCGAGCAGATAACCTTTTGCTGAAGGCAGATGAACACGGTAATTTTCGCTATCACCGAATTCACGGAACAGGCAGAAAATTTCTGCGTTTTCTGCCTTTCTGTGCATTGCACGCAAGCCGCTTCCTTCAACACTAATTACAGGTGTAAAGTCATCAAAGTTATACGAAACCTTGCCTCCGCTAATTATAAAACGGTTCAGTACATTCTGAGTTTCCGGCGGAATAAAAGCGCCTTCGGGGATAACGATATGTCTGTATGCCGCCATGCCGATACGCAAACAGCCGTCGTCAGTTAAATGAGCTGCTTTAATAACATCATCGTCAACAATATCAAAATCCACTGTCATATCTTCAAGCGTTCTGCCAAGAGTATTAAACGCACCTGACATAGCTTCCGCTTTTAGCCTGCCTTGAAAATCGTGAACTGGATAATAAATACCTGTTTCACAAACCCTTTCGCCTATCGACGATACATATGACAGCCGTTCAACATAACGGTTGAACTTATCGAGGAATTGATAATACGGCTGATTTTCCGTAAAAACAGGCAGCTCCTGAGCAAGAAGCTGTCCTTTGCGACCGAGAGGAAAATTGAAAATATTGAATATATTTATTCCGCGTACAGCCTGATATCCGACAGTGTACCGCATTATATCATAAGTTACAGCTGCTCCTGCTACGCCGAGAATTTCGCTCATTGCACGCTTTGTACCGTTCTGTACAGCGGCAGATGAAGCGTATCTCGGAAAGAAGCCGTTGTAGCCGTTCATATCATTTTTATCCTGTTTTTTATTTTCAGGATAGAGCTGACGCCATATGACATCTACACCGGGAATATCAAAGCACCTTAGAGCACGCATCAGGTTAAACGTTCCACCGCCATTCATACAACCGTGAGGAATATGGTCTTTATCCAGATGACCTGTAAAAGCTATACCGTGAGCATTTGCCCACGCTTTGCAGGGAAGAAGAAAATTATCACAGAACATCTGACTGCATAAATCGTACCAACGATATAATATGTGTACATTTTCTTCTGTCGGCTGAACTCTTTCTGCTATTAACGGCAGATAAGGCAATATTGATTCACCGTACAATGCTTCATATTTCTCTGCCAATTCCATATTAAAGGCTCTAAACGGCGCTTTGGGCTCATCGGTAAATACAGCTGTAACATTTTTACCAAGTGTATTTTGCAATGCTGACGCATATTTTTCGTGAGTGATATCAATAAAATATTCCGTTGCATCTTTATTGAGCAAATCAGGGTAATCGGCATTTCCACAGAGCTGTTTTTCTGCAACATATTCCGTTACAACACTATCCGCAGAAAACACATACCCTTCTTCAATCATTTCATTATCATTACGGAAAGCTGCAAGGATATCAGCCCTTGTTTTTTTATACACAGTTCCGCGAGCAAAAGAGCATTCAGAAAATTCCAGTATTTGACGGGCATATTCCGGATGATCTTTCAGAACCTTTCCGCATGCTCCGCCTGAAGGCCACCCGCCCTCATCGTAAATCCAGCAAATCATTCCAAGCTCTTTTCCCTTTTCAATTGCATATGCACAAAGCTCAAAGTATTCATCTGAAAGATATTCAGGTGTAAGATTCGTAGGCATACTGTCAGGTCGGAAATTCTTCGGCTCTGGAAGAATATAAAACGCTTTTATACCGAGATTATTCATTTCTTCAAGTTGAGCGTCAATAATTTCACGAGTACAGATATCATTCCATACCCAAATGTATACAGGCGCATGTGAAACATCAGGTGATGTAAATCTTTCTATATCAAATATGTCATTATTTTTCATTGTTAATTCACCCTTGGAATCAGACATTTGCATTGTATTTATTCAGCTTTTTCAAACGATTTGTAAACAATTTCAGAGCAATAACCATTACCGAATACAGCACAGCAAGCAAAACAGGATATACTGAAATTCCGAACAGTCCGCTTATAACGCTGACCATCGCAGGTGCGAGCATAACCCCAATGTAAGCAAAAGCTATCTGCGAGCCCATAACAGACTGAGATACTTCTTTGCCGAAATTGTGAGGTGTCAGGTGTATCATATTCGGATAAATTGAGCCGTTTCCAAGGCCGATAAAGAACAAACCGACAACAGAAAATAAACCGGGCACCGGAAGAAGCATAAGTACAATCGCCGGAGCGAGAATAATAACCCCTATACCAATACGTTTCCAGGTACTTATCTTTGCCGAAAGCAATCCGGAAATAAATCTGCCGACTGACATTCCAACGTAATATACCGTGAGAGCAAGTGCTCCATGTTCTGCAGAAAAACCTTTTTCTGCTACAAGGTATGTACTACCCCATACTCCGCAAGCGTATTCAATTGCGTTTGTTGCAAGCATAATAACCCAAACCAGACGAACTTCTGACATTTTAGCCATCTGTGCAATAGTAAGGTTTACGCTGCTTTCATTTTCTTCTTGTTCGGCTGATGATGTTTTTTTCCACAGCGGTACGGACACAATCAGCAGCAAAGTAATTGCTGCCTGTACGAAAAAAGCATAACGATATCCGTTACGCCAACCTGCATCACTTAACGCATGCGACATAAGGTAAGGACTGAGACTTACACCAACGCCATAAAAACAGTGCAGAAAATTCATATGACTTGCTTTGAAATGAAGAGCAACATAATTATTAAGTCCCGAATCAATCGCACCTGCACCAAGTCCGAGAATAACAGCTAACGGTATCATATACAGGAAAGACGGAGTTAAAGAAAATCCCAACAAAGCTACCGCAGTCATAGCAGTACTGAACGCAGTAACCTTAGCAGTTCCGAATTTATTAAGAATACCTGCGCTGAACATACTTGATAATACAGTACAGCCCGAAATAATAAAAGTAAGAACGCTGACCAATTCAACCGGAATATTCATTTGAGTATGAATAGCAGGCCAGGCAGAGCCGATTAGCGAATCCGGAACACCCAGACCAATAAAAGCAATATATATAACAACCAATAAAAACGCCATAATACCTCCGTAATAAACATTAATGTCAGTATATAAAAAGACTGTTGTGCAACTTTATTTCAGGTCAATTATTATATCATAACCTTATATCTAAGTAAATAAATCTTTTTATATTAATCAAAAAAATATACCGACAGTTTTATAAATTTATATTGATTTCATTTTATTAAAGTGGTAAAATCATATAAATCCTTTAAGGAGGCAATAATAATGGATAAAAAAATAAAAATCGGTATTTTCGGCGCAAGAAGAGGCTGCGGTCTCGCACAGGGACTCACACTCACCGAAAATGCATACATCAGCGCAGTATGCGATTACGACGAAAGCACCTACGAAAGAATTAAAAAATACTGCTGTGATGAAACAAAATTCTACACCGATTTTAATGATTTTATTGAAAGCGGAATAGATGCCGTAGTTCTTACAAACTTTTTCCATCAGCACGCAAAATATGCCGTAATTGCGCTTGAAAAGGGCATCCATGTTCTCAGCGAAACAATGCCTGCCGTAACAATGGCTGAATGTGTACAAATTTGCCGTGCAAGTGAAAAAAGCGGTGCAATTTATATGCTCGCTGAAAACTACGCTTACTTTGCAGTTACAAGCAAGCTTACCGAAATATATCAAAGCGGCACACTTGGTGAGGCACTATACTGCGAAGGTGAATATGTTCACCCAATGAGTCACGAGGAATATGTTCATTATACACCCACAACAACTCATTGGCGTGCATTGATGCCATCCGGCTATTATCTGAGCCACTCATTTGCTCCGCTTATGAGAGTTACAAATGATATTCCGGTTTCGGTTAATGCAAGAAGTATTTATACTGACGGTATGCGTCAGGAGCGTGAAGGAGAGCCAATCAAGGATGTTGCTTCAATCATGCTTTGTACAATGAGCAGAGGTGCTGTTGCAAGAATTACCGGCTGGGCAAAATTCGGCGGTCACGGCAACTGGTATCGCTTTGCCTGTGCCAAGGGCAGTGCAGAAACAGTCAGAGGCGATGAAGGCAAAATTCGTATTGTGTATAATGATTGGGAAATTCCCGAAGGTGTTGAAAAGGAAAGAGTTTCAACTGTAGGATTCCCCTTCGATAAAGATAAGGCTGGCCAGTGCGGCCATTCAGGCGGCGACTATTATGTTTCCCACGAATTCCTCAGCTGTATTCTTGAAGGCAGACAGCCGTACTTCAATGCATATCGCTCCTGTGCAATGTCCGCCGTTGCAATACTCGGCTGGAGAAGCAGTCTGCACAATGGCGCAGAATATAAAATTCCTGATTTCTCAAAAGAGGAAGAAAGAAAGGCTTTTGAAAACGATAACCTCTCCCCCTTCCCCGATGAAAACGGTGTTGCAAATTATCCATGCACTAAATATGAAGCGGATAAATTTGAAATATGATAAAATTGCTTTATTCAATTAATTGCTAAATAGGTGTCTTACAAATGAAGATAATTGCAAGCGACTATGACGGAACTTTGAATTACGGCGGAATAGATGACACCAAAAGAGATGCTATACAAAAATGGAGAAATTCAGGCAATGTTTTTGCTATAGTCAGCGGTAGAGGTACAGCTGATGCTGTTAATATTCTGAAAAAAGATAAATTGGGTATTGATTATTTTATCGCAGCCAACGGTGCAATTATCTTAAATTCAAAGGGTGACCGAATTTCCGATGTAAGATGCAGCGGCAATTTGGCTCTTCCTGTCACTGAACTGCTTTTTGAATGCGGCTGTCCGTTTGTACATATAGAAACCGATTTTTCTTGCTATATATATTCAGATAAGAATAAATGTATTGATAACGTAGGGTATAGCCTTGACGATGTACCTGAAATTTCTTATTTTAATCAGATAAGTACCGTTCTGCCTGATTATGAAACAGCGGAAAAAGTAACGGCTATTGTTAAAGAAAAATTCGGCAATTTACTTAACCCAATGCAAAACGGTACATGCATTGATATTGTTAAGGCTGATGTTGATAAGGCAAAAGGGATATATTTACTCGTTGATATTCTTGGTGCAAAAAAGGAAAATGTTATTACTGTTGGTGATAATATTAACGACAAAGCGATGATAAAAGAATTCAGGTCTTATGCAATGGAAAACGGCGTTGAATCTATTAAAGCTTTAGCTGACGGTACCGTGTCAAGTATTACTCAACTGTTAGCAATTGAACAACAACTGAATAATCTATAATTAATAAAAGGCTGCATCAATAACATCTGCTTACAAATGTTTTGATACAGCCTCGTTTTTATAGTTTAAAGCAGCAGGTAAAAAAGTAGTTTTACCTGCTGCTTTTACAAAGGTTATATTTCCGGTGCTATGTAATTCTTTGTTTTAAGAGCATGCTCAATTTCGTCGAGTATATGTTCTGATTCAGCACGAACGGTGTGATAATGATAGCCGCCTGTTATATTCATAAGCTCGGTGGATTTCCCACTTCTTACTCCTTCAATAAACTGCTTTATATGCAGGTTTGAAAAAATATTCAACGGTGCATTCATTTTACCGTAAACCTTATGCCAAACAAATACATCAACAACTGTTCCGCCCAAATTTACAATTGTTGTTAATTCATCCTCAGTTTGTTCGGTTGTATGGTACACTTTGAAAACACGCTCTTTTAAAGGCGATTTCTGAATAATATATCCGTTATGAGTAGAAATAATATCAATTCCCGAGCCTTTTAAAACAGATATATCCTGAACGATAATCTGCCTTGATACTCCGAATTCTTCGGAAAGATTACCGCCCGATATAGGTTCGTTTGACGATAACAACAGATTAACAATCGCTTTTCTTCTGTCAGCAGCTTTCATTGATTCACCCCATTATACAGCGTGCAAATTTTTAAGCGAGAGATCTAAAATCGGAGAAGAGTGCGTAAGCGCTCCGCTTGATATATAGTTTACACCAATACTAGTAAGCTTTGCAACATTTTCTTTTGTTACATTTCCGCTGCATTCGGTTTCGGCTTTACCTGCGCAAAGTTCAACAGCTTTTATCATATCCTCAACACTCATATTATCAAGCATAATGATATCTGCACCTGCTTCAAGTGCTTCTTTAAGCATTTCAAGATTTTCAACCTCAATTTCAATTTTGCGTACAAAGGGTGCATATTCCTTTGCCATTGCAACAGCTTGCTTTACGCCGCCTGCAGCACCGATGTGATTATCTTTAAGAAGAATGCCGTCGCTCAGATTAAAGCGATGATTGTAACCGCCGCCGACTTTTACAGCGTATTTTTCAAAAATACGCATACCAGGTGTAGTTTTTCTTGTATCAAGGAGTTTTGTATTTGTACCTTCCAGCATATCGGCTATAGTGCGTGTATATGTTGCAATACCACTCATGCGCTGCAAATAATTAAGTGCTGTTCTTTCACCTGAAAGCAGAACACGGATATCTCCGCGAACAGTAGCTAACTTTTGTCCGTTTTTGACTTTATCTCCATCCTGAATGTAAAAATTAACACTTGTATCTGCATCAAGAAGCTCAAAAACTCTTTTAA
Source organism: Clostridia bacterium (assembly GCA_017416765.1). Lineage (GTDB taxonomy): Bacteria > Bacillota > Clostridia > Oscillospirales > Acutalibacteraceae > UBA8612. The sequence goes on from JAFQBE010000008.1 coordinate 79,900, forward strand.
AAACCTCAAGACCTGCAATTACACCGTCTTCCTTACAAATCAGTTCAACTTCGCCAAGCTGATAGTGGTGCATAACAGAATTTGTGGAAATATCCTCGCTAGTTATATCTTCTTTAAGCGCGTTCAAGATAAGGTCATCTGCATTTATTTTCATAGAAATATTATTCATGGCTGTTTTTCTCCTTTTCGATAGCTGATAAAACGGCATCTTTATATTTTTCAGCATATCCCTCATATTGGCGGGAATCTATAATAATTTCGTTTGTTTGTTCATTTTCAGTATAATTGTTTGTTATATGATTTGCTGCCCGTTTAGCAAAGACAAGACTTTCAAGCAATGAATTACTCGCTAACCTGTTGCGTCCGTGAACACCGTTGCATGCGGTTTCACCTACAGCGTACAAGCGTTCCATGGAGGTTTTACTATATTGGTCAACATCAATTCCGCCCATAAAATAATGCTGTGAGGGAACAACGGGAATCGGCTCTTTTGTTACATCGTATCCCTCATCAAGGCAGTGCTGATAAATATTCGGGAAGTGACTTTTTATTTCTTCTTCCGGAATCGGTGCCATTGAAAGCCAGACATGTTCGCTGCCTTCTTTTTTCATTTCATCAAATATTGCTTTTGCTACAATATCTCGGGGTAAAAGCTCATTGACAAATCTTTCACCCTTGGAGTTAAGCAAAATTGCTCCCTCTCCCCTTACGGATTCAGAAATCAGAAATTCACGACCGTGCTTTTTCGTATAAAGCGTTGTTGGATGAATCTGTATGTAATCAATGTGTTGCAGCTTAATATTATATTTGAGTGCAAGCGCAAGAGCATCACCCGTCAAATGACGGTAGTTAGTAGAATGCTTAAACAATCCGCCAATACCACCCGTAGCAAGAACTGTATAATCTGCAGCTATACCGATATAGTTCCCATTCTTATCATGTCCTATAATACCGTTACAGTTATTGCCTTCACAAATCAGATCCACCATAGTGAAATTTTCTATGAGTGTTATATTAGGTCTGTTTCTCGCAGTTTCAAGCAAATGCGATGTAATTTCTTTACCTGTTTCATCTTCATGAAAAAGTATTCTCGGCTTGGAATGAGCCCCCTCACGAGTATATGTGAACGCTTCGCCATCCTTTTCAAAACAAACACCGAATGAAACAAGGTCGCCAATTATCTCCTGTGAAGAGCGAATCATAATCTCTACGGAATCGGGATTGTTTTCGTAATGCCCTGCTTTCATTGTATCCTCAAAAAAGGAATTGTAATCTTCTTCGTTTCGAAGAACACATATGCCGCCCTGTGCAAGAAAAGAATCACTTTTAGGTGCTTCATTTTTAGTAACAATTGTAATCTTTTTATTTTCAGGCAGATTTAACGCGCAGTAAAGTCCAGCAACGCCACAGCCCACAATTATAATATCAGTATTCATTTACTTTGCAAGCTCCAACATTTTTTCAAGCGGTAAAATCGCGCCTTTACGAACTGAATCCTCAACAAAAACTTCTTTATCCTCGTTCTGCAGAACTGTAAGAACGGCTTCAAGTGTGTTGAGCTTCATATCTACACAGCATGGAAGAGGATTTGGATAATAAAACTTTTTATCAGGATTATCAGTTATCAGTTTATAATTTACTCCGTCCTCGGTACAGATGATAAATTCATTAGCATTGTTCTGCTTTGCATAAGTGATTATATCTGCCGTACTTCCTATGTAATCAGAGAGCTTCAGAATTTCAGCATCACATTCGGGATGCGACAAAACAAAAGCATTAGGATGTTTTTCTTTTTCAGACAATAGCTGTTCAGCTGTAATTTGCGCATGAACGGGACAACATCCGTCATTTATTATTATATTTTTTTCGGGAACCTGTTCTGCAACAAAGCTGCCGAGATTTCTGTCCGGAATAAAGAAAACATTTTTATTAGGAAGCGATTTAACGATTTTAACTGCATTTGATGAAGTTACACAAACATCGCTCTGACATTTCAGAGCTGCTGTAGAGTTGATATAGCATACAACAGCAAGATCATCGTACTTAATTCGCATTTCTTCAATTATTCCGTCAGCTACCATATGAGCCATAGCACAATCGGCAGTAAGCTCAGGCATAAGTACTTTTTTATCGGGGTTCAAAACCTTTGCACTTTCCCCCATAAAATAAACACCGCAGAAAACAATAATATCAGCCTTGCTTTGTTTGGCAATTTTTGCAAGGTAGAACGAATCTCCAATATAGTCAGCAATTTCTTGCACTTGGGCAGGAGCATAATAATGCGCAAGAACAACAGCATTTTTATCTTTTTTTAACTGTTCGATCTGATTTTTCATTTATGTTTTTCCTCATTGTTTGAACAAATTACTTGTATAAATTTTATCACTACTGTTTACATCTGTCAACTTATCTGTAAACCAAAATCAGTAGATTATTGACAAATGTCAAATGAATATTTTGTTAATTATATACAATATTAGTTTAATAACTAAGCGAAAGAATACCTATGGATATGTTGAAATCCTTTACAATAAATGATATACTGTTTTAAATAAATTAATGGTGGTGTGAATTTGAGCAGCAGAATTTTACTTGTTGAGGACGATGTTTTTTTGCGTGAAGGGCTTTGCGAAATGCTCGGCGGACAGGGCTACAGCGTTACTGTAGCGGAAACCTTTGCAAAGGCAAACGAACTTATAAGCGGTCATTTTGACCTGATGATATTCGACATAATGCTCCCCGACGGCAGCGGACTCGACCTTTGCCGAAAGGTTAGAAATTCAGGCAGCACTGTGCCAATTCTGTTTCTGACAGCGTGCGACGATGAAATTCAGATTGTCTGCGGACTTGATGCAGGCGCTGATGATTATGTTACAAAGCCGTTTCGACTGCTTGAGCTTCTTTCCCGTGTGCGTGCGCTGCTTCGCAGAAATACAAGTGCTGTTTATTCAAGCGGCAATGTTTCCATTGACCTTAAAACAATGTCTGCATATAAAGACGGTGCTGCACTCAGCTTGACACCGACTGAATTTATGATTCTTTCAACCCTTGTGCAAAACAGCGGTGTGATTGTTACCCGTACGGTATTGCTTGAAAAAATATGGGACTGTGACGGCAACTTTGTTGACGATAATACGCTTTCCGTTCACGTCAGCCGCCTTCGTGAAAAGCTCAGCACTAATCAGATTTCAACCGTGCGCGGTATCGGCTACAGATGGGAGGATTCAAAGTGACATCCCTTGAAATCGGCTTGATTATAGCTTGTGTAGTTTTACTGGCGGCATTAATAATCGTTTCTGTTCTTTATATAAGAAACAAGAAAGGCATTGAAAAGCTCTCACATAAGACGGATGCTTTTCTGAACAACAGCGAAAAAATAGGAATCAGCACTCAGGATAACAGCTTAGCTCAGTTGCAAAACAGCATTGCCGACCTTGAAAACAGGCTTATCCTTGAGCGTGATAACACCGTTTCACAATCAAAGCGCAATGCAGATTTCATAGCTGATGTTTCGCATCAGCTTAAAACACCACTTGCCGGGCTGAAGCTCTATTGCGAAATGCAGCAGACACAGGACGAAAACAGCTACGCACAGAAACAGCTGCAGCTTGTTGTCAAAATGGAAAGCCTTGTAAAGAGCCTGTTAAAGCTTGAAAAGCTCCGCAGCGATGCTTACACAATGGAGTTTGCCGAGCAAATAGCAGAAAACATAATCGGTGAGCTGGTCAGCGAGTTCAGACATCTTTTTCCGAACAAAAGCATAACCGTTTCGGGCGAAGCTGTGATGCGATGCGATAAGCAATGGCTTAGTGAAGCGATAGGCAACATCATCAAAAACGCAGGAGAGCATACAGCCGAAAACGGAAAAGTGGATATTAATATTGAGCAGACCGATGCTTCAACCGTTATAACTGTTGAGGATAACGGCGGCGGTATTCCGAGTGACGAATTGACTAAAATCTTTGGCAGGTTTTACCGCACAAGCAATGCCGCAGCAGACAGCGCAGGAATAGGAATGTCTATCTCAAAGGCAATTGTTGAAAAGCACCACGGAACTATATTTGCCGAGAACGGCAAAGAGGGACTGAAGGTTACGATCTGTCTGCCGAGATATGACGGTAATCTTAAAATGTAATAATAAATTTTTAAGGGTCGTCGAGGACGCCGACCCCTACAATGCGGTGAAGCAGTAAGATTTTTTCAAAAATCTTACTGCTTTTTTCGTAATCTTACGAAATCTTAAGGTTAATGTAAGTTAAAAGTAAGATTGACTTTTTACAATATAGACAAAGAAAAGGAGTGTCAATATATGAACATTATCGAATGCAAGGATTTAACAAAGGAATACTTAAGCGGTGAAAACATAGTCAAGGCGGTTGACAATGTAACCGTCGGCTTTGAGCAAGGCGAATTCTGTGCAGTAACGGGACCAAGCGGCTCGGGTAAATCGACCCTGCTCCATGTACTCAGCAGCCTTGAAAACCCCACAAGCGGTACGGTCACCTATAACGGCGAGGTAATGTCGAACTACAATGACAACCAACTTTCAATTCTTCGCCGCAGACGCTTCGGCTTTGTCTTTCAGGCATATAACCTTGTGCAGGAGCTGACCGGTTATGAAAATATAGTTCTGCCCGTAATGCTTGACCGTAAAAAGGTTGATGAGAAATACATCAAGCGTGTAATTGATATGCTCGGTATTGAAGACAGACTCGAACACCTACCCTCTGCACTTTCAGGCGGTCAGCAGCAGCGAATTGCAATTGCCCGTGCGCTTGCAAATAAGCCGTCAATCCTTTTTGCCGATGAGCCTACAGGCAATCTCGACGGCAAAAGCGGCAGAGAAGTGCTTTCTCTTCTCAAATATGTCGGCAAGGAATTCGGTATCACACTCATTCTCGTCACTCACGATTTGCACGTTGCCGAACAGGCAGAAAGAATTATAACTATTGAGGACGGCAGGATTGTAAGAGATAGTAAAGATATTCATATATAAATTTGATTGTGTTTAATGTTTTGCCAAAGGCTCCCTTTTAAGGGAGCTGTCGAAATCGCTTGCGATTTTGACTGAGGGTTGCAAAAGCATTAAAAACAATCCTCCGTCACGGCTTATGCCGTGCCACCTCCTTTCAAAAGGAGGTTTTTTAACAAGCCAATTAGTTCTATACTACCAAATTGAAGGAGCGGACAATGGAAAAACATAAAACCTTAACCGTCAACCGATTGGCGGTAGGTAATCTTAAAACACGAAAAAAGCAGTACACCTTAATGATAATCGGTATACTGCTTGCGATGATATTTTCAAGTGGAACGCTGTTCTTTGTCAGCTGCACTAAAAGCTCTAACGACGAGTTTAAGCGTCGCAGTATCGGCGATTACTACGGTTACTTTTTAAACCCACAGCATATGGATTTAGAGCAGGGCAAAAAGGACGGCTACATCGAAAACTACGGCTATGCGCATATAATCGGCTATGCCTATACCGATGAAGAAAAGCAGGATAAAGGCACACCTGTTGCGTGGCTTGATGAGAATGCAAAGCAGCTTTATTATGTCACAATTAAAGAAGGCAGATACCCCGAAAACAAGGGCGAAATTGCCCTTGAAAGCGATGCGGCAATCCGTTTGGGTATTGAACCGAAAATTGGCGAAGAAATTACCCTGCAGGTAAAGACTGCTGCAGGCGGTGTTGATTACCTTCCTGTAGCCACCGCAAAAACATATACCGTAGTCGGTATTTTAGCCGATAAACGAAAAAATGTTGAACGCACAATGGGTGTAGAAAGCGTTGAGCCTACTCCAGCCGCTTTTGTAAGCGACAAGGAAGAGGTTGACTTGGGCGGCAAGGAAATACTTGCGCTTTATTTTAAGCCTACAAAAAAGTCTATGAAAACTACAGTAGAAAAGCAGTATGGCGATTTCTTTTATAAGGAAACACCGTTTCAGGAATATTTTCTCGGAAATTTTTATGATACCTATTTTGAAAAAATGGGTCTGCACGAGGATGCAGGCATTGAAAACTTTATGATTGGTGTCGGCAACTGGTACGGTGTTGTTTCAAGTGATTCAGTCTATAATTCATCGTTCCTTACCATTACACTTGCCGCTGTACTGATGGTGGCATCCTGCATCGGTATAGTAAACGCATTCACAACAAACCTGCAGGAACGCCGCAGGCAGATAGGCTTACTTCGTGCCGTGGGTACAACAAAAAGGCAGATAATAAATATCTTCGGCAGAGAGGCATTTATAATCACACTCATCTGTGCGCCGATAAGCGTTGCGTTTTCTTATTTCGGCGTAAAGCTGTTTGCCCACATAATGGGCGATGAATTTGTGTTCATGCCGAATATGTGGGTGCTTCTCGGTACAACTGCGGTAAGCATAGTCTGCGTTATGGCTGCGGCACTTGTTCCTCTTATATTTGCCGCACGCATTTCACCGATGCAGGCAATACGCAATATGGATTTGAGCCGCAAAATGAAGCATAGAAAGATTAAGCAAGAGAAAAAGTTTAACGCACCGCAGCTGCTTGCAAAGCGCAGTATAAAATTCTACAAAGCAAAACAAATTGGTGTCAGCGTTATTCTGACCGTTACAATTCTGCTCACCTGCTTCGGCTTTTCTATTCTCGGCAAGGAGCTTAAAGAAAACAGATGGGCGCAATGGAATCAGGTTGACTATGCTATCCGCCGTTCGGGTTACGCAATGGTTTCGGGATACGTTAATATGCCGAATGTCGAAAAAGCTATAAGCAACAACGAAATAGCTCAGGTGTTGGAATACCCCTTGTTTAACGAAGTACAAGGAAAAAAGACTGCAAATATCTATCTGAGCGTTGACGAGTATTCCGAATATCTTCACCTTATCGGCTATCATAGCAATATACGCTATTCAATGGATATGAGGCAAGGTATAAACGAACGAATGGAGGGCTTAACAGGTGAAGCACTTCGCAATGAGTGGTATGCAGACGAGTATGATACTTATAAAGATTTAAAAAAGAAGGTCGGAACTGAAAAGGAGCTGCATGAGCTTGAAATACAGGGCTATTCGCCACAGTTTATCAAAAACAATCTTAGCAGATTCAGAATTATCGACGGTAAAATTGATATTGACAAACTAAATTCAGGCGAAGAAGTAATCCTCGTTGCGTGTGAAGAACCCGGGTTTTTCTGTTCTTTTCACGATGACGGATATATTCAGTCGCATACTGTGCGTGATTTAACCGAACCTATACCTGATCATAACCTTGATTATAAACTGTATGACAGCGCAAAGATTGATTACAAAGCCGGCGATGCAATTGAATTGCTGACCCTTAATTCAGATGCACTCGAATATAATCAAACAGAAGATAGGGAACCTATTCCGAACGAATTTGAAAAGCACACCAAAACCGTTAAAATCGGTGCAATAGTCAAGGCGTTTAATTTCGGCGAAAACATGTACAACAATGAAAAGCTTGGCATAGTAACAACCGATATCGGCATGGATTTGGTTACCGGCTTTGAATACGGATATGACACTATCGGAATCAATATCAAAGGCGAAAATGATGACGAAACCGATGCTGCCGCAACAGATTACCTGACTTCAATTTTCTCCGGCACATATTTCACACCCATTTCAGGCTATGCAACAGATAAAGAAAACGCAGACTTTGTCCGTATCCTGTTTATCGCTATGATTGCAATAGTTATACTCTTTTTCTCAATCTGCGCAAGCATCGTAAATAACGCTCTTACAGCTAAAATCAGACAGAGCAAGCGTGAAATCGGTACACTGCGTGCCGTTGGTGCAAGTGTAAGGGAAATCACGCAGTCTTATATCCGTCAGCTGCTTTCAATGTTTGGCTGGGGCTGCGGGTTAGGCTTCGGCGGTTATATAGTAACCAATACAATAGTAAAAATTGCGTTTAAGGATATGAGCCTTACCTATGAAATGTTGCAGGCAGCAATGATTGTATCTCTGCTGTTCCTGATTTGCAGCATCAACCTCTATGCAAAAATCAAAAAGGAAATGAAGAACAGCATTGTTGAGAATATAAGGGAGCTGTAATTAACAGTTTGTCAATTCCTTTTGTACACCTCATCCGTCATTTTTTTACGAAAATGCCACCTTCCCCTCAAGGGGAAGGTTATCAGGGCACCGCTATCTCTAAAGGCTTCCCCTGTGAGGGGAAGCTGACGAGCGTATGCGAGACTGATGAGGTGTATGCGGAGCATAAACCTCTTTTTCAAAGGAGGTGGCACGGCGTAAGCCTTACGGAGGATTGCAAAATTATGATGCACTTATATTTTACGACAACCCTCAGTCACTTCGTGACAGCTCCCTTGAAAGGGAGCTATTGACAATCGCTTTTACGCAGATAACATCTTGACAAACTGTAATTTGTAATTTTTAAGGAATAAATTATTATGAAAAAATTACCACTTATTTTATGCTTAATATTTATCTTTTCATTCTCGGCTTTTGCTGAAGAAGTTCCGTCAACACCTAAGCTTATGGTTACTGAATACTTCGTTGACAGCGGCACGATTAACGCAGGCAGCTCGGCAAAGCTGACAGTAAAGCTGACCAACACACACCGCAGCATTGATATTAAAAATATCAAGCTTACATTTTCTGACCCGTCGGGTGAAATTATCCCCGACGGCACGGGAACAGTTTATATCAGCAAAATAATTTCGGGCAGAAGCTACACTTGGGTGCTTGAAATCAAATCAATCGAAAAAGCAGCCGACGGCAACCATGCTGTTACAGTTTCGGCTGAATATGAAACCGAAAACGGCGGTATCGGCAATTCAACCGACATACTCAACATCAATGTAAACGGTAAAACAGAAGAAAAAACCGAAGTAAACAATTCAAGCCCGAGGCTTATGGTAACGGACTACAAAATTGAGAACGGTTTTATCTCTCCCGACAGCAGCGCAACTTTGAAAGTAACTATCAAAAACACTAACCCCAATAAAGCTGTCAGTAACATCAAGCTGACGCTGGGCGATGAAAGCGGAGAAATCAAGCCCGACTCAATGGGCACAAAATATGTTTCCGCTATTTCCGCAGGCGGCGAATATGTGTGGAATGTGAAGCTTACAGCCGCAAACACAGCCGCCGCAAATGAGCATAAGCTCAACCTCTCAATGGAATATGAGGACGAAAACCACAGTCCGTATTCCGCAAGCGACACCCTGCTCGTTCAGGTACGGCAGGCAGCTTCACTTGATTACAGCGGCGCACAGCTGCCGGTAAAGGTTATTCAGGGCAATGTTACAACCGTTACCCTCACCCTTATAAACACAGGTAAAAGCACGCTCTACAACTGTATGTTCGAGTTTATTGTTGAGGGCTTAAACGGCGGCGGAAGCACCTTTGTCGGCACAATCAACGCAGGCGAATCAGGCGCAGGCAACGCCAACCTGAGAGTCAGCGAGGAAATTCTCGGCAAGGTAAGCGGAACACTTACAATAAGCTATGAGGACGATTACGGCGAGAAGTACACCAAAACAATTGATGTCCAAACCGTTATCGAAGAAAAGGCAGAACCAACTGATATATTGAACGAAGAGGAAGAAAAACAGAATGACCTTTGGTGGCTGTTCCTTCTTATCGGTCTTGCTGTCGGCGGCGGACTTGGCTTCGGAATACCGTATGCAATAAATTCAAGCAAACAACGCAAAGAGGACGAAAAAAGACTGTAAAAAAATATATGCCCCTGAAATGAGTAGAAACATCATTTCAGGGGATGTTTTAATTTATAAAGATTAGAAATAGCCTCAATAAACAATAAATTTCAGTAATTTGCTGACAGTCAGCTTTCTTTGAAATTCATATTCCAATAATTTCTCTGATTTCACTTGCATCAATATCATTCAGATTGCGTTTTTGTGAAGCAGAGATATACGCCGCCGCACCTGCAGCTTCACCTATTCCAACACAGATTGGCATAACTCTGAAATTGGAGTGTGCCATATGTGTACCTGAAATGTTTCGACCGCAAAGCAGAAGATTTTCTTTTACTTCGGGAAGAAGGCAGCGGTAAGGAATTGTATATCCTTTGGTCTGCTTAAAATGCTTCTGAACGCCCGTTTTGTCAAGTCCCGCACCCGTGATGTTGTGAACATCAAAATTGAAGTAAGCATCTTTCACAACATAATCGTCAAATACTTTTGCTTCAAGAATATCCTGTTCATTAAGAGTGTATTTGCCTTTAAAATGCCTTGTTTCACGAATGCCAATTAAAGATGCTGAGCTGATGATAAAGCAATTCTCATAACCCGGCACAAATTCCCGTAGATACTTTACAATATCATCCATCTGTCTGCGGCATATCAGAGTTGCTTTTGTTAAGTCATCAGCAACGGTGCCATCAATTCCAACTGCATTTGTCATATTACAGGTAACAACGCCGGGAAGAGTTGATTTATAAGTTAATATATGTCCTGCTGGGTAAGGTATATGTTCTTTTGCAAGAGCTTGAAGCTCGCCATTCGGTGTTTCATAAGTGGATTCAAACGAGCCTAAAAATACAGCGCGATCGTAGTCAACTCCACCGACCTTGAACATCAGAGTCGCAGGCTGCATCTTATTGTCTTCTCCTCTGCCGAGAACATATTCTGCGCCTGCTCTTGCGGCAATATCGCCATCACCCGTTGCATCAATGATGGTTTTTGCATAAATATCCGTTTTACCGGATTTGTTGATAACGGTTGCACCGAGTACCTTGTCGCCATCGCAGATTGCATCTTCAGCAAAGGTGTAAAGCATAAGTTTACAGCCAACCTCGTCAAGCATTTCAAGATAAAGAGTTTTAAGCTTTTCGGGATCAATAAGATTTATTATTTTATTTCTGAATTCACCTTCGCTGATTTCAGATGACCTTTTCAAAATATCATAATAAAGCGGACTGCCGCAGCTTCCCGTCCAATGGCTCATAAGCCCTGACGTTGAAATACCGCCAACATCGCCGCTTTGTTCAACAAGAATAACCTTTGCTCCGTTTTTTGCTGCTGTATATGCAGCAGCAAAGCCCGCAGGTCCGCTTCCGAGAACTAAAACATCTGTATTTAATTCAAACTTTGCTATCATAGTCTGCTCCTGACAGTAAACTTTAATAATCGGTTTTAAAACTGATAAATCATCATTTATTCAGTGCCGGCATTTCAGTCATTCTAAGTCTTGCACAGCCGTAGGGACAAAGCTCAATTTCTTGAACTTCTGTTATCGGCAATCTTGATTTCGGTGTTTTTCTCGCAATACTTCTGTACGGGAATTTAAGTCCCCAGTTGATTTGTTGCATTTTTGCCTTTATTGAAATGGGAGGATTGTCTTGTGAAAAAGGTATATCCCCTACTCCGTTATATTTGATTTCAAAGCCGCCGTCTGCAAATCCATAGTTCCAAGGAGTTTTGGGAACAAACTGATAATCACAGTACGGAAATTTGCGTTCAACGCCCTTCTTGGTGTATTCACGCATTTTTCTTTAGTAATAAAACCGAACATCGCCGTAACAATACCCCAAAGTATATAGCCGACAGAAATAAACAGCTTGCGGTTTTTTAGTCTGTCACTCAAAGCACCCATTACAAATGTTGTAAGCACTGCGGCAACAGCAGAAAGAGCAACCATTCGTGCAACAGCCGTTGTCGCTTCCATTGTGCCTGCTATGGCAGACTGCGATACATCGGCATAAATTTCATTTGTAATAAAGGTATTGAAATACATATTTTCTGTATTCCAGGCAATACCACCCATAAAACAGAAAAGTATAATTATAAACCAGTTCTTTTTACTCAACTTTTCTTTTATCATAGCTTTTTCTCCTGACATTCAAATTTATTTAAAGCAAATTTTAATCGGATGTTTCGGGCTGGTTTGTATTGAGTTTTTGTTAAAAACTACATTATTTGCAGTTATCTCAACATCAGGATAAATTATTCCATCTGCTTTCGGTACAGTATCAAAACAAAGCTTTGAGTTTTTAAAATCAATATTTTTCAGGGTTATATTTTCTGTAGGATAATTTGAATGAAACAGAATATCAATATCGTTTTCTAATACGATATTTTCAAGAGTGATTCCGCTTTGAGGAATGCATCTGCAACCGGGATAATAGCTTCGTGCATAGGTGTCATAATTAAGACTTATTGCAATTCCTATGTTACGCTTTTTCTGAAGCTTACAATTTCTTATTATTATATTGCGACAACCGCAGTTCAATTCTTCTGAATTGCGCACAACGACCCAGTTTATACCGTCATATTCCATAATCCCTTTTTCGTGACAAGGAGGATTATAGGAGGTATAAAGCTTTCCGTCCTTCGGATTCATCAGAACGCGGTATGTTCTGCCGTTAACCGCAACAGTATCGGAGTGCTGAACCTGCATTCCCCTGTGCCATTTGCACCATGAACCGCCAAGAATCCTGCAAAAAAATCCTGTTGTTGTATTATGATCCATATCAACACAGTTTTCTATTATTCCGTTTTCAATCCAACCGACATGAGTGTTTGAAGTTGCGTAATCAAAGGCGTTGAGTGCTATTGGGTCATCGAAAGTGCAGAATTTTCCGTTGCTGATTACAAATCCGTCACCCCAGCCCAGATGCACACCGTCTTTATTTCCGGTTATATACAAATTATTAAGAACAATATTTTTAAATGCGCTTACCTGAATTGCGTAATCCTTTTCAAGCAATCCATGACACTCAAAGTCGTCAATTTTTAAATTTTCAACATAAATCATCGCAACCTGTGCGCGTAATCCGGCAATTCGGCTGTTGACACCAAAATCATCACTTTCAATACCGTTACATTTAAGATGCAATCCGATAATTTCAATATTACGGTTATATTCGCCGCAAACAGCTCCTTTATTGATAAAAGCATTGCCGTTAATGCCCGTAGCGCTTGCTTGCCGTTGAAGAATTACACCTTCACAAAACACAAGCTTTGTATTATCGCCAATTTCAATTTGCTCGGAAATTTTATAAATACCGGGAACAGTAACTTGAATTACTCCGCCCTCATCAACTGCTTTCTGAAAAGCTTCGGAGTTTTTATATGGGGTGTTTTCAGGCAAAAATCCGTATTCGTTAGCATTAATCATAAATCTAATTCCTAAAATAGTTAAAACTATTCTGTTATTTAATAAGTGTTTTTATCAAGGTCAATTGTAATTGAGGTACCGACAGAATTGGATCAAATGAGTTTCATTATACTCACCCCTAAATTATTGTTTTCAAGAGAATTTAGCTAAAAACCAATCACCCGGTTGCAGTTTAATAATATATGTACCGTTTTCAAAGTGAATATCATTTGTGCCTTCAAGAATATTCAGATTTTGCGCTTTTTTCAGCTTGACGGCAGCTTCCCGAGTACCTTCGGGTAAAATGTATTCGCCCTTTTCAACGCTGCGTTAAATACCGCTACAGCTAAAATAATAATAGCAATAACAATAATGAAGAATTACAGTTTGTACTTATTTTTTATAAAAACCTCTGTACTGAATATTAAAAAATTGTCAAAATCTTGTTGTTGTAGTTCATTATATCACACACTAACACACAAGTAAATAATCAGCGTTCCTTATCCACATCCTTCTTTTCACACTCCATTATCATTTTTAAAAAATAAGCTCGAAATGTAATAGTATTGTTTATGTTTGAAAACAAGCTGTGTTTATTCCATTGACAAATTTCTGTTTCAGTATTAAATTATAAATATAGAATTGGAGGAATCAATATGAGGAAAACACTCAAATCAATATCATTTATTCTTGTCCTTACTCTTATTATGAGTATTACGGCTTTCGCTGAGCCGGGCTTTGCATACAAGGACGAAGTGCTTACTGAGTTTTCAGCGAGATGGTCACTAATACAGGCTGATGATACTGTGATATCAGTTACACCGGGTTCCACAGTCGGAGAACTTCGTTTTGCGTGGCTGTCAAGTGCTGCAGACAGCAATCCACATTTCATGGTTTCAGAAAACAGCGATATGTCTGACGCTAAAGAGTATGATGTTGTTACTTCTGATGCTATCAAAAGCCTAAAGTCAAACAAGGTTACCGTAGCAGAACTTGAACAAGGCAAAACCTATTACTATTCATACACAGAAAACGGTATTTGGAGCGAATCAGAACCGTTTACGGTTCAGCCATCAGATGAATTCACCGTTCTCTATGTTTCCGATGCACAAATCGGACGTTCAGGCGATGAAACACTTGATGAAATACTTATCCGTGACACCTGCGGCTGGAATTATACGGTTGAAAAAATGCTAATTGCCTACCCGAATGCCGCTTTTGCAATTTCAGGAGGCGACCAGTTTCAATCGCCCGACAGCCTTGTTCAGATGAAGGCTTACCTTTCTCCCGAAGCCTTACGCTCACTGCCTGTTGCCAACACCATCGGCAACCACGATGATGATTCTTCGCTCTACGGCGATATTTTCAACAACCCGAACGAAGTTGACGAGCTTATGCCCAGCGAAGCTGGAACGGGATATTATTACACTTACGATGATGTACTTTTTATTACAATTAACTCAAACAACAGCTTTATGCTTGATACTGCAAAAATTTTGCGTGAAGCAACCAAGGCTCATCCCGACACTAAGTGGCGAGTTGTTACAATGCACCACAATCCTTATTCAGCTTCATTAAGCGATGATGATTTTTCAGAAGAAAGGCTTTTCTTTTCATCGCTCTATGATTTATACGATATTGACCTTTGTTTGAGCGGTCACGACCACTTTTACTCACGCACAGACACCATGTATGCAGGCGAAGCTACAGACGGCGAAGGTACGGTATATGTTCAATCTTCTTCAGCTTCCGGCAGCAACTATGACCCACTTCCTGAATCAACCGCTTCGTTTACAGTTTCTGCCTTTGATGTGCGTGTTCCCACCTACACAGCATTTACATTTACTGATGATGTTATTGTCGGCACAACTTATCGCACAGATACCGATATAGTAATTGATTCTTTTGAAATAACCGACAACACAACTAATACTGATATTAATTTTTTTACTGCAATATTTTTCTTCTTCAAAACTCTTTTTTCTATGATATAAAAAGCAGCAATTCAAGTCAATTGAAAGTTTTGCCGAAGCAATACTCCGATTTATTGACAAATATAATTAACCAAAAAGAGCCCTATTTTCAGGGCTCTTTTTCAGTCAAATCAAGTAATTCTGCACGCATTTCTCATTAATAAGATTGCAGAGACAACTCCATACGCTTCAATCAAAAATATCAATAATTAATTTGCGTATTTCTTCAATTGCTATATTAATTACTTGGCGGATAAATCTTACCACTTTTTCAAAGAAGCTTTCTGTTTCAAGCTCGGCATTTTCTCCGTCAGAGGAATAGCAGCCGATATTGTTGCTTGTTATTTCGTTGCCGTAGAAATCAGTCATGCAGCCGTCCTCAACCTTAAAGCCCGCACCAATTAGCGGTGAACCCTCTGCAAGCTGATATGCCTTTATCGGGTCATCACCTCCCACAAAGCCGGGAAGAGTATTCAAAGCGTCCTTATCAAACGCGGGATTGAAGGTGTTATAGTAACAGTTGTTAGCAAACACGTTATTCCAATCCTTCATTTCACTGTTTATATGATAAAACTTATGTCCATCCTTAAAAACTATAATATTGTTTGCAAACAATGAATCATAAATCTGAGTCATCTGAAATTCGGGTGAATTGATGATTGTATTGTTATAAAAGCTGAAATTCCATTCGCCATCGGATACGCCGATTTTATTTCTGCCCTGATTATCATTAACGGACAGACAGTACCTTACCGTATTACCCCTGTTGCCACCTTTCGCCGGATTGTTGCACATAAAGCGCATATTGTCATGCGAATAAATGTATTCATATGTACAGTTATATGAGCCGTGGTCAAAATCCACCGTCATTCCGTCACCGTAGTTTTTCTGACCCGCTATTTCGCAATAGCTGAAAGTGCAGTTTGAGGAATAATGAGTCCACATTGCGGCGGTAAAATATAAGATTTCTCCGTTTTCATCAAGACCTACTCCCTGACAGCAGTTTATGGCACGGCAATGTGTTACCAAAGCACCGTCGCAGCCTTCAAGAACAACCGCTTCACCATCCATGTTATAAAACTCACAGTTCTTTACAAGAGCATTTTTATTTAAATCCTGAGATCCTGTAAAGAATATGCCGTTGCCTACATCGTATATTTTACAGTTCACAGCCTGAAAATCATTGACGGGATAAGGTGAGCCTCCGTAACGCTTGATAACAATTGCTGCTCTGCCCGAAATCGGGCCTTCAGTATAATTATCGCGTGAGGTAACCGTGTAATTCTGCATATCGTGAAACTCGCAGTTCTCAATTTTTACGCCCTTTGATTCCTTCGTAACTCCGTCAACCCAGATACCGCCGCCGTTGTGTGCTGTGATTTCGAAACCGGAAACAGTTACATATGAACAATCAAAGAGCTTCATAACAGCATCTCTTGCATCGGTGTTGAGATGCGGCTTTTCACCCTCACCGTAAGATGAAATAACAATAGGATTATCTTGAGTTCCTGAACAGGTAAGCGTAATAGCACAGTTATAGTCGCCACCTGATCTGAACAGAACCTTATCACCTGCTTCAAGCTTTAAAGAAGCAATTTTATCAACTGTTTTCCATGCAGAAGCTTCTGATAACCCTGTGTTTTCATCATCACCCGATACACTGTCAATATAGTAAGTCGTTCCCGAAGCAAACACAAGCGGTGTTACACAAAAAACTATCAATACGGAAAGAAGTAAGGATAAAAATTTTTTCATAGAGTACCTCCGTAAATACACCTTTAAGTTTTATTAATTATATCACACACCTTAACACAAGTAAATATTATTCTCACTCATCAGCTAACTTCTTTTACATATTCACTGTTCAAACTAAAAACAATACCCAACCTGAGTTTACTGAACTGCTCCAAATTGTGCGGACAGTACAAAAAGCCCCCTAAGGCAGAAATATTTAATTAAGCGGTAAACTGACTTCGTTTTTCAAGCGGGGTCAGTTTTGTTTTAAGTTGAATTCGTTGATTGTTGTAGAAATAGAT
>JAFQBE010000009.1 GCA_017416765.1 Clostridia bacterium
GGAGCGTGAACCTTTGCAATTATCTCTTCGTCCGCATCTTTATCTATAATGAGTTTGTATTTCATCGCATCAAATCCTTATTGTTTTTTCATTTGTCTGAGAAAGCTGAGAACAGCTATCGCAGTTATAAATACACTGTACAGAAGAATGGGTGTAACGTGAGTTAAGGCAAGCTCAAAGTTCCCGCTGAACAATGCTTTTTCCATTTCTGCTGCGTGAACAAACGGTAGCACATTCGCAATTTTTTCAAAAAATCCACCCACAAGCTTCAAATCAAACCATACTCCGGATAGCCACGCAGAGAGATTAGTAAGTAATGCACCGCAAATGCCGCCGACTTGTTTAACACCAAAGATACTTCCACACAAAAGCCCTAATGCAATATTTAAAACAGCCATTGGTATTATACCTATTATTGCATAAATAATGTTTATGCTGACCGTCAATCCCAAAGGAATCGCAAAGAGGTAACAAATGATTGTTTGACTAACGGCAAGAGGTAAAAGAGGTAGCATATATCCAAGAATAAAATCAAAACCCGTAAGTGGTGTTGCGTATAATCTTTGCAAAAAAGCACTTTCTCGGTCCTTAGCAATCAGCGTGGCAGAGAAAAGTGTCATAAATGACAAACCGAATACCGTAATGCCGGGCGTAAGTGTGTCAATATCAAACAATTCTACGGGAATATTTTTCTGCAAGCTACTCAGAAGTAATAGTAGTACCAAAGGAAAACCGAGACCGAAAGCAAGGTTTATCGGATCGCGCAGAATCTCCTTTGTACACCTTTTAGCAAATGTCAACATTCTCATAATGCACCCTCCTTCACAATAGAAACGAAGGCTGATTCGAAGTCTTTTGCACCTGTCATTATCTTTAATTCTTCTGTGGTTCCTACAGCAAGAAGATTACCGTCTTTCATGATACCTATACGGTCAGAAAGTGATTCTGCTTCTTCCATATAATGTGTTGTAAGAATAACGGTTATTTTGCCCTTCAATGAGCGAATCATCTCCCAAAGCTCGTGACGTACAATAACATCCAAGCCAAGAGTAGGCTCATCCAAAAAGAGAATGCGGGGTTCACTGATTAGTGCCATAGCAATACTTACACGGCGTTGCCACCCACCTGACAGCTTACCTGCCTTTCTCTTTAAAACAGAATCTAAAGCAAACTGCTCAGTAAGCTCATTGATTTTGGCTTTGCTTTTTTCTTTAGAAAAGCCATGAATGCCACACATTAATTCCAGGTTTTCCTTTACAGAAAGATTCGGAGCTACTGCAGTTTCCTGAGGTGATACACCAATCAATCGCTTTGCCTGTTCGGGCTGTTTAGTTACACTGTATCCACCTATAAATGCATCCCCATCCGTTGGTTTTGTTATACAGGTTAACATCTTTATCGTTGTGGTTTTTCCTGCTCCGTTAACACCCAACAGAGAAAATAGTTCTCCTTGATGTATTTCTAAATTGAGCTTATTCACAGCAGTAAGATTTTTGTATCTTTTGACAAGCTCAACTGTTTTTATTTTTTGCATTTATGTTAGCCTCCTTTTTATTTGCAGTACTATCATAGCAAATATAAAAGAAGGAGTGTTGTTTTTTATCTAATCGGTCATTTATCGTATCTCAACGGTTATAAAAAGTATATCACATAAACACCCTATATTTCAAATTACATATCCTCGTACTTTAAGTCTCAGTACGGGGATTTTTTTAATGCAAAATTTTCAAGTAAAGGAAGTGAAAAAAATGCTTTAGCAAACTAACCGAAAAAACAGTGAAAAAGCGTGGCATTAGTCTTATCAAGCATTGAATTTGTGCATACAAATTTCGCTTGTTAGGGACAGCCCTAAAGCCCGTATGAATATAACCAAAACAAAAAGCCGCACTCCGAAAGGAATGCGACGATACATAAAAACTATTAAACGATAATAAAACTCTATTTTAAGCAAAAAAATTGAGTATTCACAGGTCAAATCCCTTATGAATACTCAATATGGTGCCGGTGACCGGACTTGAACCGGTACGGTGTTGCCACCGAGGGATTTTAAGTCCCTTGCGTCTGCCGATTTCGCCACACCGGCATATAGCCTTAATTTCTTCGGCTACAGATATTTATACCATAGCCGAAGAAATAAGTCAAACATTTTTTAAAAGATTTCATCAAGAATTTCAATTACATGCGCTACAGCGCCTTCATCATTGGAGCGCACTACCCTGTCAGCAACCGCCAGAGCCTCTTTACTGCCGTTACAAGGCACAAAGCCTAACTTTGCCGCTGTAAGCATTTCCACATCGTTAGAGCCGTCACCTACGGCAAAAACCTTATCGTGCGGGATATTAAGGCTGTCTGCAAGGCGAAGCAGCCCTGTACCCTTATCTACTCCCTGTTGAAGAATTTCAATATAAGTGCCGGTAGTCGGCAGAAAATGAACATGAGGATAATTAGCTTTAAGATATTCCTGTATTTTTACAGATTCATCGGCAGAATAAATCATAACCTTCTGCCAAGGTACATCTGCCTCGGAAGGGTCATCAATAACGCTGTAATCAATTTTCTGAATGTCGAAATGAAATTTCGACGTTTCATTATCATTTATAACAAACGAGTTGTAATAGGAATACATTTCTATTGCACAAGCAGGGAAAGTCTTTGCAATATCACGCAGGGCATCAAAAATTTCCTCGCCCAATGTAACGCAGAATGCAAGCTCATTTTTTTCATAATCAAAGCCTGTACCACCATTTGCAAGCAGAACTGGTGCGTTTATATATGAGCTGTCATACGCGTGAAAGCCCTGATAGCTTCTGCCGGTTGAAACGGTAAACCTGCCGCCGTTTGCAATAAAATACTTGATTTTTTCTATAACCTGCGGGGTGATGACACCCTCTTTATTATAGAGGGTGCCATCATAATCGCTGGCTATTAAACAGTTATCAAATTTCATTATTCTTCGTTACCTTCAGTGATGGGAAGAATTGAAAAGCGGAATTTAAGGCCGTTCTTTGCGCTGAAGGTATATTTCTTGAGTGTATCAGGACCGCAACTGCCTGTACCTGCACCGCGGATATAACCGTCAATAGAAACTACGGTTGTGTTTTCATCGTGCAGGTCTTCCTGGTGCAGTGCTTTCTGAAGAAGTTCCTGTGTAAAGTGGCGCGCACTGAAGCTGAAATTACCCTTGCTGTTGCAGAAGAGCAAACCATCGCCGTCAGCATCGGTAATCTTCATCCAGCGTGTTTCGCCGTGGTTGCCGTAATCCTGCGGGAAAATGTAGGGCTCATACATTGAATCAATAGTTGTTTTGTAAATACCGATTCTGGACTGTGCCTTGAAATCGGGCAGGTTTTCAGCTTCACCGAGACCGAAGTATTCAATATTCTCAAATGCTCTGGGCATTTCAAACATAACGCCGAAACGCGCAAGGTCATCTTCAACAAAGAATCTGCTGGGCTCAATTTCTGCCTTGACTTTAATTGAACCGTTGCCCTTGATTGTATATTCAAGTTCAACATCAAACAGCTTTTTGCTGCCCTTCATAAGGTAGAATTCTGTTTCAACCTCAACCTCGTTGTATTCAAGGCTGTATTTGATTTCTTCAAGCTTGACTGTGTATTTATCATAGCCGTTGGATACCCACTTCTGACCGATTGAAAGCTTATCATTATCGGTCATAGCGCGGAAAATATTGGGCATAACAGTTCTTGCGCCTACGGGTGAGCTGTTGAGCATCTGCTTGCCGCCGAATTCGTATCCGACAAGGTCGCCCGAATCCATGCTGAAGGTTGCCTTACCTCCGCTGAACTTGACTTCAAGCAGGTCATCGTTTTCTTCTACAGAAATGTCGGTACAATTTTTACGCATGAACTTGGTGTAAACTTCATTGAGAGCAATCTGCTCTTTTGCTATTCTGGTATCACCAACATAGTAATCAAAGTTTACATGGTACTCAAAATCCTGATTGAGCTTGGGAAGTGCAAGTCTGTAAACACGCTCTGCCTTGGGTGCAATTTCGGGTACAAATTCATCGCCCTTGATTTCAACACCGTTTTTAAGAAGAGTCCACTTAACGGTAATATATTCGGATGAACGGAATCTGTTTGTATTAAGGAAAGCAAAGCTGTTGCCCCTTGTATGTCTTGCGCGCAAGGGACGGTAAATAACAGCCATCTGCAGTGCGCCTGTGTGCGGAGTTCTGTCCGGATAAACAAGACCGTCTACGCAGAAGTTGCTGTCATGCTTTCTTTCGCCGTGGTCACCGCCGTATGTATACTTATACGGACCGGCTTCGTGATAAACAGCGTGGTCTGCCCATTCCCAGATACAGCCGCCCATAAGGTTATCGTACTTATAGAAAAGCTCCCAATAATCTTCCATACCACCGGGGCCGACACCCATAGCATGAGCATATTCGCAAAGGAAGAAGGGCTTCTGACGGTAGAGCTTACCCCTTGTACCCTCGCCTACTTTTGCAACATCATTCTGATGTGTATACATCTCGGAAATTACATCATAACCGAGTCTGGGTGAACGGCAAGCACCTTCGTAATGAACCGGAATTTCGGGTGCAATCTTGCGAAGTACATCGTAACAAGCATCGTGGCACTTGATGCCGCCCGCTTCATTGCCGAGTGACCACATTGCAATACAAGCTCTGTTACGGTCGCGGCGATACATACGCATACAGCGGTCAATATATCTGGGTGCCCATTTAAGGTCATTGCTTATCATATTGATTCTGTGGTGAGGCTCACAGCCGCAGCCATGTGTTTCAATATCTGCTTCATCGACAACATAAAAGCCGTAATGGTCAGCAAGAATAAGCAAAATCGGGTCGGGCGGATAGTGGGAGGTACGGATAGCATTGACATTAAGCTCCTTCATAAGCTTTAAGTCTTTTTCGATATCCTCCACAGTCATAACATAGCCTGTTACAGGGTTTGTATCATGATGATTTACGCCCTTGAACTTAATCTTTTCACCGTTGAAATAGTAAATATTCTTATTGATTTTAATATCTTTGAAGCCAATGAAAGTACGGATGCTTTCTACTTCCGCACCGTCCTTTTTAAGGGTGATATATGCTTCATAAAGTGTAGGAATTTCGGCATTCCATTCGACGGGGTTAAGGTTGCTGACAACAATCTGGTTATTTGCAGGTGCTTCTGCTTCAAAAAGAACCTTACCGTCTGAATCCTTGGCGCTGATAGCAACAGTATAACCTTCTGTTTCACCGCAGACGGTAATATCCGCATCAACAAGGTAATAGCCGTTTGTTTTTAAGGGTTTAAGGAAATAATCGTTGATATATGTTTTGGGATATTCGCAAAGAAGAACATCACGGAAAATGCCGTTTTCGCGGAACATATCCTGACATTCAAGGAAGGTACCTGTACTCCACTTACGCAAAATAACGACCATTTCGTTTTCGCCTTGCTTAACAAGGTCTGTAATATCAAACTCAGCGGTGTTGTGTGAACCTTCGCTGTAGCCGACAAATTCGCCGTTAATGTAAAGGTCAAGACACGGACAGACACCGAGGAAATTGAGTAAAAACACCTTGTTTGTATCCGTAACTTCAAATGTCTTGCGGTAAACTGCGCCGGACATATCCTCGGGCAGCATCGGGGGTTTTGTTTCTATTTCATAGGGACAGTTAAGGTAAACGGGCGGTTCATAGCCTGTTCTCTGCCATGTTGAAGGTACGGTAATTTTATCAAAAGAAAGTTCATCAGTATCAAGCTCTACGGGGATATCAGCTTCATGGGCATAATATTTAAAATCCCATTCGCCTGAAAGAACCTTGACAAGATCGCTTGAAAAGCGTTCCTTTCTGAAATCTGTAGCAGCAAGCACAGCTTTATCGGTAAAGGGGATAAAATAAGCCCTGCCTTCGCACTTGTTGATTTCATATACGTTAAAATCGCGGTAGTTTGTGGTATTAACGGTATACTTCATAAATTTCACCTCACAAAAGAATAAGGATGTTACCTTGTAACACCCTTATCGTAGCATATTAAGTTACCAAAATCAACCGAATTTCAGTCGATTTTTGAAATAAATGTAAATTTTTAATGAATTTCGGCAAACAAGCCTTCCAAATTACGCATTCTCTCTTATTTTCTTTCTCACATAGCGGAAAATGATATAAGCAATACAGATTGCTGCAAAAGCAAGGATATAAACAAGATACTTTGTACCTTCGGGAGTCAGCACATCGCCGCCTGCTGTAGCACCAAGTTCACCGTCTGCAAAGAAGAAATCGTAATTGCTGCCGCCTTCATCAATATTGTGGTTCTTGACATCGTCCCAGAGTGAGCTCATAAGCTCCAGAGTTTCGGGAGAAAGGTTGAGATAGCTCTGCGTTTTGAACTTACCGTCTTCGGGGTAAAGAATTTCATTGCCGTAATAGGTATATTCGGGGTTAGTATATACGGCTGTGTGCGGACTTGCGTAGCAGATATATTCAGCATTGGCAAGTGCAACATCTGGTTCAAGCAGGAAGTTGATATAAAGCTCTGCGGCAAGCTTATTCTGTGAACCTTTCAGAACACACATTGCATCAACAAAGTAGTTTGTGCCTTCCTTGGGATATACAAACTCAAGGTCGGGGTTATTATCCTTCATGGTAAGGAAATCACCCGCATAATATGCACCGAATGCAGCTTCGCCTGTTTCCATTTTAAGGAAAATTTCATCGTTTACATAAACAGGCGTAACCTGCTTTTGTTCTTTAAGCAGCTCTGCGGCAAGCTTCCATGACATTTCGGACTCCGTATTATAATCCATACCGAGAAGATTCTGTGCTATGCCGAACGCATCACGGGGATTATTGAACATAAGAATCTGACCTGCATACTGCTTATCCCACAGCGCTGACCAGCTGTCCGGCGCACCGTCTACCATAGCGGAGTTATAAATAAGACCTACCATACCGACAGTATAAGGTACAGAATACTCATTTTTAGGGTCGTATGAAGGATTAAGATACTTTTCGGGAATGTACTTTTCAAAGTTAGGAATATTCGAAAAATCCAGTTTTTCAAGCATTCCTTCTTTTATCATGCGCTGAACCATATAATCCGACGGAATAACCACATCGTACGAAACACCGCCGCTTTTAAGCTTTGAGTACATAACCTCGTTATTATCAAAGGTATCGTAAACTACATTTATACCGTATTTTTCTTCAAAAGCCTTGTTAACATCAAGTGTGTCGTCTGCGCCATCGGAAATATACTCGCCCCAGTTATAAACATAAAGCGTTGTACCCTTGAGGGCAGCTATTTCATCGGGTGCTGCGGCAAAAGCACACAAGGCTGAAGACACAAGAATAAATGCACTAAAAACAATTGCAGATATTTTCTTCAAAACAATTCCCCCTTTACGGAAAAGAATTTATTTCTTTTTCTTTGTTTTGTCCTCACTCTTTGCCTGCGCAAGATTATAAAGAATAAGTAAAACAAGAATGCTCACAAAAATAAGAGCAGATAAGGCATACATATCAGGCTTGACACGCTTTTTGGTCATTGAGAAAATTGCAATGGGAAGCGTCTGAAAGCCGGGTCCGCTTGTAAAATAGCTGATAATGAAATCGTCAAGCGACAAAGTAAACGCCATAATCATACCGGTAAGTATGCCGGGCATAATTGACGGCAGTACAACCTTAAAAAATGCTGCCACAGGCTTACAGCCCAAATCCTGCGCGGCCTCGGCAAGGTTGCGGTCAGTCTGCCTGAGTTTTGGAAGTACATTGAGAATAACATACGGCAGGCTGAAGGTAACATGGGCAATAAGCAAAGTACCGAAGCCTAAAACAGAATCGGTTTTAATCATTCTGCCAACAAAAACGAAAAGCAGCATCATAGAAATACCGGTTACTATTTCAGGGTTCATCATCGGAATATTGGTTACAGCCATAACGCCTGAACGAATAGGACCCTTTTTAAAACGGTCAATGCCTACAGCGGAAGCAGTGCCAAGCACCGTTGCGATAAGCGATGAGCAAACCGCAAGAATAACAGTATTGTAAAGTGCTTTTAAAGTTGCCTCATCTTCAAGAATGGCTTTGTACCATTCAAGTGAAAAGCCGCTGAAAACGCTTGTACTGCTTGTGGAATTGAAAGAAAAAAGAATAAGAACAAAAATAGGTGCGTAAAGAAAAGCGAAAACAAGAAAAATATAAATCTTTGATGCAATTTTCATATCGCCATCTCCTCGTCACCTGTAAAGCGGTTCATAACCGCCATACATATAAGGATGAGAATCATCAGCACAAACGAAATTGCCGCACCGAGATTATAGTTGTAGGACTGCTGAAACTGCCTCTCAATAACATCACCTATAAGGTCAAATGAACCGCCGCCGAGCTTTTGAGAAATATAGAAGGTACTGACTGACGGAACAAAAACCATTGTAATACCCGACACCACACCGGGCATACTCATAGGTATTATACATTTACGCACACAGGTAAGGCGGTTACCGCCAAGGTCCTGACACGCTTCAATCATACTGTGGTCAAGCTTTGCCATAACAGAATAAATAGGCGTAATCATAAACGGCAGGAAATTATAAACCATACCGAGTATAACAGCACCCTGCGTATTAATCATATGAATGGGGTCAATGCCGATTTTCATCAAAAAAGAGTTAATGATACCTGTATCCTGCAATAAAGCCATCCATGAATAGGTGCGTATAAGAAAGCTCATCCACATGGGAAGCATAACAAGCAACACCAATGTACGCTGAACCTTTTCCGTTTTCTGCGAAATGAAATACGCAAGCGGAAAAGCAATAACAAGGCAGATAAGTGTAGCCACTATACCAAACCATATTGAACGCAGAAAGGTTGTTGTGTACTTGCTCAATTCGGAAATGTTTTCAAGCGAAAATGCACCGCTTGAATCGGTAAAAGCGTAATAAGCAACAAAAATCAGCGGAGCTATTACAAAAAGGGCTGACCAAACAATATACGGAGAAGCAACAAGCTTGGCTTTTAATGAACGGCTGCTCATTCATCCTCCACCTCCTCAGGGTCAGAAAGCTCATCAAACTCTTCGCTGAAGGAGCTGTAGTCGCCGTAAATACCGGAATACTCCGATTTTTTCATAATATGAATTGCATCAGGCTCGATAAACAGACCGATTTTCGCGCCCTCAGGCTGATAATCGGTAGTCTGAATCATCCACTTAAAACCGCCGATATCGACTATTATTTCAAAATGAACACCTTTGAAGGTAACAGAGGTAACAACACCGCAAAGCATACCCTTTTCAGGCTCAACAACATCAACATCCTCTGGACGGACAACAACATCGACAGCCTCGTTTTTGGCAAAGCCCTTGTCAAGACATTCAAAGCGGTGACCTGAAAATTCAACAAGGCAGTCATCAAGCATTACACCGTCAAGAATATTACTTTCACCGATAAAGTCAGCTACAAAGGCATTTTTAGGCTCGTTATAAATATCAAGCGGTGTACCGATCTGCTGAATAACGCCGCTGTCCATAACAACAATAGTGTCAGACATGGAAAGGGCTTCTTCCTGGTCGTGCGTAACATAAATAAAGGTAATGCCAAGGCGCTGCTGAATGTTTTTAAGCTCAACCTGCATATCCTTACGCAGTTTAAGGTCAAGCGCACCGAGCGGCTCATCAAGCAAAAGAACGCGGGGCTTAACTGCAAGCGCGCGCGCAATTGCAACACGCTGCTGCTGACCGCCCGAAAGCGATTGAATATTGCGCTTTTCAAAACCGCGCAGATTTACAAGGGCAAGCATATCCGTAACGGTCTGCTTAATCTCCTTGTTGCTTACCTTTTTAAGCCTTAAACCGAAGGCAATGTTTTCGTAAACATTGAGGTGAGGAAAAAGCGCATAACGCTGAAAAATGGTGTTAACCTGCCTTTTGTGCGGCGGTACACCATTGATTCTTTTATTATCAAAAATGACATCTCCGCCGTCAGGCTCAATAAAGCCGGCAATAACACGAAGGGTGGTTGTTTTGCCGCAGCCCGAAGGACCGAGAAAGGTTATGAATTCCTTATCACGGATATAGAGATTCAGATTTTTAAGTATTGGTTCTCCGTCATATGAAACGGATATATTTTTCAGATCAATAATAACGTTGTTTTCCAATTATGCAGCCCCTCTCTGAAAAATTCATTAATAAATAAGATTAATATAGAGCGAAAAACGGCAAATGTCAACAATTTTTTCAAAAAATTTCGCAGATTTTCAGCGCAAACCCGAACCGAATTTTGATATACTCTGTTTTTCTTGCAATATCTCTCATTTACTCTTGTTTGCTCGTTTTTTGTTGAGCAAAAAATTTTTTATAAAAATGCACATATACCGTAGAATAAACAGCGATTCTATCAATCAAACTGACTTTTGCTCTGAAATAGCCATCAGCTCTCTTTCTGCTTCTATATCCTGCGGATAAGGATATTTAAGCGCAATTTTCTCAAAATTCCTTTTAATTTTTTCAGCTTTTTTGCTGTCTTTCAAAACAAGAAGCGAATACACATACTCTGTGCGTAATACCGTAGGGAATTTTTTCATATTTCTGATTAATTTCCATACATCTTTTGTTAAAATACCGTTCAGCACTTCATTCCTGTTTTCACCAATCATTTCAACATAAGCCCTGTCACAAAGCAGCAAATTTCTGTGTAAAGCTATAATACCGCTGTCAATTTCAAGAATATGAGCCATCAGCTTGTCTGCTTCAGTAAATCTGAGTTCATCAATCAGGCGGTTGCACGCAAAAACCCCCATAACCGAAGCCATACCGTTTTTCATATCTTCATCCGAAGGAACAGCAAACCATTGAGCAGGCATATCTTTGATGCGTATTCCCTTTGAAAGCTGCTCCGTTATTTTCATCTGAATCCAGAAGGAACGCATTGCAGCTTTATTCCCTTTAATTGAAACAGTATTGTAACCGTCATTACTTACCGTACCTGTATTCATAGGCAGACCGTTCATTAAAGCCATTACAAAGCCGGCAAAAGAAAACACAAGCATAACAGCCGATACATACCCGAACCCTTTTAAGACAAAGTGAAGCAGCAGAAAAACTATACCTGAAACAATATTCACAATCACACCGCCGAGATTAAACAAAACAAACGGTATTTTGCCGTTTACCATATCAGGCGGAGACATAAGGCATTGTCCTACAGTACCCGCCAAGCTGTAACGCTTCAACGCAATTTTTTCATTTTCTTTCACCCACATAAGGCTGAAAATACGAAATGAACTTAACTTATAGCCTGAAAGCAAACCGAAAACAAGGTGACCTGCTTCATGCAGAATAGTTTGAAAAACAATTGAAACGCACAAAACAACCGGTACAAATATCCAAGTACGAATAAGACCAGAACCCGTTACAGTTTCACCAACCGCAGCCATATCAAGAATATCTACTGTTGTATAACCTAAAACATAGCCTAAAGCAACACCAAGCAGCACCATACAAGCCATACTAATAAACTTCTGCCATGAAATGCTTTTCTTTTTTGTTTTATTTTTCATTATTGTTCACCTTTAATTTTTAATGATTTTAAATAATCTTTTTGCTCTTTGGTAATTCTGTAGCTTTCAACCGCTTTCTGAATTGCTTTGTTATGTACCCATTTATCAAGGCGGTTATTTACAATAAAATCAATAGCTGAATCATACTGCTTTGCAAGTGCGGTTGCAAAAAACCATGCGATCATCATTTTAACATAATATTCTTCGCTACTGACACTTGCAGCAAGGTCTAAGTACTCCGTCTTAAATTCATCATCAAGGTAATAGCACATCAGCATCTCAAGTCCGAAACGCACCGTATATGTATCTGTAGAGTTAATCCATAATTTAATTTGTTCAAAAAGCTGCGGCAGATTGGTTTTAAGTATTTTCGGGCGCATCATATCGCAGGTTGCCCAGTTATCAACAAAGGGCAGAAAGTCATTTAAAGCAGACACACATTCATCAAAGTCTTTAATTTGTTCAATTAAAAATGCATGAAGATTATTTTCTTCGTAGTATCTGTGCGGAAGTTCTGACATGAAATTTTTTGCTTCATCACTGTTCAGAGTTCTGGAAAATTTACGCAATTCAGGTGTACGCACACCGATTACAAGCTCCGGCTTAATATTCGGAATGAGCTTTGAATGAAATGCTTTATATTTCAAATCCTGCATAGCACAAAGATTTTTTTGTATTTCGGTCAAGGTTACCACCTCTTTATTTTGTTATAGCAGAAAACAGATTAATTTTCAATTATTACCATAAAACTCTTGTATATTTTTTAATATCGGTTTATTATGTAAATGTATTTCTATCTTTGTAAGGAGAGATTTAAAATGTATTTTGATTTTATTGAAAAAGTTAAATACGAAGGTTCAAAATCCAAAAATCCGTTTTCATTCAAATTTTACGATGCTGAAAAAGTAATAATGGGCAAACCCATGAAGGAGCATCTGCCCTTCGCTATGGCATGGTGGCACAACCTTGGTGCAGCCGGCACAGATATGTTCGGCCGAGATACGGCAGACAAATCCTTCGGCGCTGAAAAGGCAACAATGGAACACGCAAAAGCAAAGGTTGATGCAGGCTTTGAATTCATGAGCAAGCTCGGTATTGAATATTTCTGCTTCCACGATGTTGACCTTGTTCCCGAAGCAGATGACCTCAACGAAACCAACCGCAGACTTGATGAAATCACCGACTATATACTTGAAAAAATGAACGAAACAGGCATCAAATGCCTTTGGGGTACTGCAAATATGTTCTCTAACCCCCGTTTCATGAACGGTGCAGGCAGTACAAACTCCGCAGAGGTTTACTGCTTTGCAGCTGCACAGATTAAAAAGGCTCTTGACCTTACCGTTAAGCTCGGTGGTAAAGGCTATGTATTCTGGGGCGGCAGAGAAGGCTACGAAACTCTTCTTAACACCGATGTTAAGTTTGAGCAGGAAAACATTGCAAGACTTATGAAAATGGCTGTTGAATACGGCAGAAGCATTGGCTTTGAAGGCGATTTTTACATTGAGCCCAAGCCGAAGGAGCCTATGAAGCACCAGTACGATTTTGACGCCGCTACAGCAATCGGCTTCCTTCGTCAGTACGGACTTGACAAGGATTTCAAGATGAACATTGAAGCTAACCACGCACTCCTTGCCGCACACACCTTTGAGCATGAGCTTCGCATTTCTGCTATTAACGGTATGCTTGGCTCAATTGATGCCAACCAGGGTGACCCTGTACTCGGCTGGGACACTGACGAATTCCCCTTTGATGTTTATTCAGCAACAATGTGTATGTATGAAGTGCTTAAAGCAGGCGGTCTCGGTAACGGCGGCTTAAACTTTGACGCTAAAAACCGCAGACCCAGCAACACCGCAGAAGACATGGTTGAAGCATTCATCCTCGGTATGGATACATTCGCACTCGGTCTTATGAAGGCTGCCGCTATTATTGAGGACGGCAGGCTTGATGAATTCAAGGCGCAGCGTTATTCCAGCTTCAACAGCGGCATCGGTAAAAAGATTATTGACGGTGAAGCAAGCCTTGAAGAGCTGTTTGATTATGCTTGCAAGCTCGGCAAATGCGCAGACCCCGGCTCAGGCAAGCAGGAACACCTGCAGACAGTTGTAAACAGCATAATGTTTGGTGAATAATTATGAGATATGTTTTAGGTATTGACCTTGGCACATCAGCCACAAAAACAGTACTTTTTGATGAAAAAGGCACTATAATAGCTTCAGCCTCGCAAGAATACGAAATGCAACAGCCCTACAACGGCTGGGCAGAGCAGAACCCCGATGACTGGTATGCTGCGGCAATCAACACAATTAAAAGTGTTGTTGAAAAATCCGGTGTAAATAACGAGGATATTGTTTCGCTCGGTATTTCGGGTCAGATGCACGGACTGACAATGCTTGATGAGAGCTGTAATGTACTACGCTCTGCTATACTTTGGTGTGACCAAAGAACCGGCAAAGAATGTGAAGAACTGACCGAAAAGGTTGGCAGAGAATCACTTATTAAAAAGACGGCAAACCCTGCGCTGACAGGCTTTACTGCTTCTAAAATACTTTGGGTAAAAAACAATGAGCCCGAAATTTTTGAAAAGTGCAGACACATTCTCTTGCCTAAAGATTATTTAAGATTCAGACTTACAGGTGACTTTGCAACCGAGGTTTCCGATGCTTCGGGTATGCAGCTGTTAAATGTTCCGGAAAGGCGTTGGTCACCTGTTATGATTGAGGCTGTAGGAATTAAAGAAGAATATCTTCCCAAGGTATACGAATCCCCCGAAATTACCGGCTACATAAACGAAGATGCTGCAGCAAAAACAGGACTTTCAACAAAAACAGCCGTTGTAGGCGGTGCCGGCGACAATGCCGCAGCCGCAGTAGGCATGGGTGTTGTTGAAGAAGGTAAAGCTTTCACAACTATAGGTACTTCAGGTGTTGTTTTTGCGCATACAGACTCCCCTGTTATCGACCCTGCAGGCAGAGTACACACCTTCTGCTGTGCCGTACCCGGTGCATGGCATGTAATGGGTGTAACCCAGGGTGCGGGACTTTCAATGCAGTGGTTCAAAAACAACTTCTGTTACGAAGAAAAGCAAGAAGCAGAAAAGCAAGGTAAAGATGTTTATCAGTTAACCGATGCAATGGCAGCTGAAATAAAAATCGGCTGTGACAAGCTGCTGTACCTCCCCTACCTTATGGGTGAACGAACACCGCACCTTGACCCCGATTGCAGAGGCGTATTCTTCGGTCTTTCCGCAATTCACACCAAGGCACACTTTATACGAGCAATACTTGAGGGTGTTACCTATTCGCTTTACGATTGCCTGCTTGTGCTTAAAGAAATGAATATTTCGCCCAAGGCCATGCTGCTTTGCGGCGGCGGTGCAAGAAGCAAGATATGGAAGGGCATGATTTGTGATACCTTTGACATGCCTGTTGAAACATCCAAATCTGCAGAAGCACCCGCACTCGGCGTTGCAATACTTGCGGCTGTTGGCGCAGAAATTTATCCCGATGTTAAAACAGCCTGCTCGGTCATGGTTGAAACAGACGATAATTCAACAAAACCGAACGCTGAAAACACCAAAGAATATCACGCCTACCACAGCGTATATTCTTCCGTTTATCCCGCGCTTAAAGATAATTATAAAGCGCTGGCTTCACTTTAATATTAAATTGGGCTGTTACCCGTACAGAGTAACAGCCCAATATTTTTATTCTGTTTTTTCCCAACCGTCGGTTAAAACCTCATCATTTTCATCAAGATGTGTAACCACACGGTATTTTCCGCCATCGTCTCCTGATGCCGTTCCGTCATCGAAAGCGTAGATAACTACGCCGTTTTCAAGTTTAGCTTTATACATAAAACCTAACACTTCATGAGAAACTTCAAAAAACATTTATGAATTCTCCGCAAATATCTTAATCTCGTCTGAGTGCTTCAATCGGCTGCATTTTAGCGGCTCTGCGTGCAGGATATATGCCGAAGAATATACCGATGGCACTTGAAAAGCCGACCGCAAGAAGGATAGTTGAAAACTTGACTTCAATCGGAACATTGACATATGACGCTACCAGAAGTGCGCCCGTAACACCCAGCACAAGCCCTATAGTACCGCCTATGCAACATAGAATTACCGATTCTGTAAGGAACTGGAACATGATTGTTGAGGTTTTTGCACCAAGCGATTTTCTTATACCTATTTCGCGTGTTCGTTCCGTAACGGAAACAAGCATTATATTCATAACGCCTATACCGCCTACCACAAGCGAAATTGCACCTACAGCCGCAATAAATGCAGTAAACACATTGATAACTGTATCAATAAGCTCAATAAAGGTTGCCATGTTGGTAGCCTTGTACATACCGCTACCGCCGTTGGAATGGCGTGCTTCAAGCACATTGACTGCGGTTGCACCGGCACTGTCAAGGAACTTATCGTCCTTAGCGGTGAGATAAAGCATCTGATAGCTGCCGCTCTGACCGTAAAACTCGTTAAAGGTTGTGGCGGGAATCATAACGGAAACCATAGTACCCATCATGCTTGACGATTCCATCATCGTGGACATTGACTCCGTATCAAGGTTAGTCATTGCCGTACTGTCGCCAACACCGATAATTTTAAAAGCTACGGTATTGCCGTTATAGCTTATATTGATTTTTTCACCTACACAGTTTTCATAGCCGAAAAGTGTATAGGCGCTTACATTATCAATAACTGCAACATAGCGTGCAGCAGTACAGTCATCCTCGCTGTAAAATCTGCCATACATCATCTGGGCATTCATTATATACTTAAGGTCAGTCGTACCCGCCATAAGCATGGCTATACCCTCTTCAGATTCGGTTGAACAAGCCGCCATGTTAAATGCCATGGGTGTTACGGATTCTATACTGTCGAGCTGCTTTATGGCTTTGATATCATCATCGGTTATATAATCGTTTTTCGATGCAATATCAACGGTTACATTAATGCTTACCATGTTTGAACCCATAGATTCAATCATGCCGACAATGTAATCCCGCCCACCGTTGCCGACTGTAACAATGGCTATAACCGAAGCAACACCGATAATAATACCGAGCATAGTGAGCAAGGAACGCGTAAGGTTGGTTTTAATGCTGAATACGGCAATACGGATATTTTCAATAATATTCATACGCTCACACCCTTTTAAACAGCCGTTTCATTTTCATAGGGTGTAGCCGCTACCTTTTTGCCTTCCTGCGCTATTTCCTGAAGAGCGGTAGATTGATTCTGAACAATCTTTTCGCCTGCTTCACAGCCGGAAACAATCTGATACTGTGTATCGGAAGCAAGACCAAGTTCAACCTCAACACGGGAAACGGTTTCGGTTTCTTCATCATACTTGTAAATAAAGTTGCCTGCCGCGCTTGTTTCAACCGCTTCAATCGGAACAACAACAGCGTTTTCAACCGTATCAACAACTATATCAATATTTACATCAATACCTATGATAATGCTTTCATCGGGTTCTTTAATCAGAACCTTTGCAGGAATGGAGTTTGAACCTGAAGATGAAGTGCCTGTCATGCTGCTGAGCATATTTGAGATATCAAGACCCGATGTAGCTGTAGCAACGGGGCTGACATAAATTATTTCACCCTCAAACTCTCTGCCGAGTGAAGTGATTTTAGCTTCCTTGCCGAGTTTTACATCAAGTATGTCAGCTTTACCGAGAGCAAAGGAAGCAACAAAGCTGTCATAATACTCAACTGACATACCTATACTTGCGCTGTCACCCAAACCCATAAGGGAAGAAAGCATACCGGACAAATCCGCTGAGCCGCCGCCTGAAAGCATACCGAGAACAGCATTCATATCCATGCCCTGCGAAGCAGAAACAGGCACAAAAGCCTGACCCGCAGCAATATTAAGCGCGCTGACAATTCCGTCACCTTCGGCATACCAGCCTTTTGCAAGCTTATTTACGGCAGCCTTAGCTGAATCAAGCTTCGTTTTTGCGGAATCCATCAACGATTTATAGGTGGATTCCAATACATTCTGTGACTGAGTTTCAAGCAGAGTTTTCTGCGCTTTAAGGCTTAAAAGATTCAGCTTTGCGCTCATAAGCTCGGTTTCTTCAGGTGAAGAACCCATTACCGAAGAAATATCAAAGCTGGCTGCAGATTTAAGGCTTTCAACAATATCGCTTATTGTTGTTCTGCTTGTACCGCCCTTCGACATACGGATGAAGAAGCTGCGAAGCTCTTCTTTGGAATGGCCGAGTATTTTGGTGAGAGTATCGTAGTCGATTGAATCAATCCATGACGGAACATTTTCTTCCGCCTGTACTTCTGTACCGGCAGCTTCAGCTGCTTTTGTAAGCTCGGCAACCTGCGCTTCAAGCTCACTTATCTGCAAATCAAGTGCTGGAATTTTTGCCGCAGCTTCTTTTGCTGAAGAAATAGAATTGTGATAATTGATTTTTGCAGTATCGTATTCACTCTGTACCGATGAAACAATACTGTTGAGCGATGACGGTTCAAAGGTTGCAAGAAGCTGACCTTTTTCAACCTTGTCACCAAGTTTTACATGGACCTCTTTCGGAACAACACCGCCGTAAATCAAGAATTCCCCCGTATTCGTTGATTCGACAGTACCTGTTGTTGAAAGGGTCTGTGTGATGCTGTCAGTTGTTACCTCCATAACAACAGCCTTGTATTTTTCCGCTTCGTTCTTTTTAACGATGTAAATACAGCCTGCTGCAATAAGTGCAACAACCAAAACAAGCGAAACCGCAACCTTCGCTGTTTTTTTCCTGTTTTTCATTTACCTATACCTCCCTAAAAATAAAAATTTATTTTAAAGCTTCAAGAGCCCTTTTTCCTATATCATTACGCTTGTGCGCACCTTCAAAGTATATTTTTTCTGTAGCGTTATATGCCTTTTCAAGTGCCTTTTCAAGGTTTTCAGCCCTTGCTGTTACGCCGAGAACGCGTCCGCCGTTAGTTGCAAAGCTGCCTTCAATATATTTTGTACCTGCATGGTATACCGTAGCACCTTCGGCATTGCCCTTTTCGTCAAGACCTGTAATTTCAATACCCTTATTATATGAACCCGGATAGCCGCCCGATGCCATAATTACGCAGGCACAGGCTTCGTTTGCAAATTCAACATTAATTTCGTCAAGCTTTTCATCTGCAACTGCTTCAATAATATCTGCAAGCGGTGTTTCAAGCAGTGGCAGTACAACCTGAGTTTCGGGATCGCCAAAGCGTGAATTATATTCAATAACCTTGGGTCCGTCAGGGGTCAGCATAAGACCGAAATACAGGCAGCCCTTGAACGGACAGCCCTCTGCCGCCATTGCTTTAATTGTGGGCTCAAAAATAGTTTTCATACATTCCTCGGCAACAGCCTGTGTGTAATAGGGGTTGGGAGCAACCGTACCCATACCGCCTGTGTTGAGGCCTTTATCGCCGTCAAGCGCACGCTTATGGTCCATGGAAGAAACCATCGGAACAACAGTTTTACCGTCTGCAAAAGAAAGAACGGAAACCTCCGGACCGGTAAGGAACTCTTCAACAACAATATTATTGCCGGACGCACCGAAAACCTTATCTTCCATAATTGATTTTACGGCATCTTCTGCCTGCTGCATATCTTCGGCAATAATTACACCCTTACCGAGTGCAAGACCGTCCGCCTTGACAACAACAGGGAACTTATTCTGTTCTTTAATATATGTAACAGCCTGTGCAGCATCGGAGAAAACTTCGTATGCGGCTGTGGGAATGCCGTATTTTTTCATAAGTTTTTTTGAAAAGACCTTACTGCTTTCAATTCTTGCGGCAAGTGCAGAAGGACCGAAGCACTTGAAGCCGTTGGCTTGCATTACATCAACCATACCGAGTGCAAGCGGGTCATCGGGTGCAACAAACACGAAATCGACCTGCTGTTCCTTTGCAAGGGCAAGCATACCGTCAATATCAGTTGCAGCAACATTAAAGCATTCAGCATCGCAGGATATACCTGCGTTACCCGGTGCACAGATTACACTTGTAACCTTTTCACTTTCAAGAAGCTTTTTAACAAGTGCGTGTTCGCGACCGCCCGAACCTACCATAAGTATTTTCATAAAAAATCAACCTTTCAAACAATACTCCAAAATAAATTAACTGATATTATAACACATAATATTAAAAATAAAAAGTAGTTTTTTAAATTTAACAAATTCACCTTATTCTTAACAAATTCTTGCCAAAAGTTATCACAACCACAGGCTGAAACATATAATGATTACAGCAATAATAAGGAGTGATTGTTTTGGACAGCTTTGAAAAGAAGATAGAAGAATACCGACGCGAATTAATGAAATACGCAGAAAAAAACGGAAACCGTTACAATATAAGAAATGATGACAATGAAGAAATAAAGCAGAAGAAAATTTATAACGAAGCATATGTAAGCAACAGACCCATGCCCGAAGAATATGACGGGAACGAAGTTATTGACTCTCCCCCCTCAAACTACAACCCCGAACCCGATACGGACAATATAAGAAACAGCGGTAAAGCCTACAACAGCTACGAAGATTTTATTGCAGACAACAGAAGAAGCGGTAAACTGCGCGTGCAGGCATACGCATCAAAACAGGTATTCCCCATACAGAATGCAAAAGTAACCGTACTGAAGGAATTCAACGCAGGCAACCATGTTTTTTCGGAAATGTATACCGATATTGACGGTGTAGCACAGAACATTGTTCTGCCTACCAAAGATAAATCCCTTTCGCTTACCGCTGGCGGCGAAATTCCTTATTCAACATACAAGGTAATTGTTACTCACCCAAGATTTGTCACGCAGATTTATGAAAATGTTCCGATATTTGATTCAATTGAATCACTACAGCCGGTTGTTATGCTCCCGTTAAGCAACATAGGTTCGTCACAGACTGTAGCCGAAGACGAACCGCGGTTTTAAGGAGGAGAAAAATGGCTGTACCTACAATACCGGAAACGATAACCGTACATCTCGGTGCGCCGTCAGCGGCGGCACAGAATGTAACTCTCCCTTTTTCAGATTATATTAAAAATGTTGCATCGAGTGAAATATATCCTACATGGCCTGAAAGCGCATTAAGAGCAAATATTTATGCCATTATTACTTTTGCTTTGAACCGATATTATACGGAATACTACCGTAGCAGAGGGTATAATTTTGATATTACATCTTCAACCCAATACGACCAGAAATTCATTAACAACCGCGAAATATTCGAAAATATAAGCAGGATTGTTGATGAAATTTTCAACGATTATGTAACCAAAGGCAATCAGGTTCAGCCGTATTTTACAGCCTATTGCAACGGCACTACCGTAACCTGCGACGGACTTTCACAATGGGGAACGGTATCGCTTGCTGAACGCGGACTTATACCCTACGAAATACTGCAATATTATTACGGCGACGATATAAACATTGTTCAGAATGCCCCTATATCAGCAAATATCCCGTCATATCCCGGAATTATTTTACGGCTCGGCTCATCGGGTGAAGATGTACGCACTATACAGCAACAATTAAACAGAATTTCCGCAAACTACCCTTCCATACCCAAAATCCCCGAAATAAATGCAGTATACGATGAGCCTACACGCCGTGCGGTACAACGCTTTCAGGAAATATTCAGCCTTACACCCGACGGTCAGGTAGGCAAAGGAACATGGTATAAAATAAAACAGATTTACGGCGGTGTAAAGGATTTGTCTGAGCTTTATTCGGAAGGCATAACAATAAGCGAAGCACAAAGGCAGTTCCGCACCCTTTTACAGCTTGGTGACAGCGGACAGGATATTGCAACGCTGCAGTATTACCTTGATTTTATAGCTTCATTTTATGACACGATACCCGACATAACTATTGACTCCGTTTTCGGCGAAGAAACACGAAATGCCGTACTTGCGTTTCAGCGGCAATTCGGTTTGCCGCAGGACGGAATAGTCGGCAGGCAGACCTGGTACGCTTTACAGGACCAGTATGACGCAATACTGCGTGCCTTGCCAGATGAATACAGGAGCTATTCCTCGCTGCTCTATCCGGGCTATTTTGTAACAACAGGTGCCACCGGCAAGGTAGTTGAACAGCTGCAGACCTTCATAAATACAATTGCTGAATATAATCCGTCCGTTCCAAGCGTAATTGTAGACGGCGTTTTCGGACCCGGAACCCAGGAAGCTGTTCGACAGATACAGCGGTTGATCGGTCAGAATCCCAGCGGCGCTGTAGGTCCGCTCACATGGAATGCAATTGTAAATTTGTATAACCAGTACCGATGAATAAAAAATAACCCTGCGGCAATAATCATAATGACTACTTTTAGGATGTGATTTTTTGCCGCAGGATTTCACAAAAGAATATAAAAAGAATATTGAACTGCTTGATAACGCTTTGCGCGTCAAAGAAAGCTTTGATATAGTGTGCCGCGATTTCTTCTTTGCCGAAAAAACCGCACGCGTATATTTTGTAGACGGGCTTGTTAAAGACGATTCAATGGTAAAGGTTATACAGTCCTTACAAGCACTTACCCCCGAAAAAACGGCGCAAGCAAAGGACGCAAGAAGCTTTGCAAACCACTTTATAAGCTACATTGAAACAGATGTAAGCGGCAGCCTTGAAACGGCAACAACCTTTGTGCTTTCAGGTGCGCTGTGTTTAATTGTTGAAGGATATGAACAGGCAATAATAATAGATGCCCGAACCTACCCTGCAAGAAGTGTTGGCGAACCGGAAAATGACAAGGTACTGCGCGGTGCACATGACGGCTTTACCGAAACGATGATATTCAACACCGCTCTCATCCGCAGACGTTTGCGCAACCCGCAGCTGACTGTTGAATACATGAATATCGGCACAAGTTCTCACACAGATACGGTAATCTGCTACATTGCCGACAAGGTTGATAAAAATGTACTAAACCAAATACGAGAAAAAATCAGCAATATTAAAATAAAAAATCTGTCAATGGGTCAGGCAACTCTTGCGGAAGCACTGCTGAAAAAACAGCATTTTAATCCGTTTCCTAAAGTACGCTATACCGAAAGACCCGATGCTGCTGCCGCAAGCATAAACGAAGGAAATATAGTTATACTTGTTGATAACTCCCCCTCCGCCATGATAGTTCCGACAGGTATTTTTGACTTTTTGCAAGACGCAAACGACTATTATTTTCCACCGCTTATAGGTTCATACCTGCGTATAATACGCATGATTATTTTTGCATTAACTCTGCTTTTAACCCCCATTTGGCTATTACTTATTCAGAACGAACAGGTAATACCGCCATGGCTCGAATTTATAAAAATACAGGACGAATACCTGATACCGCCTTTTGCACAGCTGCTCATAGTTGAAATTATTATCGATGCGCTCAAGCTTGCTTCGCTCAATACACCCTCTGCACTGAGCAACTCGTTAAGCGTTGTCGGCGCACTTGTCCTCGGCGAATTTGCAGTACAGTCAGGCTGGCTTTCTTCGGAAGTAGTGCTGTATATGGCTTTTGTGGGCATTACCAATTTCACACAGCCGAGCTTTGAACTCGGCTATGCTTTCAAGCTATGCCGTATGATGCTGACTGTGCTTGTTGCACTTTTTAACCTGTGGGGCTTTATCGCAGGCATGGTAATAATAATTCTGCTGATTTCGTTTAACCCAACAATTACCGGCAGATGTTATCTTTATCCTCTTATCCCCTTTAACTGGCAAAAGCTTTCAAGCCTGCTTATACGCAAACGAATAAACAAAAACAATAACTGAAAAATGCCGCAAGCTGTTTTTGGCTTGCGGCATTAATATGTTAAAGATCTTCAATTATTACTTCAATTTCGTGCTTGACTGTTTCAAAAATATTTCTTATTGTTCTGATAATTTTTTCAAGGAATGTTTCAGCTTTGTATTCTGCATCTACACCTTCGCCGCCATAGCAGCCAATGTTACGGCTTGTTATTTTGTTACCGTAAAAATCGGTTTGGCTGTCATCACCCTCGACTGCCGCACCTGCACCGATAAGCGGCGAATCGGAAGAAAGGACAAAGCTCATAAATTCTTCGTAATCTTCCCCTGCAAAGCCGGGAACTGTATTCATTGCTCCTAAATCAACAAGCGGAGTCATAACATCATAGTAGCAGTTGTTTTTAAAAATGTTATTGCGGCTCGGTTCAAGGTTATAAGCTATAGTTTTACCGGTTTCGGGAATGATGATATTGTTTGCAATAACTGCATCGTACAGATTCATAATCTGGAATTCGCCGCAATTTATAATGGTGTTGTTATAGAATTTAAAGCCGTGCTCACCCTGTTTACCTACTGCGGTTGTTGAGCGACCGCCGTTATCATTAACGGAAAGGCAGTAGCGAACTGTATTATTGTGGTGACCGCTGTAATTGGGACAGTTACACATAAAGCGCATATTATCGTGCGAATAGATATACTGATAGGTGCAGTTATTGGTGTGTGAATCGAAGTCAACAGCCATGCCGTCGCCTATATTTTTCTGACCGGCTATTTCGCAGAACTGAATGGTGCTGTTTTCACTGCCCCAAAACCACATAGCCGCAGTAAAATACTCAATTTCACCGTTTTCGTCCACGCCTTCACCCTGGCAGCAGTTAATCGCTCTGCAATGTGTAACAAGAGCACCGTCACACATACCGACAACTACTGCTTCGGCATCCATCTCGTGCAGGTAACAATCCTTGATAAGCAAGCCCTCGTTATATACAGGGTCAATATCTTCTTCATTTTCGCACCACGGTGACTGTTCATCATTCCATGAACCCCATATAATAAAGCCGTTACCGCAGTTATAAACCTCACAGTTTTTTATAGTCAAATCATTAACGGCATACCTTGATTTTGCAGGTAAGCCCTTAACCATAACAGCTGCTCTTGCTCCGGCAGCACCGTTCTGAAAATCATCACGGCTGTGAACTTTATGATTCTGCATATCCTCAAACAGAACATTCTCAATAACAATGCCTTCGGAAGTCTGATTATATGTATCAATCCATATACCACCGCCGTTAGGTGCTTTGATATGTAAATCCGATACGGTAATATACGAACAGTCAAAAAGTCGTAACACATCAGTTTTTTCGTTCGTGTAGAGAACTGCATCTTCACCTTCACCGTAGGAAGAAATAACAACAGGATTTTCCTTTGTACCGCTGCATGTAAGCGTTGCAGCACATTCGTACTTACCACCCCTTCTGAACAAAAACTTTGTTCCGGGGCCGATGTTGAGTTCTTTCAAACCACCTATTGTTTTAACGGGGCTGTCAATTTCCGTACCGCTGTTTTCATCATCGCCGTCAATGGCATCAATATAATACGATTCTGCCTCCTGTGCAAATGCCCAAAGCGAAACAGAAGATAAAAGCATCACCAGCACAAGCGCAAAACTGAAAAGCCGTTTAAAAGAAAGCATACCAAAACATCCCTTCAAAATTGTATATTTC
Source organism: Clostridia bacterium (assembly GCA_017416765.1). Taxonomy (GTDB): domain Bacteria; phylum Bacillota; class Clostridia; order Oscillospirales; family Acutalibacteraceae; genus UBA8612. Next base: position 25,019 of record JAFQBE010000009.1, read on the forward strand.
AAATATATACTCAAACTCGAACAAAGTCAACAAAGTATTTCAGTTATTATCTTTCCTTTAACATTTCAATTTTTCTGATGTATTTGTTTACGGTTGCACCAAAGGTCACATTCCAATCAGTTTTCAGCAGCTCAATTATTCTTTGATAAGTTTCAACTGCCTTGCAGTATTCTCTCTTTATTTCATAAATATCTGCAATAGCTTCAAGTGAATCAGTATACCTTGGCGCAGTTTGAAGCTGAAAAGATTTTTCATAGCATTCAACAGCCTCATCATACTCACAATCTTCCGCCTTAAAATCAGCAATGATTGCCCATACATACCAGCTGTCAGCATATTTTGAAAGCATTTCTTTTATTAGCGCTTCACTTTCCTCTTTTTTACCTTCTCTGCGAAGCACCATTACATCAAAAACAAAAATCAATTCCGGCTTTTCACGGTTTCGCAGATTATTTATCAAACTTCTCGCTTCATCTGTTCTGCCATCGGCAACAAGTGCAGGCAGCATATAGCGATAAGCCCTTAAATCATCGGGATATATTGCCAGATGGTTGTAATAAAAATCAATAAGCTCATGTCTGTTGCGGTAGTTCCAATCCGTATGCGGCGAACCGTATGCATCACGAAGAATGTTGTGCATAGCCTTACTTGTATCGCCGCACTGTAACGCAGACTTTGCATATTCTACAGCTTGAGTGTTAGAAGCTTTTGCGCGGTGTGTATAAAGCTCTGCCAGCAATTTTAAAGCGTCAATACTATCATCTTTGTTCAATTGTTTTTCTAAAAAGACCTTTGCATTATTAAATTCCGTATCGGAAAGCACTGATTTTTCATTGAGCATATTCTGAATTCGCTCAAAGCGTGATTCTTCCGTAAACTCAAAAAGCTCATCAATACTTACACCAAAATATACAGATATATCAGGCAGCAATGATATATCAGGCATTGTAGTTTCATTTTCCCAACGCGAAACAGCCTGACAAGTAACACCCAAATCGCTCGCAAGGGCTTCCTGTGTTACACCTTTATTTAATCTGAGTTGCTTGATTTTTTTGCCGAGTTCCATATTATCACTCCGTATTATTATTTTACATTTCGGTACCGATATCTGCATTATACAGCATATTGAACCCGCAGACAATAAACCAACATGTGATAATGAATAAACAAAATTGTAACAAAGCAAATTACATAAATAAACCGCAAATTAAGTTTCATTTATGTAAACATAACATGTATGATATTGAAAAAATTTATGCTTTATGTTAAAATATAGATGTTAATCTAATTTAAATAAACAACACAAACGGAGTAAAAAACATGAAAAAGCTATTGTATTTATTAACGGCGGCTATAATGGTATTTACATTTACAGCCTGCGGTAACGAGAACAAGCCTGAAGAACAAACTACTGCACAGCAGGAAGAATTCAGCGAAGAATTATCTGATGTTGTAAACAGCAGCACTACCCTTCCCGAAAATGAATCCACCTCAGAAAATGAAACAGAGGTTACCAACCCTGTTGAAGAGGAAAGCTCAACAGAGGAAGAAATTGTTGAAACTGACCCTGCAAAATGGACCGACGAACAGATTATAGAATACTATAAGGCTGCCGCCGCAAAAACGCATCCGCATGTTAAATCCGTACAGACAATGACACTCAAAGAGCTTGAAGTAAACGAAGGCGACGGTTTACTTGGCACATTGGTTGAAATGATAACACCGTTTTTCGTTAGTGCGCTTGAAAAGAACTCAATTGAAATTGACGGCATCACCGGCGGCTACAGCAACCTTAAAGTATCAGACGCCAAAAGTATAAAAGCATATAAAAGCGGCAAATACACCGTTATTGAAATGACAATGAAGGAGCAGACTGACGGCAAATATGCTGACCAGTTTTCAGGCACTGTAGGTCATGCAATTACTGTACTCGGCGATATTTCCGTTGTTGAAAAAGAGCTTCCGCAATTTGATATCGGCTTAGACGAAGCAGATATAAGCCTAACCTACAAAAATCCGATACTCAGAGTAAAAATAGACGAAAACGGCATAATAGAAAGCGGCGAATGGTCTTATACCGTTTTTGTAAAAATCGCAAACCTGCGCGTTGACGCGGTCAGAATACCGCTCGGCGCAACTGTTAAAACAGGCTACGGCTCAGTAGACTATAGAATTGTTCTGAACTGAGTATTTTGATTTGATACATTATAAACCCCTGCCATTGCATAACTGCACAGGACCGTAAAAAACGTACAATGAAAAAAACACCCTCCTATGGTAGAATTAAGATAACTATCATAGGAGGAATTTTTATGCCCGGAAAATACAGACACATCAAGCAATATGAAAAAGAAATAAAAGAATTAAGA
>JAFQBE010000010.1 GCA_017416765.1 Clostridia bacterium
AATAAAACCTAATAGATAATAATTGTCGGCGGGACACCTGTACCCGAATATAATTTAAGCAAAACGAAAAAGTAATGTCATTCTGAGCGTAAGCGAAGAATCTTAAACGCCAAAAGATCCTTCACTTCGTTCAGGATGACAATCTGTAAGGTTGCATTTTGAAATCGGAGCGAAGCGCCCCTCCGTTCTGCACTCTGCGTTTTGCATTCTGCATTCAATCAGACAAACTGTTATTTCCTCTGTTGCTAAAAACTTTATTTTACTGTATAATAAACCCAAATCTGAAAAAACAAGCGGTGAACAGTTATGGATGAGAAAACAAATGTAATGCGTATACTTGACCAAAAGAAGGTTAAATATATACCGCATACCTATGAAACACAGGTTGCGGCAAGCGGCACTCAGGCGGCGGATATTATCGGAGTTGAATACTGCCGCGTGTTTAAAACGCTTGTAACTGTGGGCAAAAGTGCAAATCACTATGTGTTTGTTATACCTGTTGAACATGAGCTTGATTTGAAGAAAGCGGCAAAGGCTGTAGGTGAAAAATCGGTTGATATGATTAAGGCTAAAGATTTGCTGCCGCTTACGGGTTATGTTCACGGCGGCTGTTCACCCGTCGGCATGAAAAAGTTTTTTCGTACTACTTTTCATACTACCGCCGCCGATTATGATTCGGTTATTTTCAGCGCAGGTAAAATCGGCAGACATGTTGAAATGAATATAAAAGAGCTTGAAAAGGTAATCCGCTTTACTTTTGCTGAATTGACGGTGGATTGAATTTATGAAAAACGATATTGTTGAAAAACTTGATGATAAAAATATTAAGGTTGTGTGCTTTGATGAAATTGATTCTACAAGCACATTTTTAAAGCAACAGCTTAATTGCGGTGAAACCGGTCATGTGCTTGCCGTTGCAAAAAAACAGACTGCGGGCAGAGGCAGAAACGGCAAAAGCTTTTATTCTCCCGAAAATACAGGACTATATATGTCTGTGTTGCTGCACCCAAATTGCCGCATTGCTGATGCTGTCGGTATTACAACCTGCGTTTCCGTTGTTGTTGCAAGGGCGATTGAAAAGGTTACAGGAAAAAGCGTCGGAATAAAATGGGTCAATGACCTGTATGCCGAAAACAAAAAGGTCTGCGGAATTCTTTGCGAAGCTGTTAACGACTATAAGCAGGGAACAACCAAAAGTGTTATCATAGGTGTCGGTATAAACCTTTCAACAACACAATTTCCTGAAGATATAAAATTGACGGCAGGTTCTTTGGGAGTTGAAGCTGAATGTACGGCAGCACTTTGCGCAGAAATTGCAAACGCGTTGTTCAGCCTTGAATTCGGCGGCATACCTGAAAATGTGCTTGAAGAATACCGCAAAAAAAGTGTAGTTATCGGCAGGGATATTTCTTACTTTATAAACGGACAAAAATTTACCGCCCGCGCAATCTCAATTGATAACTCGGGCGGACTTGTAGTAGAAAGTAACGGCGAAATTAAAACGCTTAACAGCGGTGAAATAACCGTCAGATTTTGATTCTGATATGCTTTTTCAGCCTTTGGCTTAAAGCTACGGCAAGAATGATTTTTATAATGTCGGGTATTATAAACGGCACAACGCATGTAAGCATTACTGCGCGTAATCCGTTTGTGTTTCCCGCAACAAAAGTGTACCACAGCGTACCGCAGATATAGCAGGCGATTAAGCCGACAGACAGGGCGAGAGCTTTTGTCAGTGGCTTTTCGCCTGCCTTTTTTGTTATAAGCCAGTATATAAGCCCTGCAGGGATAAAGCCTAATATGTAGCCGCCGGTATTACCTGCAAGTATGCCTATGCCGCCTGTAAAACCGTGAAATACGGGTAAGCCTGCTGCACCGAGCAAAATATAAACTGCCGTTGCGGCTAAACCGTTTTTACCGCCTAAAAGGCAAAGCGACAGGAATACGGCGAAGGTCTGCAGCGTGAAGGGGATAGCCGATGGTATCTGAATCCATGAGCATATTATAATCAGTACAGAAAAAAGAGCTGTTAATGTAAGATTAAAAGTTTTTTGTTTCATATAATCTCCATAATAAAGCGGATTGCTTCTATTATAAAGAAACAATCCGCTTAAATCAAGGATTATTTAATTGTACCACACTATTCTGTGAAGATACGGATAATCGGTAAAGAAATGTCCGAGATTTGTACGGGTTGATGACCCGGGGTCGTTGATTTTGAATGCGGCGGGTGTCAGCGTATTGACACCGTATACACCCGTTACCACTACCCAGTGCTGGCTGCCGTTGGCCTTTTTTGCGCCTACAATTACGGGTTTGCCCTGACGCAGCAGATTATAAATTGTCTGCATATAGTTTGTAAAATTTGTTGTGTTGGAATAGTTGCTTGGCCAGTACAGCATGCCGCTTGAAGAATAGGTGAGTTTTTTTGACATTGCATCGGGATAAATTGTCGTACCTGTGCGGTAGCTTTCGGTCATTGCAAGTGCCGTTGTAGTGCAGCCTATATCGCCGATAGTGTATTTCGTTGAGCCGATTCTTTTGTTTGCCCACCGCGAATCCGTCTGCTTATAGCTGCTTACTTTTAAACTTACAGCTTCATAGCTTCCTACTGACAGATATTTGCTGCTGACATATCCTACGCTCGTTCCGTAGTAAATAATTCTGCTCCAGCCGTTGCTTTCGGAAATAACCGTGACTTTTGTGCCGCTTGCAAGCGAGTTTGTAATTTTACCGCCTGCACTGTTTCTTACATTCAGCCTGCCGTAGCTGGTTATAACCGTTGCGCCATAACTTGAGCTGACAGGTGATATATAGTCAGCTGAGCTGTAGCCATATTTGCCGGCGGCATATTCAACCCTGTACCAGCCGTCAGCTTTTGAAATAAGGTTTACATAGCTGCTTTTCGGCAGGGTGTATATAACGCTGCCGCCAATACTGCTTCGTACATTCAGGCTGTCCGAAGCGGTTGCAACTCTGCCCGCTTTCGGGTATGAAGTTGAAGCCGATGCCGAAAAACCGAAAACGCTTATTATAATTGCCGCACATAGTACGGCGATTATACATCGTCGTCTGAACATGAAAATGTATCCTTTCCTTTGGTTTGCCGAACAAAAAGTTTAAGTTGATTTTACCATATGCGTGTCCGTTTTTCATTCCACAAATATTGGTAAACTGTGAATAATAGGTTTTATGTTTACTTGTTTTTATGCCGTAAGTATGATATAATTTTTTTAATCTGACTATACTACATTCACTATAGTTAAAAATGAGGATAAGCTTATGAACAAAGAAAATAGAATGGTGATTTTTAAAACAGAAGATAATCAGATTTCTGTTGATGTCCGTTTTCATGGAGAATCCGTATGGCTTACATTAGAGCAGATGGCAACGCTTTTTGAAAGAGATAAATCTACCATTTCAAGACACATAAAAAAAGTTTTTGCCGAGGGAGAATTAATACAAGCGGCAACTGTTGCAAAATTTGCAACAGTTCAACTTGAAGGTGACAGAGAAGTTGAAAGAGAACTTGAATATTACAATCTTGATGTTATTATCTCAGTCGGTTACCGTGTGAAATCTCAGCGTGGAGTTCAGTTCAGACAGTGGGCTACCAGAAGGCTTAATGAATATATCCGCAAAGGCTTCACGATGGATGATGAACGACTTAAAGCTTTAGGTGGCGGTGGATATTTCAAAGAGCTTTTGGAAAGAATCCGTGATATCCGTGCTTCCGAAAAAGTTTTTTATCGTCAGATTTTGGATATCTATGCCACAAGCATTGATTATGACCCGAAAGCAGAAATTTCAATTGACTTTTTTAAAAAGGTGCAGAATAAAATTCATTATGCCGTTCACGGTCAAACAGCCGCAGAGGTTATATACAACCGTGCCGACAGCGAAAAAGAATTTATGGGACTTACTTCATTTAAAGGAAGCAGACCTCATTTAAGCGATGTAAAGATTGCCAAAAATTATCTTGATGAAAAAGAACTTCGCTCCCTCGGGCAGTTAGTTTCCGGTTATCTTGATTTTGCCGAAAGACAGGCTGAGCGTGAGCAGACAATGACAATGAAGGATTGGTCGGAGCATTTAGACAGAATTCTTACAATGTCAGGTGAACAGTTGCTCATAGGTGCGGGCAGTGTTTCACACGCTCAGGCAATTGACAAAGCCACTGAAGAATACAAAAAATATCAGCAAAAAACTTTAAGTCAGGTTGAGAAAGATTATCTTGATACCATAAAAATGATTGAAGAAAAAACCTCCGACATCTAAAGAATATTCGCTTTTATCTTTCATGATAGCAGTTGTTTTGTTAAAATGTTTGTTATAAAGCGGCTTAACGCATTGTGAATCCGATTGTGATTAACTCAAAATATCGGGAAATCTTTTCTGCCTTCTGTTAGAATCAAGTCAGACAAGGAGGGATAACAATGGATTGGATTATCGGAATACAACAGGCGATAGATTACATTGAAGATAATCTTACTGAAAAGATTGATTATGACGAAGTAGCAAAGAAGTGTTATTCATCAAGTTATCATTTTCAGCGTGTGTTCAGTATTCTTTGTGGCTTCACTTTGGGTGAATATATCCGCAACCGCAGACTGACTCTTGCCGGCAGAGAACTTGCAACAACCAATGCAAAAGTTATTGATGTTGCACTGAAATACGGTTATGAAAGTCCTGACAGTTTTGCAAAAGCATTTCAGAAGTTTCACGGTATATTGCCTTCCCAAGCTCGAAGTAACGGCAGTAATCTTAAATCCTTTTCCCGTCTTGTACTGAATTTTTCTTTGGAAGGCGGTACAACTATGAACTATCGTATTGAAACAAAGCCTGCATTGACACTTCTCGGTTACAAAAAACGATTCAGCGGAACTCCTTATGATGAATCAAGGCAACAGCAGGAAAGTGATTTTTTCACTACAACAAGAGCACACCAGTGGATGCTTAAAGGAATGACCAATGACAAGCTGTCAGATTATTGCGTTCTTTCAAACTTCGATGATGACGGATATGATTTTTACATTTCAGTCACAACAGATGCTTATGAGCGTGATAATCTGTACAACAGCGAAGTTACGGGAATTGATTTTATGGATAAATTCAAATTTGAAGAAATCATCATCCCCGAAAGGACTTATCTTGTTTTTGAAACAGAAAAGACAAAGATGCCCACTCCCGAATACTTTGAACTTCGCAAACAGATTGCAGCAGAGTGGTTGTCAAATGATGAATTTCAGATGATAAACGCTCCCGAACTTGCTGTTTATCATTGGGGAATTGTTGGAGGATATAAAGGAAGAACAATCGAAATATGGATTCCGATTGAAAAGAAATAACTTTTTCTGCTCTCACATTCGTGAGGGCAGTTTTTGTTTTCAATTCTTTTAGTGTCCATTTTTCATTCCACAAATATTGGTAAACTGTAATTGAACAAACAAAAGAAATATGTTATAATTACTTCAATTAAAATAGGGAGATATGCGTTATGCTGAAACTCATTCTCGGCAGAATCAACAGCGGTAAAACAACGCTTGTTCAGAATAGAATAAAAGCTCTTGTTGAAAGCGATAAGGAAAATATATTCCTTATCGTGCCTGACCAGTTTTCTTTTGTCAGCGAAAAAAGCATAATAACACTGCTTGGCGAAAAACAGGCATTAAAGGTTGAGGTTTGCGGCTTTTCGCGTCTTGCAGAAAACGCTGTGGGTGAAGCAAAGGGTGTGCGCCGTCTTGATGATGCGGGCAGAGTTGCCCTTATGAGTGTTGCGCTTGAACAGGTGTCGGACAAGCTGACTGTATACGGCCGCTTTGCGCGCAGTACTGCGGTTGTGTCTGAAATGCTCAAAATTTCCGATGAACTTAAAAAATGCGCAATCTTACCCGAAGACCTTGAAAAAACAGCACACAAATTACCCGACGGCATGCTGCGCAAAAAGCTTATGGATTTATCCCTTGTTACGGCAGCTTTTGATGCACTTGTTGCACAGCAGTTTACCGATGACAGAGATACGCTTACTCTTTTTGCCAAAAAACTTGAACAAGAGCATATGTTCAGCGGTGCAACCGTATTTATTGACGGCTTCAAAGGCTTTACTGCGCAGGAAACCGATGTTATTTCGCGTATGATTGCCCAGAGCGAAAATGTATATATAACCCTTTGTACCGATAAGGTTTATACCGACGAATTTGATGTTTCTGCCTTTGCCTGCGTGCGCGATACGGCGAGAAAGCTGATTGATATTGCAAAGAAAAACGGTGTTTCCGCGGGCTTTGAAGCTCCGCCTGAATATAATGGCAGATACGTGTCAAAAGCACTTGAAACGCTTGAAAATTCGCTTTATTCATCAGCACCGCAGGTGTATAAGGAAAAGGCGGATGAAGTTTGTATTTTCAATGCAAGAACAGCTTATGAAGAATGTGAATTTGTTGCAATAAATGTAAAGCGTCTGCTCCGTGAAGAAAACTACCGTTGCCGTGATATTGCAATTATTTCGCGCAGCGAAGATGAGTATTCAAAGGCTCTGCGTTCATCGCTAAAAAAACACGGTGTGCCCGTGTTTGAGGATAAACGCAAACCGTTGAGCATTTATCCGCCCGTGGTTTTTGTGCGTGCTGCGGTGGAAATTGCTTCAAAGGGATACAGCACCGATGCGATATTCAGGCTGCTTAAAACTCAGCTCACATCACTTTCGGTAGAAGAAACAAGCGAACTTGAAGAATATGTATATCTTTGGCAGATTGATGGCAGAAAATGGCTCAAAGATTGGACTTTCAATCCTTCGGGTATGGGTAATGCTGAAAGTGAAAAGGACAGAGAAAAGCTTGCACATATAAACTCTCTGCGCAGCCGTGTTATTGAACCTCTCAGCCGTATGTGCGAACGCATTAAAAAAGCTGTTACGGCAGAAGAAAAAATTACAGTTGTTTATAAGTATCTTGTTGAAATTAAGGTTCCCGAAAACCTGAAAAAGCTTGCACAAAGGCTTGATAAGGGCGGCGAAACCGCAGAAGCTGTCGAGCTTGGCAGGGTATGGGATAAGCTCATGGAAATATTTGACCAGCTTGCCTTATCGCTCGGTGAAACGGCGGTGTCTGCTTCGCGCCTTGCAGAGCTTTTTAACCTTGTTTTAGGGGTACAGGATATGGGCATAATACCCGGCGGAATAGATGAAATAACAATTGGCTCAGCCGACAGAATAAGAGTAAACCGTCCGCGCGCTGTTTTTGTTGTCGGTGCAAACGACGGTGTGTTTCCTAAAAAACCAAGCCAGGGCAGGGTGTTGGGCGATGCCGACCGACGCACCCTTACTGAAATGGGTCTGCGTGTTACCGAGCCTTCACAATATACTTTTCTTGAAGAAAGGCATCTTGCCTATAATGCACTCTGTTGTGCAAGTGAGCGGCTGTGGATAACCTGCTGTAAAACCGATTTTGGCGGCAATGAATGTGCACCGTCTGAACTTATTACAAAGGTGCGTAATTGTCTGCCAAACTGTAGATTTACCGATATTACGGATTATTCGCCGCTTGACATGATTGAAAGTGAATCGTCTGCCTTTGAGCTTGCCGCAAAGGGCTGGAACACCCAAAGTGTTCTTGAAAGCACATTGAAATTCTGCTTTGATGAAAGAGAGGGTTATGCCGAGCGTATAGCTGCGCTGGAACGCACAGGTAAGCCCGAAGCGTTGGTGATTAACGATAAGGAAACAGCTTACAGGCTGTTTGGTAACAATATTCATATATCCGCAACAAGGGTTGAAGAATTCAACAAATGCCCGTTTCTGTTTTTCTGCCGTTACGGTTTAAAGCTTAATGAGCGCAGAAAAGCCGAAATTGACAGTATGCTCGGCGGTACGGTTGTACACTTCGTACTTGAAAACCTTGTCGCAAGCTACGGTAAAAAGCTGATTGAGCTTGAAAAAGAACAGCTTATTGATGAAATAAAAGCTCTGCTCGATAAATTCCTTGCCGAAAATATGGGCGGTGCTGAAGAAAAGGATGAGCGTTTTGTATTTCTGTATAACAGGCTTTGCGATTCGCTTTATGTTGTTGCGCAGCGACTTATTAATGAAATGAAGCTGAGCGATTTTGAGCCTGCCGATTTTGAGCTTCAGATTGGCGGCAGCGAACCGCAGGTGCCTGCATTTGAGCTTGAATTACCCGACGGAAATAAAATGATACTCAGCGGTAAGGTTGACCGTGTTGATGTGCTTAAAACCGATGAAGAAACCTTTGTGCGCGTAATGGACTATAAAACAGGTACTAAAAAATTCAACCTTAACGATGTTATGCACGGACTCAATATGCAGATGCTCCTTTACCTTTTTGCTATCCGCGCAAACGGTAAAGAACGCTACGGCAAGGTTGTTCCTGCGGGTGTGCTTTATGTGCCTGCAAAAAGCAAGGATGAAAAGCTAAACCGCAATACCGAGGAGGAAGAAATAAAACTTAATATAATAAAAGACGGCAGAATGTCCGGTCTTGTGCTTGATGACGACCGCGTAATTCATTCAACCGACAGGGATTGTACCGGTACGGTAATTGCAGGCAGAAGCGGTATGAGTGACAGCCTTATTACCCTTGAACAGCTCGGTCAGCTTGAAAAAAATGTTTGCGACAGTGTCCGGGAAATGGGCGAAAAACTGCATGAGGGTAAAATTTCACCCAAGCCCAATTTCGGCGGTTCGTATAAGATTCCGTGTGAGTACTGCGCGTATTCGCAGGTTTGCCTGCATGAAGGTGATTCGCAGGAAAACGAATACGGCAGCATGAGCCATAAGGACTGCCTTGCAAGGCTTACAAAGGACGGTGAAGAAGATGCCTGAATGGACAAAAGAACAAAAGCTTGCCATTGACGGTCGGGACGGTTCTCTGCTTGTCAGTGCTGCGGCAGGCTCGGGTAAAACAACCGTGCTGGTCGAACGCGTTATTCAGCGTCTTACCGATACCGTAAACCGCTGCCCTGCGGATAAATTGGTAATAGTTACTTTTACAAGGGCAGCTGCCGCACAGATGAAGGAGCGAATTGAAGCAGCACTGGAAAAGCGTATTGCACAGGGTGCTGACCCTTGGCTTATGCAACAGCAGCTTTTGCTGCAGTCTGCCAAGATAAGTACTATTGACAGCTTTTGTGCCGACCTTGTGCGTGAAAATTTTCAGAGCCTTGGTATCAGCGCAGATTTTTCCGTTTCGGACGATGGCGAAAAGGCCCGCTTTTCAGAACAGGCAATAAGAGAAGTCTATGCCGAAATGTATTCTTCCGGCAGGGCTGATTTCCGTTTGCTATCCGATACACTCTCAACCGGCGGAAACGATGCAGGTCTTACCGACGCGGTAAAAACAATTTATCAGACCGTTTCTTCCTATCCGTTTCCTGCTGACGAAACGGACAGGCTTATTGCACCTTATTTTTCCGATGAACCTGTTGAAAACAGCGTGTGGGGCAACTTTATGCTTGATGAAGCCGTACAAAGGCTTGAGTATTGCCTTGCACTTATGTCCGATGCAGAAAAATTGATAACCGATATAAATGCTGACCCTGATACTGTAGCCGCAGTTGATGAATTAGTTGCGGAAGAAAAGCAGATGTATACCACACTGCTCGAAATTGCTTCTGCTAAAAAATGGGATGAGCTTTATTTTGCGTTGCATTCTTTATCTTTTGCACCTTTTACACGAAAACGCAAGCTTGATGTTGAACTTAAAAATGCGGTTAAATTAAGACGCGATAAGGCAAAGGATACCGTAATTGATTTGGCAGAAAAAGTTTGCTGTACTTCTGCTGCTTTTGAAGCGGACAGAGCTGCCTTGCGCCCTGTTGCGGCTGCTTTTTCCGATTGTGTTAAGCTGTATATACAAAAGCTTTTTGAAATAAAAAAGCAGGAAGAAAAATTTGATTTTAACGATATTGAGCATTTAGCCCTTGAGCTGCTTGTTGAAAAGGATGCCGATGGTAAAATCCGCAAAACTCCGTTGGCACAGCTGCTTTCTTCTTCCTACGCCGAAATTATGGTTGACGAATATCAGGATACCAATGAATTGCAGGATATGATTTTTTCTGCGGTGTCAGATGACGAAAGGAATCTGTTTTTTGTCGGCGATGTTAAGCAGAGCATTTACCGCTTCAGACAGGCAATGCCCGAAATCTTTTTAAAGCGCCGTGACAGAGTACCCGAGTTTGACGGCGAAAAATATCCTGCAAAAGTAACATTAGGTGCAAACTTCAGAAGCAGAAACAGCATAACCAACGCAGTCAATTTCCTGTTTGAGCGGCTTATGTCCGAGAGAACAGGTGAAATTCGCTACAATGAAAATGAGCGGCTCAACGCAAAAGCAAGTTATCCGGAAGGCACAGGACCGGATATTGAGTTTTGTTTAAGACCCGACAGCAGGGGAGCAACCGAGCCTGAATTTGTAGCGTCTTATGTTAAAAATCTGCTTGAAAGCGGCAGACTTATTAAGGACGGCGATATTCAGCGCCCGATTCGCCCCGGCGATATATGCATACTTACGCGTTTTAATAAGCGTATGTGCCGTTATGCTCAGGCACTTGAAAATATCGGCATTCCTGCTATGAGTGTTATTGACGGTCAGCTTGGTACATCTGCCGAGGTGCGCGTTATGGTTTCTCTGCTTACCGTGCTTGATAATCCCTTGCAGGATATTCCGCTGACTGCTGTTATGATGTCGCCCGTGTTCGGCTTTACGGCGGATGAGCTTGCGTCAATACGCGTTGGTGTAAAGGGAAGCGTACCGGTTTATCGCAGTGTTATTGCTGCTGCAGAAAACGGCAACGAAAAATGCCGCCGTTTTCTTGAACGCATCGACATGATACGCCTTATTTCAATCGGCAGCGGTGCGGCAGAATTTCTGCGCCGTTTGTATAGCGAAACCGATATTCTATCCGTTGCACAGGCTATGGACAATCCCGAACAGCGTGTCGCAAACCTCTGGTCTCTGCTTGACAAGGCAACCGCCTTTGATTCTTCGGGCGGCTGCGGACTTTCTGCATTCCTGCGCTTTCTCAATAAAGGCGATAATAGCGGTACTCAGGTTGATATTTCCGACGGAGCTGATGCGGTTAAGGTTATGACCGTTCATAAAAGTAAAGGTCTGGAATTCGGTGTGTGTATACTTGTCGAACTGTCCGAGAATCTGCGCCATGTACAAAAGGGCAATATGTCTTTCAGCAGAAGCTACGGTATGGGCTTTACTCTGCGCGATAAATTAAGCGGCAAATCGTTCAAAACCCTGCCGTATATAGCCTGCGGGCTTGAAACCTCGCTTAAAGAGCTTTCTGAAGAAGTGCGCGTGCTTTATGTTGCACTTACACGCGCTAAAGAACAGCTTGTGTTTATAGGCTCATGTTCAAAGCCGGAAGAAAAGCTGAAAGCAATTCCTCTGGCATTTCCTTCGGACGATTCATGCATGGATTACGGCTATACCTCATCATCTTCAACAAACCTTGATTTTCTTCTGCCCGTATACGGCAGGCATATGCAGGCCTGCGAATTTTATTCACGCATAGGTGTATATCCCGATAGCTTTATTTTAAAGCCCGATTTTGATTTGAAGGCTGTTTTGTGCGATGAAAGTGATAATGAAGAAGTTACGGAGGATTTATCGGAAGAAATATACGAATCATTTGCACCCGATGAAGATTTAGCTTTACAAATAAAAGCGCGAATGGACTATGAATATCCTTATGCCGCATTGAGCAGTGCCGTTTCCAAAAAGCAGGCATCAGGTTTCCTTGATGAGCGGTTTGATGAAAGCTTTTTTGCCTCCTCACGCCCTGCTTTTATGAATAAGGGCGGACTTACAGCGGCACAAAAGGGTACGCTGACACATAAATTCATGCAGCTTTGCGATTTGAAAAACAGCGATGTAAAGTCGCAGCTTGCCGCTATGGTGGCTGACGGCAGCTTTACAGCGGAAGAAGCAAAAGAACTAAAAACAGACGAGGTGGAAGCTTTCTATTCTTCAGAACTTTGTAAACGCATAAACGCTTCTTCAAACATCATGCGTGAAAAAAAGTTTGCCATGCTTATGTCCGTTACAGAAGTGTACCCAGAATTGCCCGAAACCTTTGCTGATGAAACAATAGTTGTTCAGGGTATGCTTGACCTTGCCTTTGAAGAAAACGGAGAAATAGTTATAGTTGACTATAAGACTGACAGGGGAGTGGGCGAGGACGAATTGCGCGAGCGGCATTTTGAACAGCTCCAGGTGTATTCCAAGGCAATTGAACGCTGCACCGATTACCGCGTAAAGGCGGCATATGTGTATTCGCTTGCACTTAAAAAAGAGATAAAAATGCTGTGATAAAAAATTTTTAAAAAATTGAAAAATTTACTTGCATTTTTTGTAATAGTGTGATATCATTCATTCGTTATGTAATCTTGATATAACCCGAGAGAGGTGAAAAGAAATGAAACAGGGTATCCATCCCAAGTACGAAAAGACCGAAATCCGCTGCGCTTGCGGTGCTGTTTTTGAGACTTCCTCAACAAAGCCCAATATGCGTGTTGATATCTGCTCCAAGTGCCACCCCTTCTTCACAGGTAAGCAGAAGCTTGTTGATACAGGCGGACGTGTTGACAGATTTAAGAAGAGATTTAATCTCGAAAGCAAATAATTTGCCGGTTACAAGGCGGTGCTGCGGCACCGCCTTAAATTTTCTCTGAAGGAGCTTTATTTCATGCAGGAATATCTCACTCTCGGAAAAGAAAATAATGATGAATTTACCGTAAAGCATTCGCGCTTTATCGGTTATGCAAAGCCTGTGCAGACGCAGGAGGATGCGGTTGCTTTTATTAATGAAATAAAAGCAAAGCATTGGGATGCAAAGCACAATGTTTATGCCTACATACTGCGTGACGGTCAGATTAAACGCTATTCGGACGACGGTGAACCGCAGGGTACTGCGGGGATACCCGTGCTTGATGTTCTTCAGAAAGAAGGGCTTACCGATTGCGTTGTTGTGGTTACGCGCTATTTTGGCGGCATACTTCTCGGCGGCGGCGGTCTTGTTCGTGCGTATTCTCATGCGGCAAAGCTTGCTGTTGATGCAGGCGGAGTAATTAAAATGTCGCTTTGTGTCCGCGCGGAATGTGAGTGTGATTACGGCTTTTACGGCAAACTCGCTTCCCTTATTCCCGAATGCGGCGGAACTGTAGAAAACAGCGATTTTACCGATATAGTCAAGGTTACTTTTACCATGCCGAAAAATTTGTTTGAACCTTTCTGTGCAAAGCTTGTAGATACCAGCTTCGGAAAGGTCGAAGCAAAGGCAATTGACGAACTTTTTGCACAAATAAGCTAATTTTAAAAAATAAAAAGGGTATTTTGAAATTTTATTGTATAATAAATAAAAGTGATTTTTATGAAAGGCGGTGGGCTTTGTGGCAGATACAGTAAGAGAAATTACAGAAAAAAACGAACATCTTGTTTTTTCACCCAATGCTTGCTTTTCGGATTCTTCTTTGGGCAGAAAGCTGCCCGAAACTCCGTGCCAAATCCGTACCTGTTTTCAGCGCGACAGGGACAGGATTATACACTGTAATGCGTTCCGCCGCTTGAAGCACAAAACCCAGGTTTTTCTATCACCCGAGGGCGACCATTACCGTACCCGCCTTACGCATACGCTTGAAGTGTCGCAGATTGCGCGCACCATTGCCGCAGGTCTGCGCCTTAACGAAAATCTTACCGAGGCAATAGCACTCGGACACGATTTGGGTCACACACCCTTCGGCCACGCGGGCGAACGCGCGCTGAACGATGTGCATCCCGGCGGTTACCGCCATTATGAGCAGAGTGTGCGTGTTTGCGAATACCTTGAAAATTCCGGCAAAGGTCTTAACCTTACAGCCGAAGTTATTGACGGCATTCGCTGCCATACAAGCGGCGTAGAAGCAAAAACGCTTGAAGGCAGAATAGTTCGCCTTGCAGATAAGGTTGCATATATAAATCACGATATTGACGATTCGGTAAGGGCGGGCGTAATGTGCGAAACCGATGTTCCGTCTGCTGTTCGCAAGGTTTTAGGTGAAACCAAATCGCAGCGCATAACTACCGTTATCCGTTCTGCAATAAGCAACAGCGGTGCGGATATCTGCCTTGACCCTGAAATTGCCGAAGCGGTAAAAGAGCTTCGCAGCTTTATGTTTGAGCGTGTATATACAAACCCCTACTGCAAAAGTGAAGAGAGCAAGGCTGACACCATGATAAAACAGCTTTATCACTATTTTGCGGAAAACCCGGAGGAAATGCCCAATTCATATGAAGAAATCTGTTTTCGCGAGGGAGCAGACAGGGCGGCATGCGATTATATTTCCGGTATGACGGACAGGTTTGCCGTCAGCACATTTACGCGCCTTTTTGTTCCGGATTCATGGGTAATCCGATAATTATTATAAACAATATATAGTAACTGTGCTTTTTAGTAAGCACAATTTAGGAGTACGCAATGGCAGTAAGCAGATTAAGTGAAGATTTTCTTCGCGAGCTTCGGGATAAGAATGAAATTTCCGAGGTTATAGGCAGCTATGTCAATCTGCGTCAGCGCGGTACTACAATGACGGGCTTGTGTCCGTTCCATAACGAAAAAACCCCGTCTTTTACCGTCTATCTCGAAACGCAGTCTTATTATTGCTTCGGCTGCGGTGCGGGCGGCGATGTTATAACCTTTGTGCGCAATATGGACAACCTCGGCTATATTGATGCTGTCAAGGTGCTTGCCCAGCGTGCAGGTATGGCTTTACCTGAGGATGGCTTTGACGATACCATTAGCAAACGCCGCCGCAGAATACTTGAAGCCAACAGGGAAGCGGCAAGGTTTTTCCATTCCACCCTTGTAAGTGATAAGGGTAAAACCTGCCTTGATTATTTCCTCGGCAGGGGATATTCTATGGCTACTATCCGCCGTTTTGGTATGGGCTACGCGCCCGATGAATGGCGCGGGCTTTATGATTATCTGCGGGCAAAGGGCTTTGCTTCGGGCGAGCTTGTTGATGCTAATCTCGTGCGCAAAAGCGAAAAGGACGGCAAAGTAAATTATTACGATAATTTCCGTAACCGCGCAATGGTACCTATAATTGATGTGCGCGGCAATGTTGTAGCCTTCGGCGGCAGAGTGCTCGACGATTCAAAGCCGAAATACATCAATACCTCCGATACGCTTGTGTATAAGAAAGGTGCGGGTGTTTTTGCACTCAACCTTGCAAAGGACAGCGGCTCAAGAAGCCTTATTATAACGGAAGGGTATATGGATACAATCGCCCTTCATCAGGCAGGCTTTAAAAATACGATTGCTTGTTTGGGTACAGCCTTGCCGGACGAGCAGGTTAATTTAATCAGCCGCTATGCTGATGAAGTGCTTTTAGCTTACGATTCTGATGAGGCAGGGCAGAAGGCTGTACGCAGAGCCATTCAGGCTTTTGAACGCACGGGGGTTAAGGTCCGTGTGCTTGCCTTAAAGGGTGGCAAAGACCCCGATGAAATAATTAAAAAGTTCGGTCCCGAGCGTTTCAGAATGATAGTTGACGGCGCAGAGAACGATATTGAATACCGCCTTAATAATGTGCGCAGTCGCTATAATGTTATGAGTGATGACGGTAAAATCGGCTTTATGCGTGAAGCAGTCGGTGTGCTTGCCGCTATCGGTTCTGAAATTGAGCGCGATGTTTATATTACCAAGCTTTCAAATGAACTGAATATAGCCAAGGAAGCCATAACCTCGCAGGTGAATTCTGTGCGCTATAAAAACCGCAGAAACAAAGAAAAGGCAGAATTTCAGAAAATTCAGAGTTCTTCTTTTTCGCAGCAGGGCAGACCTGTACCTGTAAGCTCAATCGGCGCAATGAAAGCGGAAGAATCGCTGCTTGCAGCTCTGGCGCGTCAGCCGAATGTTTATAAAAAATTCTGCGATGTGCTTGATACGGATTTGTTTGTGTCCGATTTCGGTAGAGCCGCTTTCGGTGCGATGCTGCCGTTTTTGCAAAACGGCGAAGCTGCGGAGCTTACCCTGCTTTCGCAAAGCCTTGAGCAGGAGCATCTTGCCCGTATGGCAGGAATACTTGCAAAGGATATTTTAACCGGCAATACCGCTGCCGTATGCAGCGATTGTATAAAACGCCTTCAGGAGGAAAAAGCTAAAACGGATGTGGCTGACCCTTCTGCTTTGAGCGATGAAGATTTTATTAAGTTGTTTAAAAAAGATGTGTGATAAAGGAGAAAGATAAAATGGAAGCAACCGAAAAAAAGAATGCCTTACGAATGCTTATTGAAAAAGGTAAGCAGACAGGTAAGCTCAGTACGCAGGATATTGACGCTGCAATTGAGGAAATGGACCTTGACCTGGAAGAGCTTGACGAGCTTTATGAAAGCATTGAGGGTCAGAATATCAAAATTATTGACGACCTTGGCGATTTATCGCTTGACCTTAATTTTGAAACCGAAACTTCCGCAAAGGGCGGCAGCGATGCTGCTTCGGCAGAGCTTAAAAACGCCGCAATGGACGACCCGGTTAAGGTTTACCTTAAAGAAATCGGCCATGTTCCGCTGCTTACTCCCGAAGAAGAAATTGACCTTGCTATCCGTATAACAAATGACGATGAAGCTGCAAAGAGCAGACTTGCTGAAGCTAATCTTCGCCTTGTTGTCAGTATTGCAAAACGCTATGTCGGCAGAGGCATGCAGTTCCTTGATCTTATTCAGGAGGGTAACCTCGGTCTTATTAAGGCTGTTGATAAGTTCGACTATACAAAGGGCTTTAAGTTCTCTACCTACGCTACATGGTGGATAAGACAGGCTATTACAAGGGCTATTGCCGACCAGGCAAGAACTATCCGTATTCCTGTTCACATGGTTGAAACTATTAATAAGGTAAAGAAAACAAACAGCCAGCTGCTCCACAAAATAGGCAGAGACCCCAGCGCAGAAGAAATTGCGCAGGAGCTTGATATGCCTGTTGATAAAGTCCGCGAAATTCTCCGCGTTGCACAGGAACCCGTTTCTCTTGAAACACCCATCGGCGAGGAAGAAGACAGCCATCTTGGCGATTTTATTCCCGATGACGATGCACTTGCACCGGCAGATGCAGCTTCCAATATTCTTCTCAAGGAATCTCTTGACGATGTTCTCAAAACCCTTACTCCAAGAGAAGAAAAGGTTATTATGCTTCGTTTCGGTCTGGCAGACGGTCATCCCCGTACCCTTGAAGAAGTAGGCAAGGAGTTTAACGTTACCCGCGAGCGTATCCGTCAGATTGAAGCAAAGGCTCTGCGCAAACTCAGACACCCCAGCAGAAGTAAAAAGCTCCGCGATTTCCTTGATTCATAATTCTATTTTGTAAATATTTTGTTAATTTTTCAAAAAAAGAATTATACTTTAGCCGAAGCGCATGCTTCGGCTTTTTTATGTGCGTTTTTTTAAGATAAAATTAAGGTAAACTGTTGATTTTTGCAAAAATTTCCTTGACTTATTAATAATAATAAATTATACTATACCATGAACAATATGCGTTATTATGCAATTCACGCATATGTAACATTTTAAGGAGATGAATTTCAGTGAAGTCCACAAAGCGCATTCTTTCCGCAATCCTCGCGCTGTGCATGGTATTCGGCTGTTTCGCAGTCGGTTTCACAGCACAGGCAACAAGCGCTGACCTTCAGGCAGCTATCGATGCCAACTACGGCAAAGAGCTCGTCTGGAAGGGCGGCAACGTAACAGTTGATAAGACTATCGTTATCAATGGCGATATCGATATCGATTTCAACAACGCAGTTCTTACCGGTGCAGAAGGTATTTCCGTTCTTAATGTCAAGGGCGGCAAGGTCAACCTCTTCAACGGTACATTCATCGCAAACAGCAAGAGCTACAGCGGTGAAACAGGCTTTATCAAGAGCCTTATGGCTTACAAACCCGCAGTTAGCGTTAACGGCGGCGATGTAACATTCGATTGCATCACAGCAGTCGGCTCACTCATCCGTATCCCCAACAGCGGTACAATCGAAGTAACATCCGGTAACGGTATCAACGCTAACGCCGGTATTGTTACAATCAAGGATTCTATCGCTATCGGTATGAAGGCTCTCGACAACACAAAGGCTACTGTTGTTATCGAAGATGCTCTCTTCGTAGGTATCTACAAGGCTATCAACGATGTTAAGAAGGTTACATACGCTGACGGTTACGAGCAGTACGAAACAATCGATTTCGTTAAGGCTCTCCTTGCAGACGGTGTTACTCTTTCACCCGGCGAAGAAAAGTACGGCGCAGCTCTTACAAACAGCCAGGGCGATTTCTCCTTCGGTAGCGTAATTGCAAGCGTTAAGGCTCCCGAGTTTGCTCCTCTTGCTTCCGAATATGCAGATGGCGAGCTTACCCTTACAGCAGCTACAGGCGCAGCAGACGAAGATAAGGCAGGCGTTCCCAACAGATACTCCTACGATTATCTCCCCGTTTCCGCAACTGTTGACGGCGAAAAGGTTGCATTTGAAAATGTTGACGGCGTTTACACAGCAAAGGTTGCTGCAAAGGCTAACACAACATACAATGTTGAAACAGAATACAAGCTTTCCCTCAAGCTCGGCAAGCAGCAGAAGGAAGTAGTTGAAAACGCACTTGATACTGTTGCTAAGTACGCAGATAAGGCTCCCGAACTCCTCTACAGATTCGTTAAGGATTTCGAAGCTCTCCGCGATACAGCAATGACTTATGTAACAACTTTCTACAATGCTAAATATGAAGATGTCACAAAGAATTATTTCAGCGGCGAAGCAATGAACAGACTTTACGGTATTATTCTTGCTCTCGTTGGTGAAAACTTTAAGGGTCTTGAAGACGGTTCCATGGTTTCTGAAAGCAGAACTGACCTTTGGTACAGACAGTCTCCGATTTTCAAGAAAGCATATGACAAAGGTGATTTCGCAACTGCTTATGAAATCGCTGAACAGTTTGATGTTGCTGAATTTGGCAGCTTCTTTAACGGTTCTCTCTATTACAAGAGAAATGCTGAAGGTGCAGGTGTTGGTCTCATTGAACAGTTCAATGAGTACTATGCAAATGCAATGGAATACATCTACGGTGGCAGCACAACAGAATTTGCTGATCCCGCAGCTGCAGCAGCATACCTTGCAGAAAATTGGGAAGATATCTACGCAATGGTAGAAGCAGCTATCGTTCTTGTTGACGAAGCTACAGTTCTTCTTGAAGATCAGGAACTTGTTAACGACCTTAAAGCTATCCTTGGTGGCAGCAGACTTGATACAGTTCTTAGTTATGTCAATACAGGCAAGAAGTACCTTGATAAGGTTACAAGCAGACTTGATAAGGAACAGATTGCCGCATTCGCAGGTAAGTACGGCGATAAGCTTCCCAAGAAGTGTGCTGAATATGTAAACAAGTTTATGGATATCGCTTACAACCCCGGCAAGTATTTCGATATTGATGTTAACGGCGATTTCGTAAACCTCATCAGCTTCACAGAAACACAGGAAATCATAACACCTGCTGAAAAGCCTGTTATTATTGAAGTTACAGTAAGTGACGGCGGTTCCGTTGATTTCAACGGTGATGTTTTCTCAACTGAAACAAGCAAGTACTTTGATTACAACGAAGCAATCAGCATCGTTCCCGCAGCAGCACCCGGCTACAAGTTCAGCCGTATTGTTGTTAACGCAGGTGGCGCTGTAACAGTTGTTGACGGCGAAACATACACAGCAAAGGCTGCTACAAACACAAAGATCGAAGTTATCTTCGTTCCCGAAGTTACAACAGCAGATTCCGAAGTTGAAATCGTATTTATGACCGATAAGACTCTCGGCTTCAAGTACCTCGGTTCTGAAACAATCACAGCAGCTCAGTTCGCTATAAGAGGCGAAATGATTCTTGATGACTACAATACTGATGCACCCGTATTCAAGGGTACAGAATATCTTGGTCTTGATAAGGATGTAGCAGCTATTTCCGCTGAAATCGAAGCAGGCGAAGATGTAATCTTTGTATCTGCTCAGTATAAGGCTGACGAAACTGTTAATCGTCCCGCACAGGATGAAGCTATCAAGATGACAGATGCTACCAAGGAAAACGGCAAGGTATACTTTGAAGCAACGATTTCTGTTCCCGACGGCTACAAGGCTATTGAAGCTGGTATCATGGCTACAAAGAAGGCTGACCTTGCAACAAAGGACAACATGACAACAGCTCTTTCCGGTACATCCGGTGTTGTCTTTGGTCGTGTTGATGCAAAGGACGACAATGGTTATGTAAAGACCAATGTTGTTTATACACTTGGTGTAAAAGCAACAGGTACTGTATATGCTCGTGGTTACATCGTTCTTGTTGACGATGCAGGCAACACAACAATTGAGTACACAGAAATTGTTAATGTTACTCTTTAATTAAAATTAGGAGGTAATTTTCTAATGAAGCTTTATAACAAGCCCGAACTCAATGTTGAAGCATTTGATATTGAAGATGTTATCACAACATCAGGCGGCGATAATTATGTTACCGACAATGACGATGCAGAACTTAACAGCGTTTCCGCAGGCATGGAATTCAGCATCGCAGCTAACGGCAACGACGAGTTCTAATTAAAAACTTTACTGCAAAATCTCTTTTACGGGCAGGCAGCCAACTGCCTGCCCGTTTTCCCTATGCAGTGTTTATTTAATTGTGTCGCATTTTGTAGGGTCAATTCATGAATTGACCGAAAAACCAAAGCTATTGCTTTTTTATATTTATGACAATCTTAAATAATTTATTGTCATTCTGAACGAATGCGAAGAAGCTTAAATATTTTACCGCTATCGGTTTATAGAATCTGTAGGGGCGCCATCGGGCGTTCGCTAAATCCTCGCGAATCATATTAATTTTTTATTAGATGTCGGTGTCCTCGACGACTCTTTATAAAAATATTTTTTCCGGAGTAATGATGAAATTCTATTCTATCGCCGGCGTTACCGTCGGTTTTGAAACAAAATATGAATTGACTGAAAAACGCAGCCGCCCGTATCTTTGTAAGGAATCGGGCTTTGCTGATTTTATTATAAAACTTGATTACAATAATATTGAAAAAAAGGCTCTTGAAACTCCGCTTATGACGGAGCAGGACTGGGAATATATGCAAATGGGCTCGAATTTTTACCGCGCCCTGCTCGAATTCGGCGGCTTTATGCTGCACGCTTCTGCCGTTGTTGTTGACGGACAGGCTTATTGCTTTTCTGCCCACAGCGGTACGGGCAAATCTACCCACACCTCCCTTTGGCTTGAATTGTTTAAGGATAGGGGAGCGTTTTTGATTAACGATGATAAGCCCGCTATAAAGCTTGAAAACGGTCGATTTATGGCTTACGGCACACCTTTCAGCGGAAAGCATGATTTAAATAAAAATACATCTGTTCCTCTTAAAGCAATCTGCTTTATTGAACGCGCCGAAACAAATTCAATTACCCGCTTAAAGCCTGCGGAGGTTTTTTCGCTTCTGCTTAATCAGACTATCCGCCCTGCAGAGGAAGCAAAGCTCGATAAACTTTGTGAATTAATTGATAAGCTGCTGACTGATATACCTGTTTATAAGCTCAAGTGTAATATAAGTCTTGATGCTGCGCAGTTAGCCTACAATGAAATGAGTGGTTCAAACTGAAATTTCTGAATAAATTCAAAAGCGATAATAAGGATGTTTTTCCGTGGCTTAAAGCCCGCGTTAAACCTTACCGCGGCAGAATAGCGCTGCTTATTATTGCAAACGCTGTTATGTCGTTGCTTGTCGGTGTAAATGCCTATGTTTCAAAGGATTTGATGGACTCTGCTACCTCCGGCAACCGTGACAGACTTATAAAAGTAAGCATAGCTGTGCTTGCACTGATTGTTTTTCAGCTTGGTTTAAGGCTTATTCAGAGCCTTGTTGACAGCAAGCTGCGAATTGATATGGAAGCGGATTTTCGCAACTATTTTGTGCGCAATCTTTTTGATAAGGATTATCTTAAAATCACTTCTTACCACAGCGGCGACCTTATGACTCGTATGACTAACGATACTAACTGTATTATCGACGGTCTTGTTTCTATAATTCCCGGCGCTGTCGGTCTTGTGCTTCGAATTGTGGTGGCTTTCCTTGCGCTGTTTTTGCTCAATAAACAGCTTGCGGTTATCTTTTTTGTTATCGGTCTTTTTATTTCGCTGGGTACCCGCCTTGTAAGAAAGTTTCTTAAAGGCATGTACCATAAAATCCAGAAATCTGAAAGTGCGGTTCGTTCTTTTTCCCAGGAAATTATCGAAAATCTGCTTGTTGTAAGCGTTTTTGATGCCGCAGAAGATGTTTCCAAAAAACAGAAAGAGCTGCTTGAAACCCATGCGAATAACCGTTGGTACCGCACCAAATTCTATTCGGGTGTAAGTGCCGTGCTGTCGCTTGGTATGCGCGGCGCATATATGCTTGTTTGCATTCTCTGTGCATTTCAACTGCTTGAAAATACCATTACCTATGGTTCAATTACTGCTATACTTCAGCTTGTAAATCAGCTTCAGTCACCGTTTAAAAATTTATCGGGCATTTTTCCGGTATACTATCAGATGCTTGCTTCAACCGAACGCATTTTGGAAATTATTGATATCAGCGGTGAGGGTGAAAGCGAAAAGTGTGATGTTGAAAAGTTTTATTCATCGCTTGATACCTTTGAGTTCAAAAATGTTACCTTCAGCTATGGCAATGATGATGTGCTTGAAGATACATCACTTTCGCTTAAAAAAGGCGATTTTGCGGCAATTACAGGCATTTCAGGCATCGGCAAAAGCACAATGATGAAAATGATGCTCGGCGTTCTCAAGCCGCAAAACGGCGAAGTTTTCTTTAATACTGAAAACGGCTGCTTTAAACCCGGAAAAGCCTACAGAAATATGTTTTCTTATGTTCCGCAGGGCAATATGCTGCTTTCAGGCACTATTTATGATAATATTACCTTTATGAATCCCGATAAATCTCCCGATGATGTTCAGAAAGCCATTAAACTCAGCTGTTCCGATGATTTCATTGCCGAACTGCCTGACGGGCTTGATACTGTTATCGGTGAGCGCGGCAGAGGTCTTTCGGAAGGTCAGGTACAGCGCCTTGCAATTGCGCGTGCAATTCTTCATAATGCGCCCGTTGTTCTGCTTGATGAAGCAACTTCCGCACTCGATGAAGCTACGGAAGAACGCGTGCTGAATAACCTTAAAACCCTTGAAAATGTAACTTGTATTATTATTTCGCATAAAAAAGCGGCACTTAATGTCTGCAATAAAGAAATACGAATAGAAAATAAAAAATTCAACAGTTTTGATTTGAAACAGGAGTTAACCAATGAAAATTAAAGCCGGATACAAAATCAGAAAAATGTGCGGCAGCAGTATTGTGATTGCCGTAGGTAAGCAAGCAGAGGAATTCAACGGTATGATTACCCTTAATGACAGCGCAGAGCTGCTGTGGTGCAAGCTTGCTGAGGGTGCAGAAAGGCAGGAGCTTATTGACCTTCTTTGCGCTGAATACGGTATTGACGAAGCTACAGCTGCAGCAGATGTTGATGAATTTATTAAAACGGCTGAAGGAGCAGGTTTGCTTGAGCAGTAATAACAGTCTTGAAAAGGTTGTGCCTGAAATAAGGCGTTGCCTTGATGCAGGTAAGCTTGCCGAGTTTGAAACACACGGTTTCAGCATGATTCCGCTGCTGCACGATGGCGGAGATAGGGTAGTGCTGAAAAAGGCTGAAAGCGCACTTAATGTGAATGATGTTGCCTTTTGCAAAACTGATGACGGCAGGTATGTTCTGCACCGCGTTATCGAAAAAAAGAACGGCGGCTATGTTTTGAAGGGCGATAATTGCTATACCTGCGAATTTTGTAAAGGTGATGAAGATGTTATCGGCGTTGCTGTCTGCTTTATCCGCCGCGGAAAACGCATCGATATTACAAGTCCTTGCTATAAGTTCTATGTCCGTTTCAGAAAACAGGCTTTGAAGCTGTGGCTGCTTTTCTGGCGGGTTGCTGACAGGGTGGTTAAATTACGCAGAAAATAAACGGGTCAGGGGTGTAAACGGTGGCTAAAAGGGTCACAGTAATTATACTTACTGTAATTTATTGCTTTACGTTTTGGCTGAATGTATATTCAGCCAATATTGTTATTGACGGCATTGCGAAGGAGCGCGACTGGGTGGATTCCTTTGGTGAGGTTGCTGTTTCTTCAAAGGATATTTCAAACTGTGCGGTTGAGTTTGCAAGTGTAGCATCCGTAGTCGATTACAGCAATAATATTATTTATTTTTGCTTTAATGTTATTGTTGACGGCATTGTTGATGAAACCACTCCGCACGGTGTTTCTGTATCGGTCAATAGTGCTGAACCTGTGCGGATTTCAAGGGATTCTGTTTCAGAATATGATACCGTTCTTTACAGCTATACTGCGGCAGTTTATGAACACAGCAGTACCGATTTCAGCGTTGAAGCGGCATTGGGAATAAAGCACGGTATTGATACTGTTTATGAGATTGAGGTTCAGTTTATTGACGGTAACGGCGATTATTCCAACGCTCATTCTGTTACTTTGCCTGAACCGCCAACACAGGAAACCACAACGGCATATTACCCTGAAAACACTACATTACCTGCCGACGGTTATACCGAAAGTAATGTAGCTGAAAAATCAACAACAGTAAAAGAAACAACTAAAAAGCATACTACAACAAAGAAAGAAACTACTGTTCGTACCACTGTTCCAAAAACTGAAAAACTTACTTTTGAACCTGATAATATAACTGAAAAGCAGAGCGAAACCACAAAATTGCAAGATGAAACAACGGTAAAAATAGTAACGGTTTATGTTCCTGTTACAGATAAATCGCCGACTGAAAGCGTTACGGAAAATGTGCAAGCAGAAGTTACTGCTTCAAGTGATAATGCCGAAAACGGAAACAGTGTAAGCGATAATTCAACCTTTAAAATCCGTAAAGAAATTGCTTATGTAGGTATAGCGGTTCTGTTTATAGTTACCTTCGGTATGTGCGTGATTATCAATATGAATTACGATAAAAACAACGGTAACGGCAGTAAGTAAATACTTTTTAAAGCATCTGTGATTTATATTACAGGTGCTTTTATTTTTGTAAAATTGAATAAAAAAGCATTGTTATTTTTGTGAGCCTTTTAATAAATATTTGTTGAAAATATATAGCGCGTATGTTAAAATTAAACAAAATAAGTATTATATTTTAGGAGGACTTATTATTATGGCACTTCCCGTAGCATTACAGCTTTATACGGTTCGTGATGAAATGGCTGCCGATTTTGAAGGTACGCTTAAAAAGGTTAAGGAAATGGGCTATGCAGGTGTTGAATTTGCCGGTCTTTTCGACAAAACAGCTGCCCAGGTAAAGGCACTTTGTGAAGAGAACGGTCTTGTTCCCATTTCGGCTCATGTTCCGCTTGACGATATGGCAGCTGACCCTCAGGGTGTTCTTTCGGTGTATGCTGAAATCGGCTGCAAATTTGTTGTTGTACCTTATCTTACCGAAGAACGCAGACCCGGTGCAGACGGCTGGGAAAAAACCATTGCCGATATCCGCGTTTGCTGCGAAAAAGCAAAGGAACTCGGTATGACCATGCTTTACCATAATCACGATTTTGAATTTGTAAAGCTTGATGGCGAATACGCTCTTGATATCCTTTACAACACAATCCCTGCTGACCTTCTTCAGACAGAACTTGACACCTGCTGGGTAAATGTCGGCGGTGAAAATCCCGCAGATTATGTCAGAAAGTATACAGGTCGTGCTCCCGTTGTTCATCTTAAAGACTTTGTTATGAAGGGTAAGGGCGGCAAGCTCTATGAGCTTATCGGTATTGAAGATGAAGGCGATACCGCTGAGGAAGATGCATTCAGCTTTGCTCCCGTAGGTAGCGGCTGTCAGGATATGCCCGCAATTCTCGATGCAAGCATAGCTGCAGGTGCGCAGTGGGTTGTTGTTGAGCAGGACAGACCTGCAAAGGGTCACACCCCCATGCAGTCAGCAGAAATGGGTAGAGAGTACCTTAAAACTCTCGGTTGGTAAATTAAGGTTAAATCCGGTTTAACCGGTTGAATTAAATATTATTATTTGAAAGGATTGATTATCCAATGGCAAGTATTCTTGATAAATTCAAGGAAGAAATTACAGAAGAAAAGAATTATGACACCGGCAAAAAGATTAAGGTCGGTATTATCGGTACAGGTTGGATTGCTGAAGCTCACTTAAAGGCTTATCAGCAGTGTCCCGATGTTCAGTTTGTCGGTATGGCAGACCTTGTTCCGGGTAAGGCAGAGGCTTTCTGCGACCAGTTCGGTGTTGATAAAACAGGCATCAACTTCTATAACAGCCACAAAGAACTTATTGATAACGAAGAGCTTGACTGTGTCAGCGTTTGTACATACAACGCAACCCATGCAGAGTGTACAATTTACGCTCTTGAACACGGCGTAAACGTACTCCTTGAAAAGCCCATGTGCGTTACGCTTGAAGAAGCTATTGCTATCTGCAAGGCAGAAAAGGCAAGCGGCAAGATTCTTTCAATCGGCTTCCAGCCCAGATTTGACCCCAATATGCAGATGGTCAAGAAGATTGTTGAATCAGGCGAACTCGGCGAAATCTACTATATCCAGACAGGTGGCGGCCGCCGCAGAGGTATTCCGACCCCGTTCGGTACTTCCTTCATCGAAAAGGAAACAGCAGGTATCGGTGCACTTGGTGATATCGGTTGCTATTCACTTGATATGGTTCTCAACGCTATCGGTTATCCTAAGCCCCTTACAGTTTCGGGCTACAAATCCGATTTCTTCGGCAAGAGCACAAAGTACTCCAATAAGCCCGAATATGCTGATATTTTCGGCGTTGATGACTTTGCAGCAGGCTTTATCCGTCTTGAAGGCGGCATAATTCTCGACTTCAGAATTGCATGGGCTATGCACCTTGATACATCAGGCGATACAATTATTCTCGGTAAGCACGGCGGTCTTCGCATTCCTTCAACAGAGTGCTGGAACGGCTCAATTGGCGGTCCGATGACCATTTATCACGATGTAGCAGGCAAGCAGGTTGAAACTGTTATTCCCGAGCTTGACAATCCGTACGATAACTTCTATCTCAAGATTCGTTCCTTCCTTGATGCTTCAATGAATGGCGGCGAACCTCCCGTACCCTCAAGCCAGATTATCTACAATCAGGCTATTATTGACGGTATTGCCAAATCTGCAGAACTCGGCAGAGAAATTGAAATTGAAATTCCCGAAATCTAAAGTGTTTTTTGCTTTGTCTTGGTGCGTCGTTATCGGCGCACCGGGACTATGCCTTTAATGCAAAGTTTCGGTTTTGTGTTAAAGGGATAGTAATTTCTGGGAGGATTATTTAATGGGTAATATTAAAGTAGGTGTACAGCTTTTTACGCTGCGCGACCATATAAAAAATTATGAAGATACGGACAAAACCTTTGCCTGGCTAAAAAATGAACTTGGTGTTGACACGGTTCAGATTTCCGCTATAGGCAATTTTCCTGCCGAGCAGCACGCTGAGCTTGTAAAAAAATACGGCTTTGATGTCTGCGTTACGCATAAACCGTGGGACAGAATGTTGAATGACCTTGATAAGCTGATTGATGAGCATATCGCACTTGGTTGTGACCAGATTGGTCTTGGCTGTATGCCCGATGAATTCCGTACGGATTTGGCGGCTGTGCGTAGGTTTGTCGCAATGGCAAATGAAATCGGCAGAAAAATGAAGAACAGGGGACTTACCTTTGGCTATCACAACCATGCCATTGAATTTGCAAAGCTTGAGGATGGCAGAACAATTATGGATGTTCTGATTGAAGAAACCGATCCCGAAGTTTTCTTCTTTATTCCCGATACCTATTGGATTCATATGGGCGGTGTGAATGAAGCCGAATACCTTAAAAAGCTCAAGGGCAGAGTAAAGGTTTGCCACTTCAAGGATTGGGCTGTAAAGCTCGGCGAAAATGTCGGCTCAATTACAGAACTCGGCTGCGGTATGCTTGATTTTGATGCCTGCTATAAAGCTTGCGAAGAAATCGGTGCAAGCTATATAGTTTATGAGCAGGATAATAATTACGCATCAAGTCCGCTTGAATCAACAGCTATAAGCTATAAAAACCTTGCAGCAATACACGAAAGAAACAAATAATTGCCAAATGTTTTAAATCTCTTGGTAAGGAGGCGTGAATTATGAAATATGCATTGATAGGCTGCGGTCGTGTTTCGCCTAACCATATTGTTGCCGCAACAAAGAACAATCTTGAGCTTGTCGGTCTTTGCGATGTTTCCAAGAATGCCGTGTATGAGCTTAAGGAAAAATATCCGCTTATCAAAAATGTAAAGTTCTATAAGGACTATAAAAAACTGCTTGAAGAGCAGAAGCCCGAGCTTGTTGCAATAGCTACCGAAAGCGGTAAACACGCCGATATTGCGGTAGACTGTATAAACGCAGGCTGTAATGTTATTATTGAAAAACCGATAGCTTTATCAATTGCAGATGCACAGAAAATTATTGATGCAGCTGAAAAAATGAATGTGAAGGTTGCCGCAAACCATCAGAACAGATTCAATGCATCCATTCAGAAAATACGCAGTGCGGTTGAGCAGGGGAGATTTGGAAGAATTTTCCATGCAACAACTCAAATTCGTTGGAGCCGTTCGGAAAGCTACTATAAGCAGGCTGACTGGCGGGGCACTTGGGAGATGGACGGCGGTGCACTGATGAATCAGTGTATACATAATATTGACTTGCTCAACTGGATGCTCGGCGAAGAGCCTGCTGAAGTTATCGCAATGACGGATAACCTTAACCATAGCTATATTGAGTGTGAAGATGTCGGTCTTGCCATAGTTCGTTATAAGAACGGTGCGTACGGCGTTGTTGAGGGCACAGTCAATATTTTCGGCGGAGATATGGAAGAGGCACTTTGTATCTTTGGCGAAAACGGTACGGTTAAGGCTGACGGTACAATAAATAACATTATCGAGAACTGGCGATTTGCTGATGAGCTTGATGATGAGGAAGAAGTAAAGTCAGCGTTTTCTGCTCCTGTTGAACATATCTACGGCAAAGGTCATACAGCACTGTATGCTGATATGGTTGAAGCGATTGAGCAGGACAGAAAGCCTTATGTTGACATGTATGCGGGCAAAAAAGCACTTGAGCTTGTGCTCGCAATCTATCAGGCAGCGGCTATGGGAAAGAGCGTTAAATTCCCGACAGATAATATTTCTACACTTGATTTCAAAGGAAGATTTTAATTAAATTACGGAGGATATAATATAATGGCAGAAATCAAAAAAGCCTGGTATAAGGAAATGTCCGTTTACCAGATATGGACCCGCAGCTTTTGCGACGGCAACGGCGACGGTATAGGCGACCTTAAAGGTGTGCTTTCAAAGCTCGATTACATAAAAAGTCTCGGTGTTGATGCTATATGGTTTTCACCTATTTATAAATCACCGCAGAAGGACTACGGCTACGATATTTCCGATTACCGTGAAATAGCCCCCGAATACGGAACTATGGAAGATTTCAAGGCTGTGCTTGACGGTGCGCATGAGCGCGGACTCAAGGTTATTATGGACCTTGTTGTCAACCACACATCAGACCAGCATAAATGGTTTCAGGAAAGCCTGAAGGGTGAAGACAACCCCTACCACGATTATTATATCTGGCGCAAAGGTAAGGGTAAAAATCCGCCCAACAACTGGAAGGCTACCTTCCCCGGTCCTGCTTGGGAATATAACGAAGCGCTTGACAAATACTATCTTCACCTTTTCGCAGTAGAGCAGTGCGACCTTAATATGGATAATCCTGCTGTGCGTAATGAGGTTAAGGATATTATGCGTTTCTGGCTTGATATGGGTGTTGACGGCTTCCGTGAAGATGTTATTACCTATATTTCAAAGCGTGAAGGTCTGCCCAACGGTTTCCCGCTCCCTGTTGCCTGCGGTATGGAGCATTTTACAAACGGACCGCACCTTCACGAATATCTTTCCGAATTCAATGATGAAGTTCTCAGCAAGTACGACTGTATGACCGTCGGCGAAGCCCCGATGATGACCCCAGATGTTGCTTTGCAGTTTATTGATGAAAGTGAGGGCAAAAAGCCCGTTCTCAATATGATGTTCAACTTCCAGCATATGGAAGCGGACTGTCTTATCACAAACTTTATTGTAACAAAATTCAACCTTAAAAAGCTCAAAAAGGTAATGACCAACTGGCAGACAAAGCTCTACGGCAAGGGCTGGAATGCACTCTACCTTGAAAATCATGACCAGCCCCGTATTATCAGCCGTTTCGGCAACGAAAAATACCGTGTTGAATCGGGTAAAATGCTCGCTACTATGTATATCTGCCAGAGCGGTACCCCCTTCATTTATCAGGGTCAGGAAATCGGTATGACAAGTATCCGTCTGCCTGAGCTTTCCATGTATCAGGATGTCGCTACACACAATACCTACAAAATTTTCAAAAAGTTCGGCTTCCCGCACGATAATATTATGAAGCGTGCCATGTATGCTTCACGCGATAACGGCAGAACACCCGTTCAGTGGTCGGATGAAAAGAATGCAGGCTTCACAACAGCGGATAAGCCCTGGTTCTATATCAATCCGAATTATACTGAAATAAATGTAGCCGATGCGGAAAAAGATCCTGACTCAATCCTTAACTATTACCGTAAGCTTCTCAAATTCCGTAAAGAAAACGAAATTGTTATTTACGGCGATTTCAAGGAGCATTACCATGAAAGCGATAAGCTCTATGTTTATGAGCGTAATTATGAAGGTAAGCGCATGCTTGTTGTCTGCTCATTCAGTGACAGAATGGAACGCTTTACCGCGCCCAAGGGCTTCGACCTTGCTAAGGCAAGGGTTGCAATAGGCAACTATGACGAATACAATTCAGGCTTTGATTCGTTTAATTTAAGACCCTACGAAACAAAAGTATTCATGTTTGATTAATTGAGGAGAGCTGTTATGCCTTACATCAGCACAAAAACAAATATAACCGTTTCAAAAGAGCAGGAAATTGCCCTTAAAACAGCATTCGGCAAAGCTATTGAGCTTGTTCCCGGTAAAAGTGAACGCTGGCTTATGCTCGATTTTTCCGATAATCGCAGGCTGTGGTTTGTCGGTGACGATGCTCCCGCCGCAATGCTGGAGGTTGAAATTTTCGGCGCAGCCTCTGCTTCGGCTTATGATGCACTTACCGCAGAGCTTACCGATAAAGTTTCGGAAACCCTCGGCATACCTGCATCAAGAATATATGTAAAGTACGAAGAAATAGGAAACTGGGGCTGGAACGGCTCAAACTTCTGATTTTCGGGAGGAATACTTATGTTTAAGTTTCTTATAGCTATTGTAGCAATTGCTCTGATTATTGCAATCGGCTTTGGCATTATTACGGTTGTTGCAGTCAAGGAAAGTGTAATCCGCCCCAAAAACACAACGGTTGATTATGATTCGTTAAGCGAAAAGCATAAAATACGCTATAAACTGCGGCAACGCAATAATCAGCACCTTTACGATTTAAAGCCGGAAGATTTAAGCCTTACCGACAAATCGGGCAATGAGCTAAAAGCGTGGTTTGTACCTGTAGAGGGCAGTAAAAAATTTGTTATTGCAGTACACGGCTATAAATGCAACGGTCCGGATGAATGCAGCCATCTTCTTCCGTTTTATAACGAAACACTCGGTTTCAATTATCTTTTGCCCGACCATGTTGCACATGGCAGAAGCGAAGGTAAATACATAAGCTTCGGTGCAGTAGAATCCGAAAACTTACTTCTTTGGGTGGATTATCTTGTTGAGCGCTTCGGCGAAGATATTGAAATCGTTCTTCACGGTATTTCAATGGGTGCAGCTACAGTAATGCTTGCAAACTGCAGCAATCCGCCCAAACAGGTTAAAGCAGTGGTGGAGGATTGCGGCTATACAAGCGCTTTTGACATTATAAGATTTAATATGAAAAAAATGACAGGCTTGGATATGCCTCACCTTGCAAAGTCTGTAATATTGTTCTGCCGCGTATTTTTTGGGTATGATATGAATACGGCGGATTGTCTGGGCAGAATGAAGGATGCTAAAAATCCCATTCTGTTTGTTCACGGAACAAAAGACCCGACCGTTCCTTTTGAAATGGGCGAAAAGCTCTACGAAGCCTGTACCTCAGTTGAAAAGGATAAGCTTTTTGTAAAGGGTGCAATTCATGCTTACTGCTATTATGATGAAAAGCAGGCGTATGAAGAAAAAATGATTGAGTTTTATTCAAAGCATCTCACCGATTTTTCGGTTGTTAAATAATTTGCGGAGGTGTGCGAAATGGCATTGTATTTAGGTATTGATGGCGGTACTGTTAAAACAACAGCTATTGCCGCAAACGATCAGGGTAAAATTCTTGCCAAAACAGTCGGCGGCTCAATCGATTATAAAAATATCGGTCTGTCGCAGGCGAGAAAAAACCTTAAAATGATAGTGAATCAGCTGCTAATGAAAACAGAGGAAAAGTATTTCAGCTGTGTATGCATAGGTTCATCTTCGTTGAATTCCCGCGCTACAACGCGCGAAACAGAAAACCTTATCAGCGGAATTATTGATACCGACCATGCAATTCTGGACAGCAGTATTTTTACAGCTATGCAGTGCATGACGGAAAGCGGTCCTTGTGCGCTTGTAATCAGCGGTATTAATTCAATGGTAGCCGCCCGCAATGAAAAGGGTAAAATTACAAAGGCTGGCGGCTGGGGTCATATGTTCGGCGATGAAGGCAGCGGCTTTATAATTGCAATGGAAGCTATACGCTACTGTATACGCGCCTTTGAAGGCAGCGAACCGCCTACAACCATGCTTGAAGATATGCTTGAATTTTTTGATATCTATTCTCCGCAGGAATTGCCGGACAGAATTTTTGATATCGAAACTCAAAAAAGTAAAATTTCTTCCTTTGCAGGCAGAGTATTCTCCTGTGCCAGTGCAGGCGATGTCGCCGCTAAAGAAATAATTAAAAAGCAGGCATATTTGCTTGCAGGGACAACAAAGGCATTGATAAAGGATTTACCGAAAGATTTGGCTGTAGGTCTCTGGGGCGGTGTTTTCGTAAATAACCGCCGTTTCAGAAACAAGTTTTCCGAAGCTATGTCTGAACTCAGCCCCGATTACCGTATCGAAGTGCTGAATTATCCCGCAGAATGCGGTGCGCTTTTTGCAGCCTTTAAACATGACGGTATAGAAATAACCGATGTTGTAACCAAAAATATAGACCTCTACCGCGGTGTGAGAGTATAAGGCCATGCGTTTGTTTCATGTCAGCGAAGAATGTGATATTGAGGTATTCAAGCCCAGAATACCGGACAGGGCAGATATGGACAAATCCGTTGGCTTGGTATGGGCAATCGACGAAGAAAGACTTCCCAATTTTCTGACGCCGAGAAACTGTCCGAGAGTGACGTACCATATCGGTAATAATACCACAAAAGCGGATATACAAAATTTTTTCACTTCATCTCAATCCAATCACTGTATTGTAATCGAAAATTCATGGTTCAATGCAATGCGTTCAACAACACTGTATCTTTATGAATTTGATACAGCTGATTTTGAATTGCAGGATGATATTGCCGGGTATTATGTATCTAAAACGGCACAGAAGCCGATTGCAAAATATACGGTAACAGATTTGTTTTCTGAATTATTCAAACGCAATGTTGAAATCAGAATGGTTGAAAATCTGTGGGATATCGCAGATAAAGTGAAAAATTCAACGCTTAATTGGTCACTGTGCCGAATGGGTTATGCACAGCCAAAAACAAGCAAATAAAATAAAGTGAGTTATGCAGTGCTTTAACTGTACAACTCACTTTTTACTTTTTTGGGGATAGGGATTTTTTTCATCAGTTAAATCTAAGAGGTAATCAATGTTGGTGTTATAAAATTTAGCTAAAATCATTAGATTTTCAGTAGTTGGTAAAAGCTCTCCGGTTTCATATTTTGAAATTATGCTTTGAGGAATACCGGTTTCCATTTGAACTTTTATTTGCGTATAGTCATTAATTACTCGAATAAGCTTTATATTCTTCATGATTGCCACCTCATATATTCAATTAAATCATAAAATATGATTGACATTTATAATTTGTTTGAATATAATATTCATAGAATGAATATAGCTTGACGTTTGGCAACTTATTCATCTATATCTTAATTTGCGGAGGCATAAAAATGAGTTCAAAAATGGTGAAGTGTAAATCATGCGGTAATGAAATTGCAGCAAATGCAAAATCTTGCCCTAGCTGCGGTGCAAAAAACAGTAAACCGATATTTAAAAAATGGTGGTTTTGGCTGGTTGTAGTGGTCATTGTAGTTGCGTTGATAGGAAGTTTGGGTGGCGACGAGTCAACAACTGATAATAACAATGACAATCAAAACGGTGTTGCTGAAACTACAGTACACAGTGATACGAAATTAGGCAGATATGAGATTGAAATTAAGAATGCACGTCTTACAACAAACTATGAGGGAAAACCGGTAGTAGTTGTAACTTACGGGTTTACAAACAATTCGAGTGAACCGGCAGCATTTTTCCTTTCTGTAGAAGATGGTGCTTATCAAAACGGTGTAGGTTTGGAAAAGGCATATGTGCTTAATGATAATGATCCATATGATGAAGCAAACCAGAATAAGGAAATTAAGACAGGTGTTACTATTGATGTTGATGTAGCATATTTGCTTAATGATACTGAAACAGATGTTGATATTGAAGTTAAAGAATTTATGAGTTTTTCTGATGATATGATTACCAAATCTTTCTCAATTAAATAACATACAATACGGCTACCTCTTTGGTAAAAAGAGATAGCCGTATTGTATGTTATTACCTATTCAACAAATATATCCCTAAATTAAGATATCCCGCAAAGGTTACCCAAATAAGGTAGGGGATTTGCAGTAGTGCTGCGGGTTTATCGTATTTCCAAAACATTTTTATCATCACTATTATCAGCGCCCACAAAAGCAGCAGCCATATGAACGCAAAAAGGAAATATCTGCCGTTGAAGAAAATAATACTCCAGAGAAAATTGACTATAAGCTGAACTGCATAAACAGTCAGTGAGGTGTTCCATTCGTAGCCGTTTGCTATGTATACCCTTGCCGCGCTTATACCCATCAGCGTGAACAGAATGGTCCACACAATGGGGAAAACAATTCCGGGCGGTGATAGTGGCGGCGATTCAACCGTTGAATATATGTCCATACTGCCGCTTGTAAGTAAAGCCGATACCGACCCCGTCAGCAATGCCGCAGCAACGCTGATTACATAAACCCATACCTTTTTTATCATATCATCACTCCTTGGTAAATGATATGCGAACGAGTAAAGAATATGAGTTGTGGAAGACAAATTACAGTTTGTCGAGATGTTTACACCTCATCCACCGCCATTCGGCGGTCCCCCTTCCCCTCAAGGGGAAGGCAAGAAAAGTTACTGCTTTATCTGAAGGCTTCCCCTGCGAGGGGAAGCTGTCACCGCAGGTGACTGA
>JAFQBE010000043.1 GCA_017416765.1 Clostridia bacterium
ACAGGCAAGGTTACGGTGCGTGTGCCGATTGAAGGCTTTGTATTCGGCAAATACGCGGTTTACCACATTGACCCCGTAACGCATGAACGCGAGGAATTACCCTGTAAGCGAGAAGGTAACTATATTGTTTTTGAAACGGACAGCTTCAGCTATTTTGTAATTGCTGATGCTACCGAATACGAAATTCAAATCAAACATCCGTCTGTAACAACAGTAAACTACGGTGATACGCTTGTTCTTCACGCTGACCTTGGCGAAACAGCCTTGCCCGAAGGTTATTCAATCCTCTGGACGGTTGAGGGTACGGGTGTGAATATAAACCCGAGTGAAGACGGCTTGACCTGCGGAGTTACAAGCATGCAAAAGGGTGATGTAACCGTAAAGGCAACGGTAGTTGACGAAAACGGCGAAGCTATAACCGATGCTAACGGCAATGAAATATCTGCATCACAGCAATTAAAATCTAATGTAACATTTTGGCAGAAAATCGTTTCCTTCTTCAAAAACCTTTTCCGTATTTCACGCATAATTTTACAGGCAAATTAAAATATCCCGGGTAGGGCGGTGGCTTGCTGCCGCCGAAAAATCATCAATCCTTGCGGCAGGGGCAAGCCCCTGCCATACGGTTTGATCGTACATAGATATAAAATAAATGTCATTCTGAACGCAGTGAAGAATCTTGAAACATAAAAAGATTCCTCGTTCACATTCAGAATGACAAACGGTAGGGCGGTCGCTTGCGACCGCCGCTGTTTTTTATACTTTTTTCGGTGGGATAACCCCAACCATACATCGGGCAGGAAAATTACAGTTTGTAGGGGCGACCATTGGTCGTCCGTAAATTCAGAACAAACCTGACGAAGGTTATTTCGTAGGGGGCGGCGTCCTCGACGCCCCTAATAATTTTAATATCAAATTTACGCAACATTAAATTCCCGCCGTTTACCCCAGAATCGGTGTATCTACAAATTCAACCTCGGGCTTGCCTTTGATTGCGTCGGATTCAAAAACAACTATTTCATTTGTGCCTTTTTTCAAAAGTGATGCAGGCAGGTAAAGCGTCTGCTGCGGACCGATTTCCCAGTATCTGCCAAGGTTAAAGCCGTTGACGGTTACAAAGCCTTTTGTAAAATTGTCAAGCTTAATAAATGTATCGGCTGTTTCGTCAATTTCGAAATAGCCTTTGTAGAATACGGATTTTTCTGCGGGAGCAGGGGAGCTGTAATCAACCTTTTCAAGGTTATCCATAGGCAGAGTGTAAACCTCCCAGCCAAAGTGGATTTTATCGTCAATAAGCAGTCTGCCGGCTATGCCTTTTTTTCGCATCATTTTTGCGCCGAAGTTTGCTCTGCCCATATTTTCACAAAGCACAGTCAGTACATCGCCCGCTTTTGCGGAAAATTTAAGCGTTGTGTTTTCATTTATATAAACTGTACCGATAAGCTCACGGTTTATATAAATCTGTGCTCTGTCGCCGATGCTTTCGAAATAAAGCTCAACATCGTTGTAATCGCGGTTTAATGTGCTGCGGTAAGCCGTGTAGCCGTAGCCTTCACCGTAGTATTCCATACATTTCGGTATATCGGTATATTGAGGCTTTGAAAGGTTATCAAGGTTATCAAAAATACCGCTTTGTTCGGTTAACTCTACCTTGCCGTAAGCCTTTTTTATTCTGTTTGCAGGAATTTCAGGCAATTCTTCGTCGGTGTATTTTTTAATTACTTCACGCACAGCCATGTACTTCGGTGTGATGTCACCGCATTCGGTCAGCATTGCATCGTAATCGTAGCTTGTTACATCGGGTGCGAATTTTTCGTAGTGGTTTGCACCGCTCATAAAGCCGAAGTTAGTGCCGCCGATAAACATATACATATTTAGGCTGCCGCGTTTGAGCATATCGTCAACAACCTTTGCGTAGTCTTCCGCGCTTGTTGTGTGGTGTTTTTCGTCGCCCCATGCGTCAAACCAGCCGTTCCACATCTCCATGCACATTTTCGGGCTGTCGGGGAAAAGTCTGTCATGTGCCTTGCCAAAATTTTCTTCAACTCTGCTGCCGAAATTCAGCGTTGAAAGGCAGCCGGGTATATATCCGTCAAGTATATGTCCTTCTTCGCTTCCGTCGGAAGTGAAAAGAGGAACATTCATACCGCGTTTTATGTAACCTTCTTTAAGGTAATTCAGGTATTCCTTATCGTCGCCGTAGTAGCCGTATTCGTTTTCGCATTGCAGCATGATTATGTTGCCGCCGTTAGTGCAAAGCAGAGGTCTGATTTGTCCGAGAAGATTATCGAGATATCTGTCAAAATACTTAATATACGCTTTGTTTGAACAGCGTATTTCAATCTCTTCATCCTTCTGAATCCACCACGGCAGACCGCCGAATTCCCATTCCGCACAAATATAAGGACCGGGACGCACAATTGCCATAAGCCCTTCTTCTTTAGCCGTTTCAATAAATTTTGCAATATCAAGTATGCCGCTGAAATCAAATTCACCGGGGTGCTTTTCGTGCATATTCCATGCGCAGTAGGTTTCGACGCAGTTGCAGCCCATGGCACGCATTTTTTTGAATATACCGCGCCATGTGTCGGGCAGATTTCTGAAATAGTGTACCGCACCGGATATGATTTTTATGGGTTTACCGTTTTTTATAAACTGATTTCCTTTAATTTCAAAAGTCATTTTATTTTCCTCCGTTGAGGTTTGATTTATAAAATAATACCATACAACTCAACTTAAAACAATAAATTCAAAAAAATATATGGAATATTCGTTGATTATCTGCTATAATCAAATAAATTACAATGTGAGGTAAAAATGTTATGTTTTTCTTTAAAAGGCTTACTGCAACCTTTACGGCTATTTTAACCATACTTTTAAATTTTCTTGGAATCACCAATCCTTTTGTACAGCCCGTAAAGGATTTTAAAGTTGTTTCCTATGTTGTGGCAGACAGGGTACACGATATGGATTCGCTTTGCTCTGAAGATTTTGATATTATAACCGATGTAATTCTTTTTGGCTGTGCAACCTTTGATAAAGAGGGCAATGTAACAGTAAAAAAGGATATACTTGAACCTGCACTGCAAAACTTAAAAACAGTTATCGGAAAACGCGATATTACAATTACTCTTAATTTTCTGGGACCGCAGTATTCCGGCGATCTGACCGACTGGTATGAACAGATGGCAGTTCAGGCAGTAGATCATACAGCAGCATTTAACAGCGGTGTTTTAGAAGATAATATAATTGCTGTGCTCGATGAGTACGGCTTTGACGGAGTGTATTTTGACTACGAATATCCGATTGAACTTGATGCATGGCACAATTTTAATAAGTTCCTTGTTTCACTCGATTCAAAGCTTGGCAAAAAACTGCTCGGTATAGCTGTTGCCGATTGGGATATAAAGCTCAGCACAGCTGCAGTAGAAGCGGTTGATTACTTTGAACTTATGGTTTACGATGTTT
This sequence comes from Clostridia bacterium, assembly GCA_017416765.1. Classification (GTDB taxonomy): domain Bacteria; phylum Bacillota; class Clostridia; order Oscillospirales; family Acutalibacteraceae; genus UBA8612. Next base: position 3,469 of record JAFQBE010000043.1, read on the forward strand.
ATGACGATATCGGCAGACATTCAACTTTTGAAACTTCAACAGAGCTTTCTCAGAATGCGGGACTTTATGGTTTACCGCTTGAAAAGGTGCATTTCGGCCTGCCTTTCTATGCAAGACCGACCGATCACGGTGCATATTGGTATGAGTATAAAGGCTATTATGATAAACTGGATGAGAATAGTTTCTATACCGATGAAGCACTCGGTAAAACATTCTGGTTCAATACTCCCGATGTAATTGAGCAAAAAACAGCTTATGCTATTGAAAACGGCTTTGGTGGTGTTATGGTGTGGCACTATAGCTGTGATTTGCCGTCAACCCATCCGCAGTCGCTGCTTGCCGCAATTGCAAGAGCAACCGAAAATACTGCTGAAAACTGAAATATATACTTTTTAAAAATTTTTTAAACTTTTTTTCAAAAAACACTTGCATATTTTGTTTTTATGTGGTAATATAACATCCGTTGTCCGGGTGTGGCGCAGTTGGTAGCGCGCTTGACTGGGGGTCAAGAGGCCGTGAGTTCAAGTCTCGCCACTCGGACCATATTGAGTATTCATAAGGGATTTACCTATGAATACTCAATTTTTTTGCTTAAATAGAGTTTTTGATTGGTCGCAGACTGTTCAGGTCTGCGACCTTTTCTGTTTTGTTATGCCGTTATGCTTTCGGGCAACGCTCTCGGTATATAGCTGACCTGAACTCCCTGCCTTGTGTCGCTTTTGTAAAAGTCCTCTTCCTTGGTCGGCAGTTCAATATACCCAACAAATCTGTAGTGGATTACAACCCGCTGTGTTTTGTTTTTGCCTTTGCCCTGTGTCTCATAAACATCAATGTGGTCTATGAGTTCTCGTACAAGCGGTGCAGACAACGCTTCCATTTCAATCACCTTACGCACAGCTTTCAGGAACATATCTCTGCTTTGCTGAACAGTATTCATTGTTGCAAGCTTTGTTCTGTAATCCGCTATCTTGGATTTGAGTGCAACACGTTCGGTTTCATACTTGTGTGCCATGTGCATAAACCATTCGTCCGTTACTTTGCCTACCGCATTATCCTCATATAGCTTTTCGTAAAGTACGTTTACCGATTGCTGTCGGGATATTGCGTTTTGCAGTTCACTCTCAATAAATCTCTGCTGTTCGTGAAAATCCTTGTTGGTTTTCTTTTCAAGTATATCCGCAAGTATTTCTTCATCATTTTTGAGATAGCTTGCAAGATGTTTGAGTTCAAGGATTACTATGGCTTCAATAGCATCTGCACGGATATAGTGACGTGTAGTACAATCTCCACGGGTATCTTTGGTGTAGTTACCACAACTGAAATAATGAATATCTTTGTTGATGGTGTTGGTGTGGTAACGCAAGTTGTGACCGCAATCAGCACAGCGAAGCAATCCGCTGAACAAGTGCTTTTCAGCATTCTGTTTCTTCGGTGAACGCCGTTTTGTTTTCTTTATGAGTGTTTGAACAAGCTCAAAGGTTTCACGGTCAATTATCGGCTCATGAACATTCTTAAATACCTTCCAATTTTCTTCGGAATTGGGTATTCTCGTCTTGTTTTTGAAAGACTTTGAGAATGTTCTGAAATTAATGACATCACCACAGTATTCCTGCTGTGATAGTATCTTTGCTATGGTTGTCTTGCACCAATTATACGGGTCTTCCTGAGATTTCTTTCCGCCTCGGTTTAGTCCCTTGCTTCGCCAATATGCCATAGGTACAAGCACCTTGTTTTCTTGAAGCAGTCGGGCAATGGTTTCGTTACCTTTACCCTCAAGACACATACGGAATATATCTCTCACAACCTCTGCCGCTTCGTGTTCAATTACCCACTTCTTGGGGTTGATTGCATCTTTAACATATCCGTAAGGCGGTTGCGCAAGCGGCTCTCCCATATTGCCTCGTATTCGTTTGGCGGAGCGTACCTTCTTTGAAATATCTCTTGCATACATCTCGTTCATAACATTCTTGAACGGGATGATTTCATTTTCACCGTCAGCACTGTCAACCAAGTCGGTAATTGCAATGAAGCGTATGTTGTTTTCAGGAAAGTATGATTCGGTGTATAGACCAACCTCAACATAGTTTCTGCCGAATCGTGACATATCTTTTACAATGATTGTTGAGATATATCCCGCTTCAACATCTTCCATCATTCTTTTGAAATCAGGTCGATTAAAGTTTGTACCCGTAAATCCGTCGTCAACATAGAATCTGGTGTTCTCAAAGCCTTTCTCTTGAGCATATCTCGATAACATGATTTTTTGATTCTCAATGGAGTTACTGTCACTTTCTTTATTGCCGTCATCACGGGATAAGCGACAGTAAAGAGCAGTGATTCCCACTTTGTTTGACTGCATTAATCCTCCTCTCCGGCAGTCGAACATGCATATTCCGCTTGTATTGTATTTTCATTTTTGATGGTTGTCAAATGTGCGAAATCGCCGCCTAAATATTTTTCAAACCTTTCGGTAAGTGTAGATCCGAGTTTCGACGCTTTAAAGCCCTCAAATTTTGATGAAACCTTGTAGCATATTCCATTGATGAAATAGTCACAGTCAAAGTCTGAAATCGGTATAATTTCACCCATAAATCATCTCGCCTCCCGATTTCTCTTTTTCTGCAGATACTTCGCATAGTATTCGCAAGCCTTGATTATGAACTCCTGCATTTGTCTTTCATCAGACTTCGGAGAGTATTTCAGCAACCTTTCCATAGACATCTTGAACATCGGCTTTTGGTTAGCTTTTTCCTCGTTCATAATTGTTTTTATTAAGTTTTCATTCAGCTCTCCCAATTGGAACAGCTTTCGTATTCGGTTTGCCTGCGAGTATGACGGAGTACATTCTGTTTCTTCGATTTCGCCCAACAGCATCCGTTGAGTATTTTTATCAAGATACGATAACTCTACTGCAACGGAAAATGCGATTTTGTTTTCATCAACCATAGTAAGCAGTTCGGGGATAAGCATAGTCAGACGGATATATCGCTGTACCTGTCTGCCGCTGTCGGCATCAGAAACGCTTTCTCTTGACTTGTGGACAGCTTGTCCACAAGTTAAATCTGTCCTCTTTCCTTGTGCTTTTATAGCATCAAGTTTCAGCTTGTACGCCATAGCCTTTTCACTCGGTAAAATATGTTCTCTGTGCAGGTTGCTGTCAACAAGCATAATAGCCGCTTCTTCTCTGCTCACATCACAAACGGTAACGGGTACAGTTTCAAGATCAAGCATACGGGCGGCGTGTAATCTGCGGTGTCCCGAGATTACTTCAAATTTACCTTTCTCATCCGTAGGTCTGACAACCAAGGGTGAAATGATTCCGTTCTCACTTATGCTGTCAAGCAGCGATTCCAATTCTTCACCCTCACGGATTCTGTACGGATTTTCGTTAAACGGAATAAGATTATTGATATTTACTTTGTCAATTCTCATAGTTTGACTCCTTTCTTTTTCTTACGCTTTATGTCGTAAGATACATAATTTGCATTTTGTAAATGTTTAATGGTTTCTTCAATTTTTTCGGATGTGGATTTCACAGCACCTCTTATGAAAAAATTATTTATGGTTGTGTTTAGTTTCCATAAAGCACACCAAAGCTGAACATAATCTGCCGAAGGTTTTTCCTGTATTGGATAACCCTCAATGATAAGTCGAATCAGCTTTTCTTTCGGGAATATACTTTTACTTACCATTTCATTGATACGGTCAAATTCCTTGTTTGTAACTCTGACTGCAATTCTGTTATTTCTGTTTCTCATGGTTAATCTCCTTTATTAATTCATTTTTGATATTTGTCATAAGTATTTGTGTGTCCTGAATAACTTTCCGAAACATCGGAACATCAAGAACTCTGCTGTGCCAGGCACGGTCAGCAACAACTCTGAAGCGTTCAACCAGCTCGTTTGCTTCGTTGGTTAGCTCAACATAGTTAATATTCACTGTGGGTTTCATAACCGTTTCATTGATACATCTGCGAACATACTCTGAGCGAGTTATTCCTGCTATATCAGCTTCTTCATCAAGGTCTTTTAATTCTTCATCGTTCAGATAGAAGAATATTGTTTTGGTGTATTTCATTTCTACCTCCTTTCTGCGGGTTTTAGGGTGTCCCTAACGTGCGGATTTGTATGCACAAATCCATTGCTCGCTAAGACTTATGCCACGGACAAAGCCGTGGTTTTGTTTTGCCTTTCGGCGGGTACTAAATCATAAGCATCAACTCCTTATTTTTTTAATGAAGGGCAAAAACTTCTCTCACTTATTTGGAATTTCATAGAGTGTTTTGTATAGTCTGTTTTCATAAATTTAAGATTACCCCTCATTATGTTTGCACTGAGAAAGGGTAAATTGGGGTGATTTTTCAGAGAAAATTTAAATATCCCTTCACTTATTTGAACAAGCACCCCCAGAATGGACACCCAAAATTCGCTGTTTTCGGAAAAGTTCAAAAAGTTTTTTAAAAATACCCTCCACTATATATGCATGCACAGGACCGTAAAAAACGTACAATGAAAAAAACACCCTCCTATGGTAGAATTAAGATAACTATCATAGGAGGAATTTTTATGCCCGGAAAATACAGACACATCAAGCAATATGAAAAAGAAATAAAAGAATTAAGAG
>JAFQBE010000011.1 GCA_017416765.1 Clostridia bacterium
CACTTTAAAATGAAATTTTAATATACAAGAAAAGGAAAATCCCACAGATAATGCTGGCGCATATCTGTGGGATTTGACGCATTATTGTGCTTAAAATTCACATTTTAAAGAAATACTGCCTTGTCGGGCGTGGGCGAATGAAGTGTGCGTTGTTCTTTTAAAATGCCATCAGTACCGATGCGGCAAAGGATATTGCCGCGGCTATGTAATCGGTTTTGCTGAGCTTTTCTTTTCTTACTGCGCTTATAATTGTTGAAAAAACCATTACACCGCCCGTTACAAGCGGGTACTGCACGGAGGCGGGCAGGTTTGAAAGTGAAATCAGCAGCAGCCAGTTGCCCACACCGTTGAATATGCCGTAGCCCGAAGCGTAAACAAGGCTTTTGCCTTTGATGAGCGGTATATTTTTGTGTTGAATAAGCAGCCATATTCCGCTGATTAACACACTTACCGCAGAGGATAAAAACATGAAGCCTGTGCTGTCAGTATGTGCAATTTCGGAGGATTGGTGGATTTTTGAAATTACGCCTACACCGCCGTTGAGTACAAAAACGGCCATGTAGTATAAAAAGGCTTTTTTGCTTTGCTTTCCGCTTTTCAGGTTGAGTAAAACCGAAACGGTAATCAGAGCGCAGCAGACTATTTTAAATAAAGTCAGCTTTTCGTTGTAAAAGCCTACCCCGAGCAGGAAGGGGAGAAGCATGCCGCCAAGCATTGAAAAGACGGAGTAAACCGAAAGGTTTGCTACCGCAAAGGCCTTCATGCTGAAATATGTCATCAGTATGCATGCCGCGGCATAAACTACCGAAAGTGCAAGGCTGAACGGCGTTACCGTAATTTTAAAGCCGCTGATAATCAGCATCATTACTACTATAACAAGGCTTTTGTAAAATGTAAATTCAAGGGCGGACTTTAAATCGCTGCCCCGTACACCTTCAAACTTCTGGTTGAACAGAAATTGCAGCGCAAACAGAATTGTTGCCAGAAAAACAAGTGAATAATACAGCATTTAGGTTAGCTCTCCAGTATTTCAGTTAATTTTCTTATCTGTTCTTCCGTAGGTGAATAGTCAGGATCAGAACAGCAGGGTATATTCGGGCGGCGTCCGTCTGTACCTACAAACGGGGTCTGTCTGTCATTTTCATATTCCTTGCGGCATTCTTCATTATGGAAATCGGGTATGTCGTAGGGAATACCGCCGTTCAGAATTGAACGGTGCGCAAGTATGGCAACGCTTGCCATATTCACAGCCGAATATATATCGTATGTATGGCCGGGCTGTTTACCTTTTTCAATACATTCAAGGAACATTCTTGAAGCAAGGAAATCTCCGCCGCCGTGGCCGGAATTGTTTATTAATTCTTCATCTTTGTCATTCCACTCGGGCTCATAAAGGTTAGCTTCTTCTCTGCCCTCCGGTATTGCCCATTCATTATAGCGGAGCATTACCTTTTCGCCCATACCTCGCAGGTTTTCAATCTGACCGTTTTCGCCGCAGATGCGGTAGGAGTTGCTGTGTGCGCCGAAGGCTGAACAGCCTGTTACCTTGAATACGGAATCATCATCGTTTACGGTTGTTATTATTGCCGCCCTGTCGCCTACGCGTCTTGCGGTGGCTTCTTCTTTCATCGGTGAATAAATTGCAGCTGCGCTTACCCTTTTCGGTGTTGCGCCCGTAGCCCACATCAGCGGTGCAAGCGAATGGGTTATGTAATAGCTTCTGGGCAGATAGTTTCTCCAGTGGTCAGTAAAGTAAACATACCCCTTGTTGAATTCGTGGTTGTCGGGTTCGGGGGGATGGTTGTATTCTCCTTCGGCATAAATTACTTTGCCGAGTGTACCGCCGTCGCAAACACGCTTCATTTCGCGGTTGAATTTCATCTGCGGATAGTTTTCGGCAAGCATGAAAATGCTGTCACTTTTTTCGTATGCACGCAATAATTCTACGCCTTCTGCCATAGTGCCGTTGCTTATGCATTCGCAGTAAACATGAATTCCTTTTTCAAAGCACTTTATTGCATACGGTGTGTGTTCGTGAAAATAGTTTGCAAGAACAACAGCATCCATATCGTGTTCTATAAATTCGTCAAAAGTATCGTATGCCGCAACATCAATGCCTAATCTTTCAATTCCTGCGTTTCTGCGCTTTTCATTAAAATCGCAAACAGCTGCAATTTCACAGCCAAGCAGCATAAAGTTTTCGGCAATGTCTATGCCTCTGCTTGCACCGAATATACCTATTTTAATTTTTTCCATTTTGTTAAACCTCCTGTGGTTTGCTGAATACAGTTTATCAAATATGTACGGTTAAAACAAGGGTTGAATGTGAAAAAATAAAAAATATATTATTTGGTTGGTTAATAAAATGATTTATCGAAAAACGATAAAAATATATTGACAATCGCAAAGATTCAATATATTATGGGAATATAAGGATGTCAGAATACGGAGGAGATTATATGTTGAAAATTTCAAACAAACATTCGGTAAATCTTTCTTTGGCAATTTCTGTTGTGTTTTTTGCCGTGTGTATTGCGGGATTATTTGTTATGCCGTTTCTTTCAGAGCTTTTGCTTTCAATGCGTAACGGCAGAGTGTTGGGTGAAAATGTAACCGTATTTGTTACGGTTATTGCCTACCTTATTCTTGCTGTTTTTATGCTGGCGGATATACTGCTTTTTAATTTGCTTTTGCGTGTTAAACGCAGCCTGGTGTTTACAGCTAAAAGCGTTTCGCTTATCCGCGGTGTTTCGTGGTGCTGCTTTGCAGCGGGAATACTATTTTGCTGCCTTGGCTTATTTTTTAATCTTTCGTTTGTAGTAGGCTTTATGGGTGCTTTTCTGGGGCTATGTCTTCGAGTCACCAAAAATGTTATTGCCGAAGCAACCGAAATTAAAAGCGAAAACGACCTGACAGTTTAAGGGTGATAAAATGATAACTGTAAATCTTGATGTTATGATGGCTAAGCGCAAAATGTCGCTAAATGAATTGTCCGACAGGGTGGGAATAACTCTTGCAAACCTTTCAATTTTAAAAAACAACAAGGCAAAGGCAATCCGCTTTTCAACGCTTGATGCAATATGTAAAGCGCTTGATTGCCGCGTTGAAGATATAATTGAATATACACCCGACAAATGAGGTGAAAGGCATGAAAGTCAGAAAAATTTTATCGCTCACTTTGCTTATTATTGTTTTGCTTTCTTTTTCAGCTTGCGGTAAAAAAGAAGAAAGACCTTGGGATATTCCTGTTGAACCCCTCGGCAGGGGAGATTATTCGCACACACTTTTTGGCGGCTGTGAATTTGTGCGCACATCGGCACTGCGCGGTATTATAACCGATAACGGTGTTTCTCTTACGGAATCAGACGGATATATTTTTAAATATGCGCATGATGATTCGCGTTATATTGCCTACCATTCAATGCAGCTTTTAAGTGACAGCAAGGGCGATTATACCAGAACACTCAACGGTGATGTGTACGGCATAACAAACGATAATTTCTGCCTTTACGATTATAAAGAAAACAAAATTCATGAGTTTTCAACAGCAGTTGAGTTGAGCGAGTATTGCCTTGAAAACGAGATAACTTTGGGCAATTGGTTTTATCCCGCGGGTTACGGCAGTAACGAAGCTACGCAAACCAAGCTGACCGCAAAATACTCTTTTGAGGATATTGGCAGATACCGCGGTCAGACAATACTTAAAAACGGTGTGCCCGTATTCGCAGGCTATATTGAAAACCTTAACGAATACGGAAGATTCATAGCTTTTAATCTGAAAATAGCCAAAACCGATTTCGACATTGAGCTGATTGGCTGCAGCAATAACGGCTTGTCACCTTTGTCGGTGGAAAAGCTCGGCTCATACCGTGCGGATTGGTGGTTTAAATTTCCTGTTCATTATGATAAATATATCGTTATAGATTCTTTGTCCGATGCCATAAACGAGTTTGAAACCGAAGAAGAGGCACTCGATTATATGGCAGATAATTATGAATTGTAATTTTATAATTTATAATAATATTCCAAAAGGTATAGAATACTGCGAAGGAATTGATTTAAATGAACGCTAAAATAAAGAACAAAAATTTATGGCTCCGAATGCTGCTGCTCTCGGTAGTTTTATCGGCTTTAACAGTTTTTTATGTTATTAAAAGCACACTTTATCCAACTTTAGAATGTTGTATTGATTACATATACATGTATTGGGTTATTGCTGCTGAATATTTGTTAGCACTTTTTATTCTGCACAGGCTGAATAAAAAATCGCACAAGGCTGCAACGCGAATTATTGCAGCAATATTGATAATTGCGGCAGTTTTATGGCAAGGGATTACTTTTATGTTCAGTCCACTGATTTCTACAACTAATGATGCAAAAAATTACAGGATATTTGATGAATGTTGTTGCTTGGTCAATAACGATTATATTGCTCTTTTGCCGTCTGAAATCCCCGCAAACGCTGAAAATATTGTATATGATTATTTCTGTGAAACAAGCCTTTTCAGCGGTACATATGTGTATGCCGAATGGACATTACCCGAAGAAGCGTATGCCAAAGAAAAGCAAAGAATAAGTGACAGTTTGAACGGTACGGATACCCTGCCTTTTACTACAGCAGAAAAAACGGCTTATATGGAGAAAAATCCTGAAAACACTGATGTAATAATAGCTTTTACTGATGCTGAATGTAAAGTAAGCTACTATTTTGAAGACGGCGTGGTTATCGACTGCCCGTGGAAAGAAGATATTATCTGATATATTAAAAGAGCTCAACCGAAAACCAATCGGTTGCGCTCTTTTCAAATTTTAAGTTATATTATATTCGCCTATAAAACTGCCGAAGGCAACATAACTATGCCAAGCATAATAAAACTACGAAGTAATATAACTCGCCGTAAGGCGAATATAACTGCATAAGGCAATTATGCCTTATGCCACTTAACGCCCTGCGGGGTATCTTCAAGTACTATGCCCATAGCCTTGATTTTATCGCGGATTTCGTCTGCCTTTGACCAGTTCTTGTCTTTTCTTGCCTGTGCGCGTTCTGCAATAAGTGCTTCAACCTCATCGTCAAGGCTTGTTTTGCCGCGGTTATATACAAGACCGAGTACATCTGCAAGCTCGTCAAATGCCTTTGAACCAAGCTCAAGTGTCTGCTTGGAGGCATTGTTGGCAATGGCTGTGTTAATATCGCGTACAAGCTCGAATACAGCGGAAAGACCGTCTGCTGTGTTGAGGTCATCGTCCATTGCTTTGATGAACTGCTGAATTCTGCCGTGTACCTTTTCGTTGAACTCGTTGTCAAGCTCGCCGTCAGCAGCATTTTCAAGCGCAAAATCAAGGTTGTTGCGGCAAGTATAAAGGCGCTCAAGCGAAGCCTTGCACTGCTCAATAACATCAACGCTGTAGTTGATGGGGCTGCGGTAGTGGGAAGAAATCATAAGGTATCGAATCGGCTCGTAGCCGTATTTTTCAGCAACATCGCGTACTGTAAAAAAGTTGCCGAGTGATTTGGACATCTTTACATTGTCAACATTGATATAGCCGTTGTGCATCCAGTAGTTTGCAAAGGGTGCGCCGTTGCAGCATTCGCTCTGCGCAATTTCGTTTTCATGGTGGGGGAATATAAGGTCCTGACCGCCGCAGTGAATGTCAATAGTTTCGCCAAGGTAGCGGCGCACCATTGCTGAGCATTCAATGTGCCAGCCGGGTCTTCCGTGACCCCAGGGGGATTCCCAGTAGGGCTCGCCGGGCTTTGCGCCCTTCCAGAGTGCGAAATCCATCGGCTCACGCTTGATATCTTCAACATTTATTCTTGCACCTGCTTCAAGTTCTTCAAGCGGCTGATGTGAAAGCTTACCGTATTCGTCAAACTTTGTGGGGCTGAAATAAACATCGCCGTCTACTGCGTAGGCATAGCCCTTTTCAATAAGGGTTGAAATAATATTGATAATTTCGTCAATGTTTTCTGTTGCCTTGGGGTGAACGGTTGCTTCGCGAATGTTCATGCCCTTTGCATCTTTCCAGAATTCTTCAATATATTTTTCGCTGACTTCCTTGAAGCTGATGCCTTCTTCGTTTGCTCTGCGGATAATCTTGTCGTCAATATCTGTAAAGTTCTGAACAAATTTAACATCGTAGCCTCTGTATTCCATATAGCGGCGAAGAACATCAAACACGCAAAGGGGGCGTGCGTTACCAATGTGGATAAAGTTGTAAACCGTAGGTCCGCAGGCATAAACTTTAAGTACGCCGGGTTCAATTGTTTTAAGCTCGTCTTTTGTTCGTGTGAGTGTGTTGTAAATTCTCATTTATTTTGCTCCTTTTCGATGGATTCAATTTTTTTATTCAACTTGTCTATTTCAACCTGCATTTTGCAAAGCTCCATAGCAATCGGGTCGGGAATGTGAATCTGGTCAAGGTCGTCAACGCGCTTACCGTCGCGCTTTACAACCCTTGCGGGCACACCTACGGCCGTTGAGTTGGGCGGTATTTCGTTAAGCACTACCGCACCTGCGGCAATATTTGTGTTGTCGCCAACCTTAAACGGACCGAGTACCTTTGCACCTGCACCGATAAGCACATTGTTGCCTATTGTCGGGTGGCGCTTGCCTGTATCGTGACCCGTACCGCCAAGGGTTACACCCTGATACAGCGTTACATCGTCGCCGATTATTGCGGTTTCGCCTATAACAACACCCGTACCGTGGTCAATAAAAAATCTTTTGCCTATTTTTGCGGCGGGGTGAATTTCAATGCCTGTTTTTTTAGCCGCCCTTTGCGAAATCATACGCGCAAGGAAAAACAGCTTGTGATGATAGCACCAGTATGCTTTGCGGTGCATTCGTATAGCCTTCATGCCGGGGTAAAGAAAAAGTATTTCAAGCGCGCTCCTTGCTGCAGGGTCGCGTTCTTTTACGCAGGCTATATCTTCTCTTATCTGTCTGAACAAAACATCACCTCAAATAAAAACTCCGCCACCTATGCTTAATAGGTGACGGAGGCGAAAATTTTTTAAAAATATCCGCGGTTCCACTCCGACATTATACTCATAAGGTTCGTATAAAACCTTCAGCCGATAACGGGGCTAACGCCGTACAGCCATTTCCTGCTGTAAGCTAACGGGGTGCATTCCCGAAAAATGGCTGACAGCGTGCTTGCAGCAAAATGCACACCTCTCTGTGAAAGCCTTCGGTTTGTCGGTACTTCTTCCCGCTCAGAGCTTTTTAATTGTTTACTGTAATATTATATGCAAATTATTTTGAGAAGTCAATTGTTTTTTTAGCCTGTACAAGGTAGATTATACCTGAAATCAGCGCAAGTACGGCGGTAATCCAAATCATTATGTTCGTAACAGTGTGAAAATTGAGCTTCAGGAAGCCGAAAACCTCAACCAACTCGCCCCACAGCATTATTATAATCGTAAATACCATCTGCGTAGCTGTTTTAATTTTGCCCCATATATTTGCCGCAACGACAACATTCTGTGAAGCTGCAACAAGCCGTACCGATGTGATTATGAATTCGCGTGTAAGTATTATAAATACGGGCCATACTCCGCATATGCCTTCCGCAATAAAGGCTAAAAGAGCAGCGGTTGTAAGCATTTTGTCAGCAACGGGGTCAAGCAGCTTGCCAAAAGTAGTGACCTGGTTGTTTTTGCGGGCAAGCTTGCCGTCAACAGCATCGGTTATTGCGGCAACAGCAAATACTGCGCAGGCAATAAGAAAACGGTGGGGGATACTGCTCATTATCGCAAGCAGGAAAAAGGGAGTTATTATAACTCTTGCAACTGTAAGTTTGTTTGGTGTGTTCATTTACTCAACTTCTCCTAATAAATCATATTCGTCAATATCGAAAATTTTAACCGTGCAGAATTCTCCGACTGCAAGCGGCATATCGGCTGTGAATTTTACACAGCAGTCAATTTCGGGTGCATCCATATAGGTTCTGCCTGTATAGCTGTCAGTATAGGCATCGTATTCTTCAACTATTACCTCGAATTCTTTGCCTATAAGCCTTGTGTGCTTATCCTGAACAATCGCATACTGGTCATTCATGATTATGTCCTGACGCTTGAACTTTGTTTTATCGTCAAGCTGGTCGTCAAAGTTTGCTGCGGGTGTGCCTTCTTCGGCGGAATATGCAAAACATCCGAGGTGGTCAAACTCTGTTTCGTTTACAAAAAGCGCCAGGTTTTCAAACTGTTCTTCTGTTTCTCCGGGGAAACCGGTTATGAAGGTAGTGCGTATGCATATTTCGGGTATTCTTGTACGCAGTTTGTCAATCAGCTGTTTTACCTGTGCCTGTGTACCTCTGCGGTTCATTCTTTTCAGTACAGCGTCATCAGCGTGCTGTAAGGGTAAATCAATATATGGCAGTACCTTTTTTTCAGTTGCTATTGTTTCTATAAGCTCGTCGGTGAATTCGTCGGGGTAGCAGTACAGCATACGAATCCAATGTATTGATTCAATTTCGCAAAGCTTTTTAAGCAGTTCCGGCAGCTTGAGTTCGCCGTAAATGTCCTTGCCGTAAAGGGTAGTATCCTGCGCTACAACAATCAGCTCTTTAACCCCTTTTTCGCTAAGCTGCTTTGCTTCGTCAATTATATCCTCAATTTCGCGGCTGCGGTATCTGCCGCGTATTGCGGGTATTGCACAGTAGGTACAGCGGTTATTGCAGCCGTCTGCAATTTTCAGGTATGCGTAGTGCTCGGGGGTGGTGAGTATGCGCTCGCCGTTGAGCGGCATTTCGTCTTTGGGAGGAAATGCTCCTACGGTTTCTCCTTCAAGCACCTGCCTGATTATATCTGCAATGCTGCCGTTTGCACCTATGCCGACAACAGCGTCAACTTCGGGTATTTCGTCAAGAATTTCCTGCTGATACCTTTCTGCAAGGCAGCCCGTAACCACAATTCTGCCTACTGTGCCTTCTTCTTTAAGCTGAGCCATGTCAAGTATATTCTCAATAGCTTCTTTTTTTGCGCTTTCAATAAAACCGCAGGTGTTGATTATTACAACATCAACCCCATCATACGGGTCTGCAATCTCAAAGCCGTTTTCATTTAAAAGTGCAAGCAGACATTCTCCGTCAACCTGATTCTTGGGACAGCCAAGTGAAATAAAGCCGACTGTGTTCATATATCGTCATCCTCATCGAATTCATCGTAATCGCGCAGGGCGCTTCTTATATCGCCGTAGCTGTAGCCGAGACGGAGCAGAGCATTGAAAACCTGTCTGCGCCCCTTTTCGTCAGCTAATTTGCGGCGGTACTTACCATTTAATAATATATTAATTTTATCACATTCGTCAAGTGCTGTTTCTTCAACAGCGCTTTCGGCAGTATATCTGTCTATTCCTCTGTGAATAAGTTCGGCTTTTATTGCGCGTGTGCTGTATCCCTTGCGCTCCGCAAGCTCTTTTGCAAGCGATTGTGCATAGCATTCATCGTTTATGTAGCCAAGCTCTTTTATCCGGTCTACTGCCGCCTGCGCTGCAGCTTCGCCATCCTGCCGTGCAAGTTTTGTAAAAAGCTCTTTTTCGCTGTGGTCACGGCGGGAAAGTATATTGAGTGCGCGGTTGAAGCAGCGGCGCTTTGCTATTTGGTCAGCAAGTGCTTTATATTGATCTTCGTCAATTTCATCGCCCGAGGTATAACCGCAGGTAAACCAGAAATCAGCATCAACGGTGAGTGCGTACTCACCGTTGATGCTGATATGAATTTTATTTGCTTTGCCTTTTTGTGCTGAAATAATCATAATAAATTATTCGTCGTCATCAACTGCAATGTCAAGGTTTGCCTTGATTCTGCTCTTGGGTTCAACGGGCGGAGCAACGGGAGCGGGAGCAGGGCCAGTTTCGCTCTTGGCGGCGGGAGCAGATTTCTGTGCAGCACGCTGTTCTTCAAATTTTGCGCGTACCTTTGCTTCAAGCTCATCATACAGTGCCTTATTTGTGCGGATAAGCTCCTTAACATTGTCACGGCCCTGTCCGAGGCGTTCATCGTTATAAGAGAACCATGCACCGCTCTTATGTACAATATCAAATTCAACAGCAAGGTCAAGCACTTCGCCTTCGGGTGTGATGCCTCTGCCGAACATGATATCAAATTCTGCTGATTTAAAGGGAGGCGCAACCTTGTTTTTAACAATCTTTGCCTTTGTACGGCTGCCAATGAATTCACCGCCTGCGCCCTTGATTTGTTCTGCTTTACGCACATCAATACGCATTGAAGCGTAGTATTTGAGCGCACGGCCGCCTGTTGTAACCTCGGGGTTGCCGTACATAACGCCGACCTTTTCGCGCAGCTGATTAATGAAAATAAGTATTGTATTGGATTTTGAAATTGCACCTGCGAGCTTGCGCAGAGCCTGTGACATAAGTCTTGCATGCAGACCAACGTGTGAATCGCCCATTTCGCCTTCAATTTCAGCCTTGGGAACAAGGGCGGCAACGGAGTCTACTACAACAACATCGAGTGCGCCGGAGCGTACAAGCGCCTCGGTAATTTCGAGTGCCTGTTCACCGTTGTCAGGCTGGGAAACAAGCAGGGAATCAATATCTACACCAAGGTTGCCTGCATATATGGGGTCGAGAGCATGCTCGGCATCAATAAATGCGCATTCGCCGCCTGCTTTCTGTGCCTGGGCAACAACATGAAGCGCAAGTGTAGTTTTACCGGAAGATTCGGGACCGTATATTTCAACAATTCTGCCGCGGGGAAGACCGCCGATGCCGGTTGCGTTGTCAAGCGTAAGTGAGCCTGTTGAAATAGCTTCTACATTAAGGCCGCAGTTCTGACCAAGGCGCATTATTGCACCTTTGCCGTAGCTTTTTTCAATTTGTTTGAGGGCGGTTTCAAGAGCTGTTGATTTTTCTGCCATATTTTTATCCTCCGATAAACTATAGTACAAATGTTCGGTAACTGGTTTGATTATAACTGTTTCATTTACAATTGTCAAGCAATTTTTTTCAAATTGTTTTAATTTTCATGATAATAAATTTTGTGCTTGCATTTTATTGTCTTTTGGTTTATCATAGCATTTGTATTATTATAACTGAAAAAGGTGAAAACTGAATGATACTTGAACAGCTTGTTTCTTTTTCCAATATTTACGGCAGCAACGAAGAGCTTGTGCTTGCCGGCGGCGGTAATACTTCCGCTAAAGACGGCGATGTAATGTACATCAAGGGCTCAGGCACACAGCTTGCTACAATTACTGCAGACGGCTTTGTTAAAATGAACAGAGCAGCACTTGCGGAGATTTTCAAAAAGGAATATCCTGCAGACGATGCAGAGCGTGAAGCACAGGCGCTGGCAGATTTATCCGCTGCGAGAATGCCCGGAGAAGAGAGTAAACGCCCGAGCGTTGAAACTCTGCTTCATGCGCTTTTTGATAAAACCTTTGTTCTTCATCTTCATCCCGCACTTGTCAACGGACTTACCTGCTCTAAAGGCGGTGAAGCTGTGGCAAGAGAAATTCTGGGCGATGAGTTTATATGGGTAGATGCTTGCAAGCCCGGCTATATCCTTTCAAAAATCTGCTACGATAAAATGGAAGAATATAAAGCAAAGTACGGTAAGCAGGCAGACATAATTATTCTTCAAAACCACGGCATATTCTTTGCGGCTGATTCTGTTGACGAGCTTGATGAAATGCTTGTTGATGTGCTTTGCAAGCTGCGCGAAAGAGTAACTGTTGACCCGTTTTTTGACAGCGGCGATTATGACGGCGAAAAGGCACAGAAGTGCTTTGATGTAATTTACGATATTTACGGCGACGATGCGGTTATTACTTATGAACCCAGCCTTGAATCAATCAAATATGCATCAAGCCCTGAAGCAGCAGCTGCTGTAATGAAGCCATTCACACCCGACCATATTGTTTATTGCAAGGCTGAACCTGTTTACGGCTTCTGTAATGCCTGCATAAGGGGCGCAATAAACGAATATGAAGAAGAAAAAGGCTACAAACCGAAGATTATTATTATTAAGGATTGCGGTTACTTTGCAGTTGATATGACACCCAAGGGCAGCGAAACAGCAGCATTGCTGTTCAACGATGCACTTAAGGTTGCAACCTATGCTGAATCTTTCGGCGGAGTACTACCCATGAGTGATGAGCTTTCCGACTTTATTACAAACTGGGAAGTAGAAGCATACAGACAAAAGCAGAACGCATAAATGAAATCAGGAGAATAACGATATGTATTACAGTATTGAAAACGAATACCTTTCAGCGCAGATTGACGATAAGGGTGCACAGCTTCACTCGGTAAAATCAAAGGATGACGGTTTTGAATACCTCTGGCAGGGTAATCCCGATATCTGGTACGGTCAGGCTCCGGTTCTTTTTCCGAATATCGGTCAGCTGACTGACGATAAATTCCGCTACAACGGCAGAGAATATCCCATGAAGAAGCACGGCTTTGCAAGGGATATGTTTTTTGAAGCAACCGATGTTGAGGGTGCAAGAGCGGTATTTATCCTTCGCAGCAATGAAGACACCCTTAAAATGTTCCCGTTTGAGTTTGATTTTGAGGTTTGCTTTGAGCTTGTCGGCAGAGCAATTAAGGTAACTCATACGGTAAAAAACCTTTCGGATAAAACAATGTATTTCTGCCTTGGCGCACATCCGGGCTTCAACTGCAAAATAGGCGACTGCCTTGAATTTGAAGAATCCGAAGCAGGCGCGCAGGTTGAAAAAATTGATAAAGAAAACATTATCATCGGCACAAAGTTTGATGTTGAGCTTGAAGAAGGTAAGTGTCTTCGTCTTACTCCCGATTTGTTCAACGAAGATGCCCTTATTTTCTCCGACCTTAATTCAAGCGTTGTCACTCTTAAATGTGACAACGGCAGGAGTGTGCGCTTTGATTTCGGCGATGCACCCTTCCTTGGCATCTGGGCAAAGCCGAATGCGCCTTATGTATGTATTGAACCCTGGTACGGTGTTAATGACGATCGCATCAGGTATGAAGATATTTCCGAAAAACGCGGAATCCAGAGTCTTGAACCCGAAGAAACCTTCGACCTGGTCTGGATTGCCGAGGTATAAATCTGCATAAATTTTACAGGCAAGGTAAAGTTAACATTACCTTGCCTTTTTTCAAAATAACAGGAGGTCTGCTTATGACACATTTCGATTTGTTCGGCAACGCAAAATGGATATGCACCGGCAAGAATATAGCTTCTCCGCTTTTCAGGAAAGAAGTCACACTTGAAAATGTTAAAAGGGCGGAAATTACAATTTGCGGTCTTGGTTTTTTCGAGCTTTATATAAACGGCAAAAAAGTAAGTGACGATTTGCTCGTTCCTGCTTTTTCACAGTATTGTTACCGTGATTTGAGCGCGCATTATACCGTTCGTCAGGATAAAATGAGCTACCGTACATATGCGCTGCGCTATGATATTACCGATTATATTGCAAACGGTAATAACGCAATAGCTGTTCAGTTGGGCAACGGCTGGTATAACCTGAGCGATACTCAGGATGGCGACCCTACCTGGACAAGCTATGGCGAACTAAAGCTCTGCTTTAAAATAGATGTAGAGTATTCTGACGGCTCAAGGGCTGAAGTATTGAGCGATGAAAGCCTTAAATGTGCAGAGAGCGAAATTACATACAATAATATATACGGCGGCGAAAGACATGATTATTCGCTTGAAAAGAAGGGCTTTGCGGCTGCCGGCTATGATGATTCCGCATGGTCGGCCGTAAGCCTTACGCAAGCACCGGATTGTGAATTCTATCTTCAGGAATGCTTTGCCGATAAGGTTATGCGTCAGATTACACCCAAAAAGGTCAAAGATTTGGGCGAAACAAGTATTTACGATTGCGGCGAAGGCATAACCGGCTATGCCATTGTAAAATCAAAAGAGAACGGTGCAACTGTTACCGCACGCTATGCAGATGCACTCAATGATGATTTTACGCTCAATTTTTATCCCAGCGGTGGTGATGAAGATAAGCTGCAGCAGGAAATTTTCAAAAACACCGAATCGGGCAGGGCATACTATCCGCATTTTTGCTGGCACGCTTTCCGCTATATTGAGGTTTCAAACAATGCCGAAATTGAAACAGTTAATGTTACACATTACGGCAGCAAGGTAACGAGCAGCTTTGAATCTGATAACGAGGTTCTTAATTGGCTTTACGAAACCTACCTTCGCACACAGCTTGACAATATGCATTGCGGCGTGCCGTCAGACTGTCCGCATATCGAGCGCCTGGGCTATACGGGTGACGGTCAGCTTTGTGCCGAAGCCGTTATGCTTCTGACGGACAGTAAGGAATTCTACAGAAAATGGATGGGCGATATTGCCGACTGTCAGGATATTGAAACAGGTCATGTTCAGCATACCACACCCTTTTGCGGCGGTGGCGGCGGTCCTGCAGCGTGGGGCGGTGCAATAGTTGTTGTTCCGTATATGTTCTGGAAAACCTATGGCGAAACCGAAGTTATTGAGCAGTACCTGCCCAATATGCTTAAATATATTGATTATATGGTTGCACACAGCGAAAACGGACTTGTATGCCGCGAGGAAAAGGAATGGTGCCTTGGCGATTGGTGTGCACCGATTGATGTTTATAAACCTGAACATCATACAAAGAGCCGTGTGCTTATTCCCGAAACCTATGTAAATACCGTACTTTTCATCAAACAGATGAAAATGACTATGGAGCTTGCAAAGGTAATCGGAAAAGAAGAATTGACATCACATCTGCCGGCATTTATTGAAACAGCTTCAAAGATGGTGGATATTGCATATTTCAGCCCGATGACCCATTGCTACTGCGGCGATGTTCAGGGCTCAAACTGCCTTGCGCTTGATGCAGGCTTAGGCGATGAAAAAACCCTGGAAATAACGGTTGAAAAGTATCGCGACAGAGAATGCTTTGATACCGGTATTGTTGCAACCGATGTTCTGCCGCGTATTCTTTTTGAAAGCGGCAATGCACAACTTGCTTTCGAGTTGATGACATCGCGTAAATTGCCGTCATTCGGTTATATGATGGAGCAGGGGGCAACAACCCTTTGGGAAGACTGGCTGCCCGAGCGTTCGCTCAATCACCCGATGTTCGGCGCACTTACACGCTATCTGTTTGTATACCTGCTCGGTATTTCACAGAAAAAAGACAGCGCAGGCTTTGAAAAGGTAACAATTAAGCCCTGCCTTGTAAACGGCATGGATAAAGCGCGCGGACATCTTACAACTGCCGTCGGCAAAATAGCTGTAGCATACGAAAAAGAAGGGGACAGCGTTGAGTTTACCGTTGAACTTCCTGAGAATGTTACAGCTGAATTCGAGTGCGGCAAATATAAAGCTATACTTACCGGCGGTGTTAACGAGTTTACAATAAACGGCAATTATTTAATGCATTGAAAGAGCGGGATATTTGTGAAGGCACCAACAAAATGTCCGATGTGTAAAGAAAGAACAAATTGGAAAAAGGTAGACAAATCAAGAAAAGGCTTCAGCTTGGGTAAAGCGGCTGTCGGAGCGGCTTTGTTTGGCTCTGTCGGCTTGGCAGCAGGAGCGTTAGGCAAGAAAAAGGTTAGCTATTATTGCGGCAATTGCGGTTTTAACCACGAATATGATGCATGAATAACGGCAACTTAATCCAACAAAGCGGTGATAGAATTGAACTTTGAGTGGCGCGATTACCAACCCGAAATGAGCGGCATGGTCGATTCATGGCTTGATGATACAGCTGTAAGAATGACGGGTATTGATGAGGGTTTTGACAGCTTTTGGCATGATTCATTGACAGATGCAGAAAACTTTCCCGGTTGCAGGGAATACTGCAAAATTGTTTCCGAAAACGGTGTGCCTTTTGCTGTTGTAAAGTACGGCTTTTTCCAAGGTGAAGTTACGGTTGCCGAAATTATAGTTGACCCTGCAAAAAGGGGACTGGGCATGGGTACAAAAGCTGTCTGCGATTTGGTGCAAAACAGCGAATTGCTTGTCGGCGAAAAAATAAAAAAGTTTACCGCCGTTATATTTCCGAGCAATACCGCATCGCAAAAGGCTTTTGAAAAAGCAGGCTTCAGCTTTGATTATGCCCATGAAGACGGCGACGCGCTGTATTATTCATATACATTATGAAAGTAAAACTAAAGCTCAAAATAAGGTGTGAAAAAATGTATATTAAAGATATGTTGAAATACCGCAACGTATGGCTTGGAATAGCTATGATATGGATAGTTTTATTCCATGTTAATATAGGTGTAGACTTTGCACCTCTTGCTTTTATAAAGGCTATAGGTTATGGTGGCGTGGATATATGCCTGTTTGCTTCCGGTATAGGCTGCTATTTTTCGCTTGATAAAAATTCTGATATATCGTCTTTTATTAAACGCCGTTTTTTGCGTATAGGTCCTGAATACCTGATATTCATAATATGCTGGTTAGTCTATAAGGCTATTTCGGGCAGCCTTTCAATTTCAATGGCGTTGGGTAATCTTTTAGGTGTGCAGACATTGACAGGAAAAGATAATTCTTTTAATTGGTATATCAGTGCTATTGTTATTTTCTATTTTTTGGCACCTTATCTGAAAAAGACAGCAGATAAGCTTACGGCAATAAAGCACATTATTTTTATTGCTTTTCTTCTTGTTCTTACAATTCCTTTTTGGTCAGTAAATAATTGGATAATAATTTTAACCAGAATACCGATTTATTATATCGGTATGGTATTTGCAAAAGCATGTAAATCTGAATATTTAATTAATAAAAGGTTGATTTTTACTGTAAGCTTGTTTTCTTTCATCGGTGTAGCTGCTTTGTGGATTTCTATGCAGTATTTTGGTGCGCATCTGTGGTCGAAAGGTCTGTATTGGTATCCGTTCATATTTATAACACCCGGCTTGTGTATTGTTGCAGCATATGTTATAAACCTTATAAAGGTTAAAAAGATTAAAAATTTATTAGATATAATAGGCAGATATTCTTTTGAAATATATCTAATTCATATTCCGTTAATTGAGATTATTAATATAATCATTAACAAATTCAGTTTGCAGAATTATTCTGTATTTATTTGGCTTGCAGGTATAATACCATTAATTATCGGTTGTATTATATTAAAAAAAGCAACAGATGCTTGTTTGAAACTTGTAAACAGAATGAAACCCAATGCATAAAAATGGCAGCATCGCCTTTGAGGTGATGCTGCTTATTTCTTATTTGTTGAGAATTTTTATTAGCTCGTTCAATACCGTATATTCGCGCAGGTAAAGGCTTGCGTGGTCCTGTGGCTTTTCGGGGTATGTGCTGAATATTTGAATGGCTTTTTCAAGCTCAACCCACCGCGGTGTTACGCCATGATCAACCTCGGTTGGTGTGAGGCATTTTTCGCATTCTCCTACTGCTTGGCAAATAAAGTAGTTGCTAATATACAGCGTTTCAAAGCTGTATTCGTTTACTGTTATAAATCTTTTCAGCGGTTTTACAATACAGCCGCTTTCTTCTTTAAGCTCGCGTATGCAGCATTCTTCCAGCGTTTCTCCGCTTTCAACTCCGCCGCCGGGGCTCATATAAACATCTTTGTTTGCTTCATATGTGAGCAGAATTTTATTGTCCTTTACAACAAGTCCGCGGCTTGAAGCCCTTGTTCTTTCAGGCGGGTCAGAATAAATTTTTGCGTATTGGTTTATTGTTTTAATGCTGTCCATATGTTTTACCTTTGTTTTTAATTTGCTTTATATTATCACAGTTTGGCTTTAATTTCAAATATAAGTTTATATTGACAAAAAATATTATCAATGCTATTCTGTACATAGAACACCGAGGTATCGGAGCTCTATGTGTATGTGTAAAAGGAGGTAATAAAATGGATATTAAAAAAGAGCTTTCAAAGGGCAGCAGTTCGCTGCTTGTGCTGTCGGTACTTGAAAAAAAGGATATGTACGGCTACCAGATTATCAAGGAAATTGAACTCAGAAGTGAACAGGTTTTCTCTTTTAAAGAGGGTACACTTTATCCTATTCTGCACAGCTTTGAAAGGGATGGCTATGTAAAATCCTATTGGGATGAAAGTGAACAGGGCAGAAAAAGGAAGTACTATAAAATTACCAAAAAAGGGCTTAAAGTGTTGGAAACATCAAAAAAAGAGTGGGAGGCATACTCATCTGCTGTCGGCAAGGTTATCAGCGGCAAGGCAATTACGGCCGCTGTGTGATTTTGGCGTTTTAGGAGGTGATGGTATGAACAGAATAACCGATTATGTTAATTCTATAATTCCCGATAATATACCTAACAAGAAAAAACAGCAGCTTTACGATGAGCTGCTTTCCCATGCATATGACAGGAAGGATTACTATACAGGAATAGGTTTTGATGAAAATACAAGCACGGAAAAAGCCCTTGCCGATATGGGCGAAGGTGAAACCGTAAAAAATTCCATAAGGGTTAATTTTGAAGAGCTTTATGTTGAGCGCACATGGTGGGCTTTTGCTGCCGCTGCGGTTGTGCTTGCAATGAATATACTCTGCTATTTTACAGGTATGTGGGTTATGTCAGCTGATTTTAATGATGAACCTACTGCCTTTACAGCCTTTGTAAGCTTCATGATGATATTTGTCATGCTCTTTGAAATTGCTTTTGCAAGAGTAAAAAAATACCGTAAAACGCTGGTCGGCATAGGCATAGCAAATGTTTTGGTTGCAGGCAATTTTCTTATGTGCTTTTATCCGCAGTCAGCCTTTTATGTGCTTGATTTGAATATAATCTGTCTGCTTGAACGCTTTACTCCGCTTTATATGAACGATTTTCTTGAATATTATGTCGGCGGAATGTTCTATATCAGCTGTATTGTGTTTCTTGCGCTGTGTTCGCTGTATTGCTTTGTTATGGCTGTTCTGATTAAAAAAGGGAGAGCTGAAACAGTAAAAAGCGCAAAAATAAAGCTTTTTGTTTTTACTGCGGTTTATTTTGCTGCGGCTGTAGCTTCCAGCGCTATTTACCCGTGGAGCGAAGCTTACGAGCAGAATTATCCCATGTGGTTCAATGAGTATAACAGCGGTATCTGCGAAGAAACAAGCGAGCTTTATGATAATATAAACCTGCTTGATGATTACAACACGGCGGCAGAATATCTGACTGCCAGCGGTTGGGTCAGCACAGCTGCTTACGAAAAAACCTTGGATAAGGTTACCTTGAAGCAGTTTAGCGGAGAAATAAGAAGATTCGGCTTTGTTGAAGGGTACGAAGTCTGGTTTACCCCGGATGAATCCAAAAATATCAAAGGAAACGGCTTTATTGCCCTGCAAAAAAGCGAGGATAATAAAATTACGGGCAAAAGGGTAGGCAATATAAATGCCGATATGTACAGCTCTAATTCCGGTTTCGGCTATTCACGCCTTGATTATGAGCGCGATGATATGCAAGAGCTTATGAGCGCTTTTGATAACCTGAAAAAAGGGGACAGAGAAGAGGATGTGCTTGCTGTTTTTGGCTCAGATAAAGGTGTTGTTTACCAATACGGTGAGTTTTATACAAAAGCGGCTTTTATAGAAAACGGTAATGTAAAAACTTATTACAGATTATACAGCTACGGTACAGTTTATCCGGAGGAAAAAAGCTATTATGACCGTGTTAAAAGCAGGTGTTACGAGTTTACCTTTAAAAACGGCTTGTTGACACAGGGCAATATGTACTACAGCGATAATGTTGATGGTTTGTTATGCCGGTCGGTAAAGTAAATGTTAAATTCACTTGAAAAGCGGTAAAATATAATGTAGAATTATTCTATTATATTATATGGGAGAGTTTTAGATATGAAAAAAATGATTAAAGCTTTGAGCCTTGCACTTGTGCTGATTATGTGCTTTTCGTCTGTAGCCTTTGCACTTGATGTACCGTCGGTACAGCCATTAAAATTTAATGACGGTAATCTTCGCATTATGCATATTACCGATACCCATCTTGATAATGACAATGTCGATGCATCTGTATGGCTTATTGCTGAAGCTTGCGACAGAGAAAAGCCTGATATTGTTATAATTACGGGCGATAATGTTGATAATGTCGGTGACCCGGAAAACACAAAACATCTTATTGATAAGCTTATGGCTGTGTTTGATGAGCGCGGTATTCCTGCGGCTGTTACCTTCGGCAACCACGATTCTGAAAGCGAATCACCCAATGCTTTGACACGCGAAGAATTAATGGCTTACTACAATACACATTCAAGCTCTGTTTCCGTTGATGACGGTGCTTTTCTGTCGGGCTGCGGTACATACAATATCCCTGTTATGTCAACAGACGGCAAAAAAATCAAATTCAACCTCTGGGTATTTGATTCGGGTGATTATGACAGCGAGGGTCATTATGCTTGTGTACAGGCAGACCAGGTTGAATGGTATAAGGCAACCTCCGACGCGCTTAAATTTCTCAACGGCGGCGAAAAGGTTTATTCCCTTGCTTTTCAGCACATAATTGTTGAAGAAGTTTACGATGTACTCAAAAAGGTTGATAATAAAACTCTTTTTGCCTTTGAGCATATGTATAACGATGGCGAATACTATACCTTTGACCCCGCTGCTACCAATTTCGGTACGCTCAACGAAACACCCTGTTCAGGTTATCTGAATTACGGTCAGTTTGATGCTATGGTTGAAAAGGGTGATGTGCTTGCAATGTTTTCAGGGCATGACCATACAAACGCTTTCGGTGTAAGAAACAAAGGTATTGATATATCGAATTCACTCAGCACCCGTTACAACGGCGATGCTTTTTCAACCCAGTACGGCTACAGAATTATTGATGTAAAGGAAAGTGATACTTCCGTTTATACAACAAAGGTTGTACATTGGTTTGATATGTTTACCGTTTCCGACCTTGCCGAAATCAAGGCAGAAGGTGATGATTACGGCTACAAGCTTGCACTTGATGTAATGTTCAAGGGCTTTTTCCAGAATGTATTTGAATTCAAAATTTACCGTGCAATTGTCAACGCATTTACCGGCGGAAATGTTACATATGCTGACTGCTAAGAGGTTAGGGCAATGAAAACCTTTTCAAAAGTTTTGCAAGGTATTGTCGGCGGTTATGCAGCAGCTTCTGCGGTGCTGTATATGCCGAAAATAATTGAAGAATCAAAGAAAAATTACCGAGATAATTGCGATTACCTGCTGATACTCGGTTCAGGAGTAATCGGCGCAGATACTCCGAGCGAGCAGATGGTTTCCCGCATGAAAACGGCAGCTCAATACCTGAAAGAAAACAAAACCTGCGTTGTAATTCCCTGCGGCGGCTGCTTCAGACCCGAACAAAAAATATCAGAGGCTCAGCTTATTGCAAATTATCTTGTTGAAACAGGTGTTGACGAAGGCAGAATAATTCTTGAGGATAATTCAACCACTACCTTTGAAAATTTTGAGTTTGCTAAAAAAATAATTGAAGAGCATTCGGGTAAATCAGTAAATGAATTAAAAGTTGCTTTTCTGTCTTCAAGCTACCATATTTTCAGGTCAGAGCATATTGCTTTCCTTTGCGGATTTAATAATATCGGCAAGGTTACTGCCCCTACGGGTAAGGATATGCCCAAACGCCTGATGCGTGAATATATAGTAATGCAGGAGCTTGTTTTTAAAACGCTTAAAAACAAATTGAAAAATAATTCTTGACAAAATTCTTTTACGGTGTTATAGTGTCAAAAAACCAAACGAGGTAAATTCATGAACACATATCTTTTCACAAAACTTGATATGGATATGAATTGGCTTGCACAGCATGATTATCAGTCAGCTTGCAGGCTTATACCTCTATATTCATTTTGGGATAGATAAAACTATATTTCCATATGTTTATAACGGTGTAAGTAGCTGCAGATACTTACACCGTTAATTTTTATATCCAAAATCAGATTTTAAAGGAGATTTGTTATGAAATTATTTGATTTAATCAAAAAGAAACTTTTCAAAAAGCAACCTGTGAAAACAGGTGATCATCTTGTAGATTTCTATAACCGTATTGATGAAGATTCCCGCCTTTTATCCAAACACGGAAGAATTGAATTCCTTACGACCGTGAAGTATGTTGAAAAATATCTGAAAGACGGTATGAGGATTATGGAAATCGGCGCCGCTACGGGCAGATATTCGCATTACTTTGCTCAAAAAGGTTTTGAGGTTGATGCTGTTGAACTCATCGAGCATAACATCGAGGTTTTCAAATCAAAAACACAGCCGAATGAAAAAATCAGCATTAGGCAAGGTAATGCAGTCAATCTGTCCGAATTTCCCGATGAAAGCTATGATATAACGCTTTTGCTTGGTCCGATGTATCATCTCTATACGGTTGAAGATCAGAAAAAAGCACTGTCAGAAGCAATGCGAATTACCAAAAGCGACGGCTTTGTTTTTGTTGCATACTGTATGGTTGACCCTTCTGTTTTAACTGGAATTTTCAAAAATAATAAGGTGCAGTACAGCATAGAAAACGGTCTTATTGACACCGAAACTTTTGAAACATTCTTTCCTCCGCACGGTGTTTTTAAGCTATATACCAGAGATGAAATATTTGAACTTACCGAAAACTTGAATGCTCAAAGACTGCATTTTCTTGCAACCGATGGTTATGCCTGCCATATGCGTGAAGTAATAGATAAAATGGATAACGAAACTTATGAACTGTATCTGAAATATCATTTCAAAACCTGCGAAAGGCAGGATTTAATCGGTTTATCGCACCACACGCTTGATGTGTTGAGAAAGGAGTAGCTTATGATTACATACCCGAATTATGACAGAAGCATTTTATCAATCGCTTCGTCTGTTTTAAACCACTTCGGTGTTAACGACTGCCAACATAAAACCTTACCCGAATTTGATGAATTGCTTGAAAAAGACTACAAAAATATAATCGTGATGCTTTTTGATGGCCTGGGCGTTTCGGCAATCAACGAACATCTGAACGAAAATGATTTTTTGAGAAAACATTTTGTGTGTCCGATTTCATCTGTATTCCCCTCAACAACAGTTACCGCTACAACATCAATTATGAGCGGATATTCACCTGCCGAATGCGGTTGGCTGGGTTGGGATTTATACTTTGAGGAAATAGGCGAGAATGTAGCAGTATTCCGTAATGCTTTACAGAAAAACGGTAAGCCTGCCGCAGAATATAATGTCGCTTGGCGATATATTCCGTATAAAGATATTTTTAAGCGCATTGAAGAAATAAACGGGAAAGGTACTGCTTACTGTGTTTCACCGTTTTCAAAATTTCATTCAAAAAGTGTACCTCATATTTGCAGAACCGTAAAACGGCTTTCAAGAAAAAATATATTTACACTTATTGGTATCAACCCGATAAAGCAATGCACGGCTACGGTGTGAAAAGTGAGCAGGCGCACGAACAGATTTTATTGATTAACAAAGCGGTTGAGCGGCTTTGCAAAAGTCTGAAAAATTCGCTCGTTATTATCACCGCCGACCACGGACTGTGCGACAGCGTGAATGTATATCTTGAAGACTATCCCGAACTTTATGCAAAGCTGAAAATCCCTCCTTCAATAGAGCCGAGCAGAGCTTTGAGTTTGTTTGTAAAAGACGGTATGAAGGATAATTTCAGAAACGAGTTTATCAAACTTTTCGGAAATGATTTCAGGCTTATGACAAAGGAAGAAGTATTCGCAGAAAATCTTTTGGGATTTGGTAAACTACACCCGAGAACTTATGATTTTGTCGGCGATTTTCTCGCCATAGCAACGGGAAACAAATCATTGTTTATAGAGCGTGAAGAACACGAAATTGTCGGTGTTCATGCCGGTCTTACCGAAGATGAAATGACCGTACCGTTTATTGCAATAGAAAGGGCGGGGATTTAACCCCGCCGCAAGAAATTTATTTTATATCTTTTTTCTTCTTTCGTCTTTCTTTTGTGAGCTTATACAGTTCTTCCGCTGCCATTCTTGTTTTTGCAACGGGTGTGTTATCTTGCGGGAAGCAGTAGTAAAGCGCGTCCTTATTACCTATGCAGATTACATCGCCGATTTCATACCAAAAATAATCAGAATAAAGTCCGTAGCTTGAAAGAGGATTCTGTTCATAATTCAGCTTTCCGTCACAGCCTGTCAATTTGAATCCGTTAACATCGTGGCTGAGCTTACCTGTGCCTACATTATAAATTGCTTTATAGTCAACCATCATGCTGATTTTAACATCTGTTTCAAGGCTGTAACTGCCGTTTTCAAGCTCTTCACGTACGCATTTGCGCTCCCAAGCATACCAATCGGGTATATGTGAAAAGCGGCATTCACCATCAAGCGGCTTTAAGCTTCCGAGTGGGGTCAGCTCCCATTTTTTGCCGCAGTGCGAACAGGTTAGGTTAATTCCTTTTCCCAGCATTTTTCCTTCTGTACCGCATTCGGAGCATTTGTACAGAATGCGGTGCAGTCCGTCAGCGCGGAACGGTTCATCTATTTCTATGCTGTTTTCCTGCTGCCATCTGAAATTATCAAAGGTAAATTCCTTATCGAGTATGGCATCAAGCTCTTTTGTAGTTTTTTGCCTTATTTCATCTTCTGTAAGCAAACACTTTACATGTGCACTGACCTTTACCTTGCGCTTTTGCAGCATATTGTAAAGCGGATCGCGTGAAAATGCGCCTTTCGTTGAAACCATAACAACCGGTACATTCAGCTTTTTTAGCAGTACCCCCATTTTGCGTGGAAGTGCTGTTGCTGTGCCGTCGAAGGAATAGCTGGCTTCGGGATACATAAGAACGCTTGTTTGCTTTTCTTTGAGCATATACTGCATATCTTCAATCAGCGTAAAATCGCTGACAAATTTTTGCGTCGGTATGCAGCCGATCAACCTCATAAGCTGTCTTTTGCCTACAAAGCCGTCTGAGGTACATACTATTGCATGTATCCGCGGGAAAAATATTCTTGATGCAATTTCAAGATCTATAAAGCTTGAATGGTTCATCAGTATAAGGCAGGGCATGTTTTTTATTTTGTCCATACCTTCGCTTGTGTAGCTGAAGTGTGTTGCAAGCATGTCGGGTATCGAAACAAGCCTTATCAGCGCAGAAAGCAGGAAGGATGGCTTTATCGGCTTTTTGTGTTCACCCTTAGGTAAATCCATAACTTTATCATAGCTGAGATTTTTTGTTTTTATTTTCATAAGATTCCTTCTTTATTTAAAACTTCAGTCGCTATTATATACTAAATCTGTAAAATTTGAAAGAGTAAAATAGTTACAATTTAGTTAATATTTCAGAAATGAAGTGTAATAAGTCGTTGCAAAAATATTTTCTGTATATTATAATGATTAAAAAATATTAATAAGGAGAAATTTATGCAGACACTTTCTTTTATCCTGAGTATTCTCGGCCTGATATGCATTATTGTTTCCACGCTTGTCAAGGGCAAGAGCATGAAGCTTATTCTGTTCCTTGTTTCCTGCGGTAATGCGCTTGTTGCAACAAGCTACCTTATCGGCGGCAGCGGTATAAACGGTGCCGCTTCCTGCTACATAGGTGCGGTTCAGGCTATTATAAATTACTTTTTTGAATCCAAAAACAAGCCTTTACCAAAGTGGCTTGTTGCTGTTTATGCGCTTTCGTTTATTGTGGTAAACCTTGCTGTAGGCGGTGTTACGGGCTTGAGCATTCTCGCAATTGTTGCAACGCTTATGTTTATCATGTGCATCGGTCAGAAAAGCGGCGCAAAATACCGCTTCTGGACTATTCTCAATAATTCACTGTGGTGTCTGTACGATATCCTTTCAAAGTCCTACGGTGCGCTGACTTCGCATATTCCGCTGCTCATATTTACGGTTGTGGGTATGATAATACATGACAGAAAAAAGAAAGGCGGGGAGGTAAAAGAAAATGCCTGAAATCAAAGATAAATTCAAACGAACAAGGCAGGCTTGCTATTATACATATCTCGCAATGTCAAGTGTGTTTTGCCTGCCTGCACTGCTGTTTATAAATTTCCGTGAGCAGTTCGGTGTTTCTTACACCTTGCTTGGCACTCTTGTGCTTACTAATTTCTGTACTCAGTTTGCCGTTGACCTTGTATTTACATTCTTTTCAAAGCATTTCAATATTAAAAAGACAATTCGTGTCATGCCGCTTATTACAACGGTAGGCTTGTTGATTTATGCGCTTGTGCCTAATCTTTTCCCTGAATATGCGTATGCAGGTTTGCTTGTCGGTACGGTTGTTTTTTCTGTTTCCGCAGGGCTTTCAGAGGTTCTTCTCAGTCCGCTTGTTGCGGCTATGCCCTCCGAAAATCCTGACCGCGATATGAGTAAGCTCCATTCTCTTTATGCCTACGGTGTTCTTTCTGTTGTTCTGATAAGTACGTTATATTTTCAGCTTTTCGGCAGAGAAAACTGGATGTATTTAACGCTCTTTTTTGCGTTTCTTCCGTTGGTTGCATTTGTGCTGTTCAGTCTTTCGCCCATGCCCGAGCTTAATCTTAGCCACAACCCGGAATCAGCGGGTGCGGCAAAAAAGAAAAATATCGGACTTGCGCTTTGTGTAGGCTGTATTTTCCTTGGCAGTGCCGCCGAAAACTCAATGACCAACTGGATTTCGGGCTTTATCGAAACCGCTTTGCACATTCCCAAGGCTGTCGGCGATATTGTCGGTATGGCTTTGTTTGCTCTGCTTCTCGGCTTTGCAAGAACACTCTACGCCAAAAAAGGCAGAAACATCTCCGCTGTTTTACTTTGGGGCATGGTTGGTGCAACCGTCTGCTACCTTGTGGCAGGTCTTTCAACAAATGTAATTCTTGCTCTTGCTGCCTGCGTTTTTATGGGTTTTTGCACCTCTATGCTCTGGCCCGGTACGCTCATTCTTATGGAGGAGAAAATTCCGAATCCCGGTGTTATGGCATATGCGCTTATGGCGGCGGGCGGCGATTTCGGCGCATCGGTTGCCCCGCAGGCAATCGGTGCTGTTGTGGATAAGGTTGCAGCAAGTGAATTTGCTCAATCTTTAAGTACGACACTTTCGCTTTCAGCTGAGCAAATCGGTATGAAGGGCGCTATGCTTTTTGCCGCTGTTTTCCCGCTTTTAGGTACAGTATTACTGCTGTTTATAAGAAAATATTTTTCAAAAGCAAATCAGAAATAATTTTTTGCAGGCTGAAGCGTTTTGTTTCAGCTTGCTTTTTTATTATATTTTTCTTTGCTTTTTTCGAAGTTCCCTGATAAAGTGCGGTATATTTGTTGATTGTAAAATATTTTAGTGTTAAGATTTATATGAAAACAAATACGGAAGGTGAACGGCTTGGAAATTTTAAAATCCGATAATTCTTTTTTGATTGCAGCTCTGAAAAATATTGTAAGCGAAGAACTGAATGTTACGGTAAACACAATTAATTTTATTGCAGGCGGCAGTAATGGCAAGGTTTTCAAAGCCGAAACCTCCGATGGCAGTGTGCTTGCACTTAAAGCCTACCGCGAGCAGGGTAATCAGCTGCGCGAAGCCGCACAGCTTCGCATACTTTCGGCTAACACCGCCGTACCAATGCCCGAGGTTGTTTTTACCCATGCTGATGCCCAAACCGCAGTTCTTGCCATGACTTTTATTGACGGACACAATGTTTTAAATCCAGCTTTTTTGCTTAAAAGCAAAGCGCAAAAGCAGAGGTTTGCCGCCGATGTTATAAACGGCATGAGCATGTGGCATGAACTAAGCAGTAAAAAATTCGGTGCGCTGGATAATCCGCAGTACGGAACATGGCTTGAATACTATATAAAAGAGAAACAAGAGCCGTGGCTTAAAGCACTTGAAGCCCTTAACAAAAAAGGTAAATTCAGCAGTAAAAGGCTCGATTTACTCTATCGCGCAAGTGAATTGTTTGAGCGTGTTTATACTGAACCTGAAAAGGCTGTGCTTATACATGGCGACCTTAATATTATGAACATAATGGCTGATATAAAAACGTTTGAGCTGAACGGCTTTATT
Organism: Clostridia bacterium; assembly: GCA_017416765.1. Classification (GTDB taxonomy): domain Bacteria; phylum Bacillota; class Clostridia; order Oscillospirales; family Acutalibacteraceae; genus UBA8612. The sequence goes on from JAFQBE010000011.1 coordinate 27,940, forward strand.
GACCCTATGGGTTCAATGTGGGCTGACAGGGAGTACGATTTGTTTCAGCTTATGAATATGTGGGGCAACAGCTTTTATCTTTATGAAACCTATAAAAGTAAACATTCTTTACCGAAAGAAAGCGATTTCCGCGTTGCATATTACGGTGCGATGAATGAAGCATCATGCCGCCTCGGCAGCGGAATACATATACCGGTATGGGAAGAACTGTGCATAATGCGCCTTGAAAAGCAAATGAAAATTTTCTGAAAACCGTGGTGAGAAAAATGAATTTAGGTCAGCTTGTCAGCATAAAAACCTTGGATAACAGCACAAAGCATACACCGTATGCGGCTGAAATACGGCTTTTTTCCTGCGTTCAGCAGGGTAATATTGACCGCCTTATTGAAGAACTTAAAAATCTTGATTCTGTTCTTGTTACCGGAAAGCTGTCGGAGGATAATATAAAAAATTCAAAATATCTTGCCGTCAGCACCGTAACCCTTGCAACACGCTACGCAATTCAGGGCGGGCTTGATGAAAAAACAGCATATACCTTTTCAGATGAATCTATTATGATTATTGACGGTGCTGCTTCTTCGCGTGATGTTTTCAACCTTGTTGCCCGGCGTATTATTCAGCTTACCGATATGGTGAAAAATTCAAAACTGAAACCCAAGCAGTCGCCCCATGTCAAAAAATGTATTCGCTACATTAATGCAAACTTAAATAAAAAAATTACCGTTTCGTTACTGGCAGATGTATGCGGAGTATCGTCCGATTATCTTTCGCATATTTTCAAGGAAGAAATGGGCGAAAATTTAAGCGCATATATATTGAGGATAAAGCTTGAAGCTGCTAAAGAGATGATAGCAAATAAAGCAACCAACCGCGAAATCTGCGATAAGCTCGGCTTTTCTTCACAGCCCCATTTTGTAACAGCCTTCAAAAAGCATTGCGGTATGACTCCCGGAGAATACTATAGCCTTGTTAAGTGATTTGCTGTTGCAGATGTTTATTAGGTGTGGTATAATAAGTTAAAGTTTATCTGCCTGTGGCAGATAAACTTTAGCGATATAAATTCCTGCGGAATTTTCGATATGCCTTACGGCTCGATATGTCGCTTCGCGACTCGATATGCGCTGCGGCGCACGGGGAATTTATATCATATCGAGTTTGAGCGTTAAGCTCAAACATATCGAATTTTGCAACGCAAAATATATCGAGTGACCGTCAGGTCACATATCGACAAATTACAGTTTAGCTCCGTTAAACTGTAATTTACGAGGTGCTTTTATGAAATCTTCTATTAAAAAAACTATAGCTTTCCTGCTGGCTGCTTTACTGCTTTTCAGTTGTTATCCGTTTTCTGTTTTTGCAAGCGGTGATAAAGGCTATATTATTGTAACAGATTTTGTTTCGGCGGACAGCGGTGCTGATGTTTCTGCTGAAATTCAGGCTGTTATTGACTCGAATCCCAACCGCACAATCTATTTCCCCGATGGTGAATACCTGCTTTCAAAGCCGCTATATACCCCGGCAGAGCCTACGAAAAGCGTATCGCTGGAGCTTTCCGATTACGCTGTGCTAAAAGCAACGGGTGAATGGCAGAAGGGCGAAGCCCTTGTGCAGCTGGGCGGTAAGGATGCGGCAAACGATACCCATACTCCCGGCAGTAACTATTCACTTGAAGGCGGTGTTATTGACGGCAGCGGTATGGCAAACGGTGTTTCCGTAAACAGCGGCCGTGAAACTGCCATACGCAATGTTTCAATCAAAAATACGGTTGTCGGTATACATATATTCTATGGTGCAAACAGCGGCTCGTCCGATTCCGATATTTACGGCTGTAATATTATCGGTACAGGTACAACCGATTCTGTAGGTATACTTGTTGAAGGCTTTGACAATACAATTACTAATGTGCGAATCGGCTGTGTTTTTACAGGTGTACATCTCAAAGGTTCGGGCAATATGCTTCGCAATGTCCACCCGCTTTATTATTCGGATTATACCGATTATCTCAACAGCTGCGGCTTCCTTGATGAAAGCGGCAACAACTGGTTTGATTATTGCTACAGCGACCAGTTCGCCATAGGCTTCCGTACAACGGGCTACGCTTCAAGCTATTATAACGATTGCTTCTGCTTCTGGTATTCGCCCGCAGGCGGTACGCATACAGCATTTAAAGCCGATAAAAGCTTTAATTCAACCCTTACAAACTTCAAGGCAGGTTTCGGCTCGGATTGCGAAAATGTTGTTCTTACCGTTGGTGCTATTGACGGTAAAGGTTCTATTGACAATATAGAAGTTCAGGGCGAAACCAAGGATAAAACCTACCTTGCCTATGTTGAAAATGTTAGTTTTATTGAACATATCTATTATCTGATAGCTCTGTTTTTTGACCTGCTTATAAAGGGCTCATTGTGATTTTTTCAGGCATCTTGAAAATAAGGTGCCTGATTTTTGTTTTTTTGTTTGCAATGAGTGTTTAATATGTTATAATATCCGCAATAACTTTTATATAAAGTGAGGTTTTATTATGAATAAGCTTTGGTATAAAAAGCAGGCGAAGCTCTGGAACGAAGCGTTGCCCATTGGTAACGGCAGAATCGGTGCAATGCTCTGGGGCGCAAAAAAGCGCGAAACAATTAATTTTAACGATGTAACACTTTGGTCAGGTTATCCTAAAGATGATAATAACCCCGAAAGTCTTAAATATCTTGAAGAAGTCCGTAAGCTTGTTTTTGCAGGTAAATGTGATGAGGCAGAAGAAATTGTCCTCAACAAGATGGATGGTGGCTACAGCGAATCTTATATGCCCCTCGGCTACCTTTCGCTTGGCTTTTCAACCGCAAAAACCTGCGGCTATGTACGTGAGCTTGATATTGATAATGCAGTACATACCGTTTCTCTCGGCTGCGAAAAGCGTACCGCCTTTGCATCAAATCCTGATGATGTAGTGGTTTACAATGTAACAAGTGAAAAGCCGATATCTTTGAGTATTGAAGCAAAATCAAAGCTTAGGAGCGAATCAAAGGTTATTGACGGCAAGCTCTGCCTTCTCGGTAACGCACCCGATTATGCTGCGCCGAGCTACCTTGGCAAAATGCGCAACGCCGTAAGATACGATGAGCATAAGGGTATGGCTTTCTGTCTTTCAGTAAAGGTTGTTACCGATGGCGAAGTTGTTGAAAGCGAAAAGAAAATTACCGTCAAAAAAGCAAAGAATATAATGCTTCTCTGCAACACAAAAACAGGATTTAAGGCATACGATAAAATGCCCGAAACAAGCCGCGAAAAGGTTGCCAAGGCTTGTATTGCACAGCTTGATAAGGTCAATACCGATTACGATAAGCTGCTTGCCCGCCATATTAAGGATTATAAAAAGATTTTTGAGCGTCAGCAGTTTTCAATCTGCGGCGACAGTACGGCTGATACCGTTTCGCTGCTTAAAACGGCTAAAGCAGGCAAGCCGGATCCGAAGCTTGTTGAGCTTTTCTACAACTTTGGCAAGTACCTCATGATTGCAGGCAGCCGTAAGGGCGGTCAGCCGCTTAACCTGCAGGGTATATGGAATGCAAGAGTGCGCCCGCCGTGGAGCAGTAACTATACAGTAAATATCAACACCGAAATGAACTATTGGCCCGTAACCTCAAGCAACATGGCAGAATGTGCTGAACCGCTTGTAAATATGGTATGGGAGCTTATGCAGCAGGGTAAGAAAACAGCCGAAATTAACTACGGCTGTAAAGGTGCTTGCTGTAACCACAACAGCGACCTGTGGCGCAAAACCTCGCCTGTTATCGGCGGACCTTGCTTTATGTATGCACCGCTTTGCGGAGCGTGGCTTGTAAACGAGGTTTACGGTCATTATAAAAACGGCGGCCTTGATGCATACAAGGAAAAAATTACGGAAAGCGTAAAGCTCAGCGCAGAATTTATCAACGATTATCTTGTTGAGTATAACGGCGAATATGTTGTAGCTCCCTCTACATCACCCGAAAATGAATTTGTATGCAACGGCAAAACTGCAGCTGTTGACTATGCTTCAGCCTTCGATATGGAGCTTGCACGCAAGGGTATGCTTGCTTACCTTGATTTGCTGCCTGAAGGCGAAATAGCAGGGGAACTCAAAGAAAAGCTTGCAAAAATGCGTCCGCTCAAAAAGGGCAAATACGGTATTGTTGAATGGTCTGAGGATAAGGAACTGCACGAACCCGGTCACAGACACTTTTCACCGCTTTACGGTCTTTATCCGTCAAATACAATCAAGTATTACGAAAACGAAGAACAGCGCGAATGGGTGCGCGAGCTTTATCACTTCCGCAAGCAGAATTGGGAACACTATATAGGCTGGTCTGCTGCCTGGGCAATCTGCCTTGCAGGTACACTCCATGAACCCGATACTGCTCAGGAAATTATAGCTAATATGCTTACTTATTCAGTATTCTCAAACCTTTTTGATACCCATCCGCCCTTCCTCTTTCAGATTGACGGTAATTTCGGATTTGTTGCAGGCGTTAATTCTCTGCTGCTTTATTCCGAAAACGGCAAGGCAGAGCTTTTGCCTGCACTTCCCGAAACTTGGAAAAACGGCGAAATCAAGAATATGGTTACAAACGGCGTTCAGCTTTCCTTTAAGTGGGAAAATGGCGCAGTTACAAGCGTCAAAGCCGATAAACCCATAACTGTTATGAACAAAAACCTCGCAGAAAATTGCAAGCTGGGTGAAAATGTAACTGTAGAATAAAACATACAAAAAAGCAGAGTTGATTTTAAACGTCAACTCTGCTTTTTGTCATTTGATATTAAATAGTTTATATGCGTTTTGTGTTGCTTGGTTTATAACTTCCTGTGGTGTAATGCCACGCAGTTCCGCAATCTTTTCAGCCGTATAAGCAATAAGGGCTGAATTGTTGCGTCTGCCTCTGAACGGTACAGGTGTCATATACGGACAGTCTGTTTCAAGCAGCAGCCTTTCAAGCGGAATATTTGCCGCAACTTCAGCAGGCTTTTTCGCGTTTTTGAAGGTTACGCTGCCACCCAAACCAATATAAAAGCCAATATCAGTCAGCTGCTTTGCGGTTTCAACACTACCTGAAAAGCAGTGCATAACTCCGCGGGGCTTGTGCTTTAATATCAGCTCAACACAGTCTGCATGAGCCTCTCTGTCATGCACAATTACTGGTAAGTCGAGCTTTTTGGCAAGCAGAATCTGTTTTTCAAACCATTCGAGCTGCATATCTTTAGGTGTGTAATCGTAGTGATAATCCAGCCCGATTTCACCTATAGCCACAACCTTTTTGTGTGCGGTAAGTATTTCAATCTGCTCAATGGCATCTGCGCTTTCTTCTGCCGCATTCTGCGGGTGAATACCGACTGCCGCATAGATTTGACTGTATTTTTCAGCAAATTCTATGCTCTTTTTACTGCTTTCAACGGTGCAGCCGCAGTTGATTATGCCGCATACACCGCTGTTAAACATTTCGTCAAGCAGCTCAAAGCGGTCCTCGTCAAAGCTGTCATCGTCGTAATGTGCGTGGGTATCAAAAATATTATCATACATCATCTGATTTTTGTGCCGGGCTCAAGGTAGTCAACAAATACTACCTTCACATCGTCTTCGCCGCCTGCAAGTATCATGCCTCTGCTTTCAACGCCGCAGAGTGTTGCAGGCTTGAGGTTTGCAACAACAATTACATTGTGACCTATAAGCTCTTCGGGCTTATAATAGAGTGCAATGCCGCTTGCAACCGTGCGGGGTGTGCCTGTACCGTCGTCAAGGGTGAGCTCAAGCAGCTTTTTAGCGCGCTTTACGGGCTTGCAGTCAACAACCTTTGCTACTCTTAAATCTACCTTTGCAAAATCGTCAATTGCTATTGCGGGCATTTCTTCAAACGCGGGCTTTTTTTCTTCTGCAGCTGCTGCCTTTGCTGCGTTTTCGGCTTCAATTTCTGCAAGCATTTTTTCTGCATCAATTCTGCCGAAAAGGGGAGCGGCTTCGCCCATAACAGTGCCTGCTGGTGTTGCGCCGAATTCATTAAGGCTTTCGTAGCTGTCGATATTGCAGCCGATTTGTGCAAGAATCTTTTCAGCGGTTTCAGGCATGAAGGGTTTAAGCTGTACGGCAATAAAGCGTATGCTTTCAATAAGGTTATACATTACAGTGCCGAGGCGGGTTTTCTTTTCTTCGTCCTTAGCAAGTGCCCAGGGCATTGTTTCGTCAATGTATTTGTTGGAGCGTTTAGCGACTGCCATTACTTCATTTACAGCATCAGCTATACAGTAGCTGTCCATCTTTGCGGCACATTTACCAACCGATTCAAGTGCAACAGCCTTCAATTCTTCGTCAAGTGCTTCAGGTGCTGTAGGTGCGGGAAGTACGCCGTCAAAGTACTTCTTAACCATTGCTACACAGCGGTTTACGAGGTTGCCGAGTGTGTTGGCAAGGTCGGAATTATAGCGCTCAATAAGTGTTTCGTAGGTGAGTGAGCCGTCTGATGCGTGGGGCATTTCAGCAAGCAGATAATATCTTACAGCGTCAACACCAAAACGGTCTGCAAGGTCATCGGCATAAATAACATTGCCGCGTGATTTGGACATCTTGTCTGCACCGACCATCAGCCACGGGTGACCGTAAACCTGCTTGGGCAGCGGCTCACCGAGTGCCATGAGCATGATAGGCCAGTAGATTGTGTGGAAACGGACTATATCCTTGCCGATAATGTGTACATCGGCAGGCCAGTATTTTTTGTATTGCTCGCTGCTGCCGTCAGGGTCGTAGCCAAGACCTGTGATGTAGTTAAGCAATGCATCAACCCAAACATAAATAACATGCTTTTCATCACCCGGGAAGGGGATGCCCCACTTAAAGGTTGAGCGGGAAATACACAAATCCTGTAAACCGGGCTTGATAAAGTTGTTTATCATTTCTTTTTTACGGGCTTCCGGGTAAATGAAATTGGGATTGGCTTCAATATATTCTTCAAGCTGCTTTTGATACTTGCTCATCTTGAAGAAATATGCTTCTTCCTTTTCTCTGCGTACTTCTCTGCCGCAGTCGGGGCATTTGCCGTCAACAAGCTGGCTGTCTGTAAAAAAGCTTTCGCAGGGTACGCAGTACCAGCCTTCGTACTCACTTTTATAAACATCGCCCTGGTCATAGAGCTTTTTAAAGATTTTCTGTACGCATTTTTCGTGCTGCTCGTCAGTAGTGCGGATGAATTTATCGTATGTTGTGTTTAGTCTGTCGCAGATGTCCTTGATTTCGCCTGCAACCTTGTCAACATATTCCTTGGGGGATATGCCTGCCTCTTTAGCGTATTCCTCTATTTTCTGACCGTGTTCATCGGTACCTGTCTGGAAGAAAACATCGTAGCCCTGCATTCGCTTGAAACGGGCAATAGCGTCCGTTAAAACAATCTCATAGGAATTGCCTATGTGCGGCTTGCGCGAAGTGTATGCAATGGCTGTGGTAATATAATATGGTTTCTTTGACATAGTGTTTTACCTCCTGTTACCATATTTTTATATATACTTTAATAGTATAGCATAATTTACAAAAAATACAACTGTTTTATTTACATACATGAATATTGACATATCAGGAAAATAGTTTTATAATTTGTTTATCAAATTTTCCGAAATCGGAGGGTAAAAGATGTTAGAATTTATAGCTGTTCTCAAAAGCATGGGACTTATTAAGGCAATTTCCGCTGTTATTGCAGCCTTGCTTTCACTTAACCTCACACTTAACGGTGTTATTTATGCCGACGGTAACGATAATGACCCCGGCGATTACAAAAATGTTATCATTATGATTGGTGACGGTATGGGCTTTAACCATATCGACTGGATGGAGCAGGAATACGGTATTGACGAAGCTTATATGTTCTCTATGACAGATTATCACGGTCAGTCCAAAACAAGCTCATCAAACAACATTGTTACAGACTCTGCAGCCGGTGCAACTGCTCTTTCAAGCGGTGTACGTACAAACAACGGTGCTATTGCCGTTTTCCCGCAGGATCAGTACGGTGTAGCCTATGTTCCGCTTACTCTTACCGAGCTTGCACGTTCCTACGGTAAGATGACGGGTGTAGTTACGACCGACAGCAACCACGGTGCAACACCCGGCGGCTTTTCTGCGCATGTATTTGACCGCGATGAAGATGTAGAAATCACAAGACAGCAGATTGAAGAATCCGGCCTTGACCTCATCTGGTCTGCTGCAAGCGGTCTTGTTGACGATGCATATGCAAACGAATACGGCTGGACTCTGCTTGATTCAATGGCTGATTTTGAGGCTGTTCAGCCCGGTACACGCTCCTTCGGTCAGTTTGCAGGTAACCTCTGGAATCCCGAAACAGGTGCAGATTCTCCCGACCTTTCCACAATGACTGTTAAGGCAATTGATATGCTTGATGACGATGCCGACGGCTTCTTCCTTATGGTAGAGGGTGCGCACATCGACAAGCATTCACACAGCAATGACGAGGCAAATATGAAAATTGCTGCCAAAGAATTTGATGAAACCGTCAAGGCTGTTATCGAATACGCCAAGGCTGAGGGTGATACTCTTGTTGTTATCACAGCTGACCATGAAACAGGTGCAATCAAAGTAAAAGACGGTAAGTTTGAATTTACATCAGGCAGTCATTCTAACGCAAATGTTCCGCTTCTTGTATACGGAAGCGATAACTTCATCAAAGAAGGTGAAGCTATAAAGAACAAGGAGATTTCCCGTCGCCTTGCTATGGCTATTGGTGCAGATTCCTCTGAATTCCCCAAGGCTGTCAAAGTTGAAAACTGATAACTTGTGCATACATATTAAATATTAAAAACACATTTCGGGCAGTCGGTTACCGGCTGCCCGATTTTGAAAGGATATTATGGCTAAAGAATTTCTTGAAAAAGCAATAAAAGCTGTTCCCGACAAGCGTCAGCTTGATTGGATGGATGTTGAATATGCAGGTGTTATTCATTTCGGCATGAATACCTTCAGCGCACGCGAAGAGGGTACGGGCTTTGAAGAGGTGGATTTGTTTAATCCGACATCTTTTTCACCCGAACAATGGGTAAAGGTTGCCAAGCTTTGCGGTATGAAAGCACTGGTATTGAATGTAAAGCATCACGACGGCTTCTGCCTTTGGCAGACAGAACATACCGATTACAGCGTTAAATCCTGCGCATGGATGAACGGTGAAGGCGATGTTGTAAGGTCTTTGAGCGAGTGCTGCCGTAAGGCAGGGCTCAAATTCGGCATAAGCATTTCACCGCTTGATTTTCACGAAAAAACCTTCGGTACGGGTAAAGCATATGACGAATTCTTTATGAATCTGCTTCGTGAACTGCTTACAAAATACGGAGATATTTACTGCGTATCGCTTGACGGTGCAACAGGCGAAGGCAGAAACGGCACTATTCAGAAATACGATTGGGAAAGCTATTTTGCGCTTATACGCGAACTTCAGCCTAATGCCGCAATAACCAACTGTGGTCCCGATGTTCGATGGGTAGGCAACGATAAGGGCGTAACACGCATAAGTGAATGGAGCGTTGTGCCCTCGCATTACAGATTTTTTGACCCCGAAACCTGCAAATATATTCCGCCTAAGGCTCAACCTGATTTCACACAGCCGGATATAGGCAGCCGCAAAAAAATCAAAAAGTTTGATGAATTTGTTTTTTATCCTGCTGAAGTTACCGTTCCGCTGCGTGACGGCTGGTTTTACAAAAAGGCAGAAAATCTTTCTGTAAAGCCTCTTTCAAAACTGCAGAAAATTTACGAAGGTTCGGTTGGTGCAAATGCATCTATGCTTCTCGGTATCTGCCCAAGACCGGACGGTGTTATTGACGAAAAAGATGTTGAAACCCTTATGACCTTCGGCGCGGTGCTGTCGCTTCATTTTGAGGATAATCTTGCGCTTGATTCTTCGATGGACGGCAACTGTCAGCTTGACGATTTGCACAGCCCGACACGCGCTTTGCCCGATAAGCAGGGCTATTGGCATTCCGGTTTCAATACTAAGAAACCCGAGCTTATACTTGATATGGGCGATGATTATGATGTTGACCGTATCGTTCTCAAAGAGAATGTTGAAACAGGTCAGCAGATTGAAGAATTTACCGTTTTTGCCGAAGAAGAAGGTAAGTGGAAAAAACTATGTGAAGGTACGGTTATAGGTCATAAACGCATATGTGAGCTGAAATATCACCACAGAACAAGAAGATTGAAGCTCGTTATTGATGAGTTCAGAAGCTTTGCAACAATAAAAGAGTTTTCAGTTTATTAATCATAAAAATAACTAACGCGATACGGATTTGTTTGTGTAATCCGTATCGCGTCAATTTTTATGCCGATGTTTTTTCAAACTGGCTGTTATAAAGGTTGGCGTAAAATCCGCCGAGTGCCATGAGTTCATCGTGGCTGCCCTGTTCAACAATATCGCCGTTATTCATGCAAAGTATGAGGTCTGCGTTGCGTATAGTTGAAAGGCGGTGTGCAATGATGAAGCTTGTTCTTCCTTTCATCAGGTTATCCATTGCCTTCTGAATAAGAATTTCCGTTCTTGTATCAACGGAGCTTGTTGCTTCGTCAAGTATAAGAATTTTCGGGTCTGCAAGGATTGCGCGCGCAATGGTAAGCAGCTGCTTTTGACCCTGCGAAATATTGGTTGTTTCTTCGTTCATCATCATTTGATAGCCTTCGGGCAGGGTGCGTACAAAGTGGTCAACCTGCGCAGTTTTTGCGGCTTTTATTACTTCTTCGTCGGTAGCGTCAAGCTTGCCGTAGCGGATGTTATCCATTATAGTACCGCTGTACAGCCATGTGTCCTGAAGTACCATGCCGAATTCGCTTCTCAGGTCGTGCCTGTCAAAGTCTGTAAGGTTGTGTCCGTCAACAAAAATTGCGCCGTCTGTAAGCTCATGGAAACGCATGAGCAGCTTTACCATTGTTGTTTTACCTGCACCTGTAGGTCCGACAATTGCAATTTTCTGACCACTCTTTACTTTGGCAGAGAAATCCTTAATAACAATTTTGTCTGTACCTTCATAGCCGAATTTAACATTTTTAAATTCAATGTTGCCGTTGATTTTCGTGTCGGAAACTTTGAGTGTAGCATTGGAATCATCTTCTTCAGGTACTTCAAGAAATTCAAAAACGCGTTCTGCCGCAGCTGCCATTCTCTGCATCTGTGAAGAGATGTTTGCAAGCTGATTTATTGGCTGGTTAAAGGTGCGGATATACTGTATGAATGCTTGTATATTGCCGATGTTCAGCGTACCGTTTGTTGCCATGATTGCACCGACAATACAAACAACAACATAACCGATATTGCCTATAAAGCCCATGAGCGGCATCATCAGTCCGGATAAGAATTCAGCCTTTCTTGCGCTTTCGGCAAGCTGCTCGTTGAGCTCGTCAAATTCTTCAACCGCTCTTTTTTCGCCGTTGAAAGCCTTGAGTACAAGGTGACCGCCGTACATTTCTTCAATGTGTCCGTTTACAGCACCGAGAAATTTCTGTTGCTTGCGGAAATGCGGCTGTGACAGCTTAACTACATTGCGCACAATTATCATTGAAAACGGTACTGTTATAACAATAATCAGTGTCATCAGCGGACTTTGAATAAGCATCATTACAAGCACGCCGACAAGGGTTGTAACGCTTGTCGCAACTTGAGTTATACTTTGTGTAAGTGCGTTTTCAAGTGTGTCAACATCGTTTGTGATTCTTGAAAGCACATCGCCCTGACTCTGGCTGTGAAAAAATCCGAGGGGAATGCGGTTGATTTTCTGCATTATGGTGTTTCTCAAATTGTAAGAAAGCTTTGTTGTAACACCGGACATAATGAAGGATTGCAGGTAGCTGAACGATGCGCTGACAAGGTAAAGAATTGCAAGGAACATCAATATTTCCGCTATCTTGGCAAGGTCGATTGTGCCGGTACCGTTTAATATTCTGTCAACACCGAACTGTACTTCGTTTGTAGCCTGTGCAAGTATGCTCGGACCGACAACCGCAAAAAGAGAAGAGCATGCGGCAAGGATAACAATAAACAAAAATTTGAATTTAAAGGGAGCTATAAGCTTCAGCAGCTTCTTTATGGTACCCTTGAAATCCTTTGCTTTTTCAACCGGCTTGCCGGGACCGTGCGGGGGAGCAGGCTTTTTTATTTTTTTACTCATTCCAACTCCTCCTTTGCAAGCTGTGATTCAGCGATTTCGCGGTACTGTGTGCATGATTTAAGTAGCTCTCTGTGTGTTCCTTTTCCTACAACTCTGCCTTCATCAAGCACTATAATCTGCTCTGCATTCATTATTGTGCTGACGCGCTGTGCAACAATGAGTACGGTTGCATCTTTTGTGTAGCCTTTGAGTGCCTTGCGAAGTGCGGCATCTGTTTTAAGGTCAAGGGCTGAAAAACTGTCATCAAAAATATAAACGGGAGCTTTTTTTACAAGCGCTCTTGCAATTGAAAGGCGCTGACGCTGACCGCCGCTGACATTTGTGCCGCCCTGTGAAATTTCGGAATGTATGCCGTTTTCCATGTTGGCTACAAAGCGTGCCTGTGCCGTTGTAAGCGCACTGCTGATTGTTTCGGCGTCGGCAGTTTGGTTGCCTGTTTTAAGGTTGCTTTCAATCGTACCCTTAAAAAGCAGACCCTTCTGCGGCACATATCCTATGTTTGCGCGCAGGCTTTCAAGGTCGAGCTTTCTTATATCTGTATCGTCGTATGTTATACTGCCTTGGGTTACATCATAAAAGCGAGGGATAAGGTTTATAAGCGTTGATTTGCCTGAACCTGTCGAACCTATAAAAGCTGTAGTCTGGCCGGGAAGTGCTGTAAAGGATATGTCGGTCAGCACACAGTCGTCTGCATCTTTATATTTGAAAGAAACATTTTTAAATTCTATTCTGCCCTTGGGCATAGCAAGCTTTTTTGCACCTTCGGTGTTTTCAATTGACGGCTCGGTTTCGAGTATATCGCCTACACGCCTTACGGACACCATTGCGCGCGGAATATTTATAAATATCATTGAAATGAACAAGAAGGACATAATAACATGCATTGCATACTGGATGTATGCCAGCATATCGCCTATTTCAAGAGTGCTGTTTATTATTGCTTTTGCACCGAGCCATACGATGGCAAGCTGTGTAAAATTCATGATTATTGTCATGAACGGCTGTAAAAGCGACAATGTGCGTTGAATAAACAGGTTGGTTCTGCGAAGATTGTTGTTCGCTGTCTGAAAACGCTGTTCTTCATGCTGTTCGTTGCCGAAGGCACGAATAACCATCATACCTGAAAGGTTTTCACGGCTGACAAGGTTAAGCCTGTCAATTAATGACTGGATTATTTTGATTTTGGGCATTACAACAGAAAAGCCTACTGCAATAACTGTAAGCAGTAAACCTACAGCAACAGCTAAAATCCAGCTCATGGATGTGCTTTTCATAAGTGCAAGTGTAATACTGCCGACACCCATTATCGGTGCAAAGCAGAGCATGCGCACACCGTGGCTGAGCATCTGCTGAATCTGCTGAATATCGTTTGTTGTTCTTGTAATAAGCGATGCGGTGGAGAATTTGTCAAATTCCGTGTTTGAAAATTCGGTTACTCTTTTAAAAACATCGTGTCGCATTTTCTTTGAAACTATAGCTGACGTTTTTGTTGAAAAGTAGCCGACTCCTATTGCGGAAAATACGCAAATCAATGCTACACCGAGCATTTTCAGTCCCTGGGTTACGATGTACTGAATCTGACCGCCCTGACCGTTCAGGGCGATAATGCCGTTGTCAACAATATCGCTCATCATGCTTGGCAGTATAAGCTCAGTCAATGCTTGAGCAACCAGGAAAAACAAGCTCAGTACAACGTAGCCTAACGCATATTTCAGGTAAGCTATAACTTTTTTCATGTGTACTCCTTTTTACAATTATAGTGTATTTCTTAAAAAGAAAAAATTTAACAAATATCATTTTATTACAACAACGCAATATCTGCAAGCCAAATTTGTAAAATTTTTGTAAAATGAAAGATGCTTACTTTAGTGTATTACCACTTTACTACAGCAAAGTATACATAATTTTGCCGCTTTAGTGCGTTGATATTTTGCCGAATGACGAAAGTGATAAAAACATTAAATTTTATTTGCATATCATAGCAGAGTGTGTTATATTATAATATATTTATTTTTATGTTGGAATGGTGTTTGCTATGAAGGTAATCGACATCCTGAATAACGGTAGAGTAAATGTTTCCTGTGAGCTTTTTCCGCCCAAGGTTTGGGATAAGCTTTCGGGTGCAAAGCAGGTTGTGCGCGATATAGCAAAGCTTGACCCCGCTTTCATGAGCGTTACCTACGGCGCAGGCGGCGGTACAAGTGAATATACCGTTGACCTGGGCTGTGAGGTTCAGAATTGCGGCATTACCGCTTTGTCACACCTTACCTGCCTTTCCACAAGCGAAGAAAAGCTGGTTTCAATTATTGAAAGCCTGAAAGCAAACAACATTGAAAATATACTCGCATTAAGAGGGGATAAGGGTGAACTTTCCGTACCCGGTGCGTATCCCCATGCAAGCGACCTTATAAAGCTGATTAAACAGCATGGCGATTTCTGTGTGGGCGGTGCATGTTATCCCGAATGTCATCCCGAATCTTCAAGTGTTGCTGCAGACCTTGACGGACTTAAAATAAAGGCGGACAGCGGCTGTCAGTTTTTTACAACGCAGATGTTTTTTGATAACAATGTTTTTTATAAATTCATGTACCGTCTGCTTTCCGCGGGTATAAACATGCCTATAGTTGCAGGTATTATGCCCGTAACCAACAGCACCCAGCTTGACCGCATTGTTTCGCTGTCCGGTTCAGGTATACCGCTTCACCTTAAATCCATTGCAGACAGGTTTTATAACGACCCCGCCGCAATGAAGCAGGCAGGTATAGCCTATGCTACCGAACAGATTATTGACCTTATTGCAAGCGGCGTAAACAATATACATATCTACACCATGAACAAGCCCGATATTGCGGCAAGCATCATGGCAAATTTATCCGATATAATCGGCAAGTGAGGCGACAGATTTGAAATTCAGCGAAGTTTTCGGAAAACAGCTTCTGTTTTGTGACGGTGCAATGGGTACCATGCTTCAGTCACTCGGTCTGCCCGTTGGTAAGCGTGCCGATTACTGGAGTGTTGAACAGCCCGAAAAGGTTAAAAGTGTACATCTGGCTTACCTTGAAGCGGGTTGCAATATAATTACGGCTAATACCTTTTCTGCCGCATCGGGCGGTGAATATTCAACCGAAGAAATAGCACGTTGCGGTGTGCGCATAGCCAAAGAAGCTGTTGCCCAAAGCGGCAAAGATGCGCTTATTGCTTTTGATATGACTGCAAGTGGTGAACTGCTTGAACCGCTTGGTTCAATGAGCTTTGAGCAGTCTTACGATGGCTTCGCTAAAGCTGTAAAAGCGGGCGAAAAAGCGGGCGCGGATTTTGTACTGATAGAAACTATGACCGATACTGCCGAAATAAAGTCGGCACTGCTTGCAGTAAAAGAAAATTCATGCCTGCCCGTAGTGGTCACCTTTACGCTTGATGAAAACGGCAGACTTATGACAGGCGCCGATATTATAACAACTGCGGCACTTATAGAATCCCTCGGTGCTGACGGTATAGGCATTAACTGCGGTTTCGGTCCCGAAAAAATGCTCGGGTTTGCAAAAGAGCTTATTTCATTTACAAAGCTTCCCGTGTTAATCAATTCAAATGCAGGTATGCCTGCGGTTATAAACGGTGTTACAACCTACGATGTAAAACCCGAAGAATTCGCACAAAGCGCGGTTAAGCTTGCGCAAAGCGGCTGTGCCGCAATCGGCGGCTGCTGCGGCACAACACCCGCACATATCAAAGCGGTTGTTGATGCGTGTGCAGGTATGCAGATAAAAAATATTGAAGTAAAAAGAAAGAGCTTTGTTTCTTCACGAACAAAAACAGTTTTCTTTGGAGATAAAACCGTTCTTATCGGTGAAAGAATCAATCCCACAGGTAAGCCGAAATTAAAGGCAGCCCTGAAAGAAAACAACCTTGATTATCTTTGTGACGAAGCTGTTGCCCAGGAAAAAGCGGGTGCAGATATGCTCGATGTCAATGTAGGCATTTCCGAAATTGATGAACCCAAAGTGCTTGAGGCTGCGGTAAAGCGCGTTTCGCAGGTTACGGATTTACCTTTGCAGCTTGATACTGCCGATGCTGCGGCGCTTGAAAAAGCACTCCGCGTTTATGTCGGCAAACCGCTTATAAATTCGGTAAACGGCAGTGAAGAATCATTGAATTCTGTTTTACCGCTTGCGGCAAAGTACGGCGCAATGGTGGTGGGTCTTACTCTTGATGAAAAGGGAATACCCGAAACAGCCGAAGGCAGAATTGAAATAGCACAGCGTATTATTTCAAAAGCCGCAGAATACGGTATAGCAAAAGAAGATATTATTATTGACCCGCTTGCCATGACAATAAGCACAAGCGATGTCGGTGCGTTACCGACTCTGCAGGCGCTTGATTATATAAAAAACACTCTCGGTGTGCATACCGTACTCGGTGTATCCAATATATCCTTCGGTTTGCCTAACCGCGAAAAAGTCAATTCCTCTTTCTTTACCCTTGCTATGCAGAAGGGGTTAAGCGCAGGTATAGTAAACCCCCTTAATACCGCGATGATGGATGCATATTATTCCTACAATGCTCTGTATGCTTACGATAAGGGCTGCCTTGAGTATATCGCAAATATAAGCACAGCGCAGTCGGCAATACAGCCTGCTGTTAAAAAGGCTGAAACAGATTCGGCAGATGACTTGAAAGAGGCAGTTGTCAAAGGACTTGACAAAAAATGTGCCGATATTACCCACGAAATGCTCAATACGAAAAGTGCTGTTGAAATAATTGACGGCTATCTTATTCCCGCACTTGATGAAGTAGGAATAGAGTTTGAGAATAAAACGCTGTTTCTGCCCCAGCTTCTGTTAGCGGCAAAGGCAGCTACAGCGGCATTCGATGTGATTAAAGAAAATATTGCTTCAAGCGGTCAGCAAAGTAAAAATAAAGGCAAAATCCTTCTTGCAACCGTCAAAGGCGATGTGCACGATATAGGTAAGAACATAGTAAAGGTTCTGCTTGAAAACTACGGCTACGGTGTTGTTGATTTAGGTCGCGATGTTGCACCCGAAGAAATATTGAAAGCCGCCAAAGAATGCGGTGTTAAATTAATCGGTTTGAGTGCGCTTATGACCACAACCGTACCCAATATGCAGGCAACTGTTGAGCTGCTTCAAAAAGAGCATGAATGTAAAATAATGGTCGGCGGTGCTGTGTTGACCGAAGAATATGCGCATCAGATAGGTGCGGATTACTACTGTAAGGATGCTACGGCATCTGTACGCGTTGCAGAAACTTTATTTGAGGAGGACTATCTTAGATGATTTTCGGTAAAATAAAAACTCCGGGTAAGAATTACACCATACCGCAGGTTGATTTGTCAGCCTGCCCTGAAAATACACCCGAAGAGCTTAAATATCTTTTTGAGCAGACCGTTGTTGATTACGGCGAAGGCTATCTCGGTCACCCCGATTCCGTTCTGCTCAAAAACGGCGATATATTAACTTTCTTCCCTAAAGGTCACGGCAAGGGTGCGGCACTATCCCGCCGCAGTAAGGACGGCGGCGTCAGCTTTGTTGACGGTGTTGCCAATCCGCCAAAATCGTGGGAGGGTTCACGCGAAACGCCTACAGTTTACCGCCTTGAATTTTCCGACCCTAATACTCCCGATAAGCTGCTGCTTGTCTGCGGCAATCCCAAGTGGGGTACAGAGCCTACAACCGGCGGCTTCAACTGTTCAATTTCCTGTGACGAAGGTGAAACATGGACAGAGTTTGAGCTGTTTTATAAGGGTATGAACACCATTGTTGCAATGGCATCCCTTACCAGGCTTAAAGAAAACGGCGAGTTTGTCGATAAGTGGATGGCACTTTTCCATGACAGAAAGTTCCACAATTATAAAACAATCCTCAGCTTTGATAAAAACGGCAGAATGCAGTGGTCAAAGCCCGAAAAATATTTTGCAGCTTACCGCAAAATCGAAAAGGGCAGCAATATGTGCGAGGTTGAGTGTGTACGCTCCGATATGGGAAAGGGTAACGAGCTCTGCCTTATCACACGCAGCAATACAAAAAAAATAAATACTCTGCTTACTTTTTCAACTGATGAAGGCAAAACATGGTCTGAGCCTGTTGAAGCACCTTCTGCTTTGAACGGTGAACGCCATAAGGCAGATTATCTGCCCGACGGCAGAATAATTATTACCTTCCGTTCAATTGAGCGTGACCCTGCTAAAAATAAAAAGAATATCGAAAAAGGGCATGACCGCCGCGGCTGGTACAGCGAAGGCTGGATAGCCTGGGTAGGTACTTACGATGACCTTAAAAACGGCAGGGAAGGGCAGTACAGAATAAAAATTGCCCATACATATCTGTCATATCAGAATGAACCCGATATTGTTGCAAACGGCGATTGCGGCTACTGCGGCAATGTGGTTTTGCCGGATGGTACTTTTGTAACATCAACCTACGGTATTTTCACACCCGATGAAAAGCGCCACACATACATCGTTTCAAAGCGTATACGCCTTGAAGATGTAGAAAAACTTCTTTGATTTTTTGGAGATAAATTTTTATGCAGTCCTTTAACAGAAACGATACCGTGCTTTATAACCTGCGTTCACTTTACGAGCAGTACGGCTATAAGCGCTTTAAGATGAGCAAGTTTGAAGAATATGACCTTTACCTTGAATATAAAAACTTCCTTCAGACTGAAAATATAATCACCTTTACCGACCTTAACGGTAAGCTTTATGCAATGAAGCCCGATATTACGCTTTCCATTGCAAAAAATGCAAAGCCCGAAGAGCAGCAGAAGCTTTACTATAAAGAAAATGTTTACAGAGCTTCACGCACCACAAAAGAGTATAAGGAAATCACACAGCTCGGTGTTGAATATATCGGCAGTATTGATGCCTATACAATGGGCGAAGCAGTTTACCTTGCCGCAAAGAGCCTGAGCCTTATCAGCCCCGAATATGTGCTTGATATTTCACATATGGGCTTTGTATCGGGGCTTTTTGAAGCTGCTGGTATCGAAGGCAGCCGTCTTGAAAAGCTGCTCGGCTTCCTCGGTCAGAAGGATACGCACGAAATTCTTTACTGCTGCGAGCAGTACGGTATCGAAAAGGAAATTGCAGAAAAAATAGCTTCTCTTTCCGAAGTTTACGGCAGTTTTGAAAGCGTACTGCCGAAAATAAAGAAAATAGTAATGAACGACAAAATGGCATCAGCCGTTTCAGAGCTTGAACAGCTTTATGCCGTGCTTTCAGCTTTAGGTGTAGGAGAGCATATCAATCTTGATTTCTCAATCATAAACGATATGAGCTATTACAACGGTGTTATTTATCTCGGCTATGTCAAGGATGTACCCTGCAGTGTTTTGAGCGGCGGCAGATATGATAAGCTGCTTGAAAAGCTCGGTAAAAACTGCCAGGCTATAGGCTTTGCCGTTTATATGGATTTGCTTGAGCTTTATGATAAATCCGACCGTGAGTACGATGTTGATGTGCTTTTAGTTTACAATGAAACAGCTTCACCCGTTGAAGTTTCAAGAAAAGCCGCAGAATATATTGCTGAGGGTAAAAGCGTTAAAGTCCTCAGCAGTATCCCCGAAATACTTAAATACAAAGAGCTTGTAGAAATTTCGCAGAAAGGAGAGCAGTAACCCTATGGATTACATAAATATTGCCTTGCCCAAGGGCAGACTCGGCGAAAAGGTTTACGAAATGTTTGAAAAAATAGGCTACGGCTGCCCTGCAATCCGCGAAAAAGACAGAAGGCTTATTTTTGAAAACGAAGAAAATAAGGTCCGTTATTTCTGGTCAAAGCCCTCTGATGTTGCAATTTATGTTGAACGCGGTGCGGCAGATATAGGCGTAGTCGGTAAAGATATATTGCTCGAATATGAGCCTGATATTTATGAGCTTGCCGATATGAATTTAGGCAAGTGCAGAATGTGTGTTGCCGCTAAAAAAGGTTTTCGCGATAACCCCGAAAAAACGCTTAAAGTTGCAACAAAGTTTGTCAATATAGCCCGCAGCCACTATGCAGGCAAGGGCAGAGATATAGAAATCTGTAAGCTCAACGGTTCAATTGAAATTGCACCCATACTCAATATGACCGATGTTATTGTCGATATTGTTGAAACGGGTACAACGCTTAAAGAAAATGACCTTGAAGTTATAGAAACAATTATTCCCATCAGCGCAAGGCTTATTGCCAATAAGGCAAGCACAAAATTCAAGGCTGAACAGATAAGTCAGCTGCGCAGAAAGCTCCAAGAGGTAATTGAGAAATGATAAAGATTTATGACGGTGCAATAAAAGCAGAAGAAATTTTTGCACGCGAGGAAGAAAAGAATACAGTCGGCGAAATCGTAGCCGATATTATAGCCAATGTCCGCAAAAACGGCGATAAAGCACTTATAGAATATTCCGAAAAGTTTGATAAGGCTCACCTTGACAGCCTTGAAGTAACCCAAGAAGAAATTGAAGCCGCATTTAATGCGCTTGAACCCGAGTTCATTGATGTAATTAAAGAAGCGGCTGAAAATATCCGCGAGTTTCACCGCCATCAGGTCAAGACAGGCTTTGTTATCACTCCGCGTGACGGAGTCGTTCTCGGTCAGCGTGTTATTCCGCTTGAAAGGGTAGGGCTTTATGTTCCCGGCGGTACGGCAAGCTATCCTTCATCGGTTCTTATGAACTGTATTCCCGCAAAGCTTGCAGGCTGCGACGAAATCTGTATGGTTACTCCTCCTTCACAGGATGGCAGCATCAAGCCCGCAATTCTCGTTGCTGCAAAAATTGCAGGGGTTGACCGTATATTCAAGGTCGGCGGTGCGCAGGCTGTTGCCGCCCTTGCTTATTCAACCGAAACAATTCCGCAGGTTGATAAAATTGTCGGTCCCGGCAATGTCTTTGTTGCCGAGGCAAAGCGTCAGGTTTTCGGCACTGTTGCAATTGATATGATTGCAGGTCCGAGTGAAATTCTGGTTATTGCAGACGGTACATGTAATCCCAAGTTTGTTGCCGCCGATATGCTTTCACAGGCTGAACATGATAAGAACGCAAGTGCAGTACTTGTTACGGACAGCATGGACCTTGCCAAGGCAGTGAGCGCAGAGCTTGAGCGTCAGATTCCGCTGCTTCCTCGCGAGGAAATTGCAAGAGTTTCAATAGATAACAACGGCAAAATAATTGTTGTTGACGATTTGATGGAAGCTGCAAAAATGTCCAACAAAATTGCTCCAGAACACCTTGAAATCTGTGTGGACAAGCCCTTTGATTTCCTGCCGCAGATTCGCAATGCAGGCTCAGTTTTCCTGGGTAAAAACTGTCCGGAAGCCTTGGGCGATTATTTTGCAGGTCCTAACCACACCCTTCCCACCAGCGGTACAGCGCGCTTTTCAAGCCCGCTTTCTGTTGATGATTTTATCAAGCGTTCTTCCTTTATTTCATATTCAGAGGATGCGCTTGAAAAGGTTTATGAAAAAATTGATTCCTTTGCTCAAAAGGAAGGCTTACATGCACACGGTAAGAGTGTAACGGTAAGGTTTGAAGATAAATAAAATTGACGGAGCAAATAAATTATGAGCAGATTTTTGTCTGACAGACTGTCTGCGCTGACACCCTATACTCCGGGTGAACAGCCGCAGGATTTTAACTATGTAAAGCTCAATACTAACGAATCACCGTTTGAGCCTTCACCCGAGGTTATTAAAGCCATAAACACCGCAGAGGTTGAGCGTTTAAGGCTTTATTCCGACCCCGAATGTAAAAAAACAGTAAAAGCAATAGCCGATTATTACGGCGTTGAAAGTAAAAATGTAGTTTTGGGTAATGGCTCGGATGAAATACTTGCTTTTATCTTTGAAGCCTTCTGTGATAAAAAAATCGGTGTAGCATACCCCGATATAAGCTACGGCTTTTACGAAGTTTTTGCTTCACGCTACGGTATAGATTCAAAGGTTATTCCGCTTAAAGAGGATTATTCGCTGTGTGCGGACAATTACTGTAACCTAAATAAAACCGTAGTTATTGCAAATCCCAACGCACCTACGGGTATGGCAATACCGCTTTTTGATATTGAAAAAATAGCTGCTTCCAATCCCGATAATGTGGTTGTAATAGATGAAGCATATGTTGATTTCGGCGGTGAAAGTGCAGTTGAGCTGACAAAGAAGTACGATAACCTTATTGTTGTGCAAACCTTCTCAAAATCCCGTCAGCTTGCCGGTGCAAGGCTCGGCTTTGCAATAGCAAATGAAGCCTTGATTGCGGATTTGAATACAGTTCGTTTTGCTTCAAACCCCTACAATATCAACCGCTTAACTCTGCTTGCAGGTGAAGCTGCAATAAACGATAAGGCTTATTTTGAAAGCACAAGAAATAAGATTATTGAAAACCGTGAATATACGGTTGAAGAACTGAAAAAACGCGGCTTTACCGTACTTGATTCAAAGACGAACTTTGTTTTTGCTTCCCATTCTGAAAAAAGCGGTGCAGAGCTATACAATGGCTTAAAAGCAAACGGTGTGCTTGTCCGTTTTTTCAACAAGCCAAGGCTCGACAGATATTTAAGAATCACAATCGGCACCAAGGAGCAGATGAATACTCTGCTTGATGCACTCGATAAAATACTTTAATTTTAAAGGACGGATTTTTTATGCGTACAAGTGAAATCAAAAGAAATACCGCCGAAACCAAAATTTTGCTTTCCCTCAACCTTGATGGTACCGGCAAAAGCGAAATTGATACAGGCTGCGGCTTCCTTGACCATATGCTGACCCTTTTTTCTCGCCACGGCAGGTTTGACCTTAATGTAAAGTGTAAGGGCGATATAAATGTCGATTATCACCATACGGTTGAAGATATCGGTATCTGCTTAGGCTTAGCTTTTGCTGAGGCACTCGGCAATATGGCGGGTATAAAGCGCTACGGCGATATAATTCTGCCTATGGACGAATCTCTAATCCTTTGTGCTGTAGATATTTCCGGCAGAGCGCATCTCTCGCTTGA
The DNA here is from genome assembly GCA_017416765.1 of Clostridia bacterium. Taxonomy (GTDB): domain Bacteria; phylum Bacillota; class Clostridia; order Oscillospirales; family Acutalibacteraceae; genus UBA8612. The sequence continues at coordinate 51,104 of JAFQBE010000011.1, forward strand.
TTTAGGCGCAATGCCGCCTAAAGTCGGCGATTTTGATACCGAGTTGGTTTCTGAATTTATGCTTGGTCTTGTACGCAACAGTAAAATCACCCTGCATATAAATAAGCTCTACGGCTCAAACACTCACCATGTTATTGAAGGCTGCTTCAAAGCGCTTGGCAGAGTACTCGGCAGTGCAGTGAGCATTGATGAAAGATTAAACGGCGAAATCCCTTCAACTAAAGGAGTTCTTTAATGTTAGCTATTATTGATTACGGTGTAGGCAATATCTTTTCGCTGTATTCTTCTTTTAAATTTATCGGTGAAGATGTTGTTCTGACCAACGATGAAAAAATAATTGATTCCTGTTCGCATATTATTCTGCCCGGTGTCGGTGCTTTTGCCGATGCGCGCAGAAAGCTTGATGAAAGCGGTATGACCGAAGTTGTAAAAAATCAGGTCAAAACAGGTAAACCGCTAATGGGCATATGCCTTGGTATGCAGATGCTTTTTGATAAAAGCTTTGAATACGGTGAGCATGACGGCTTGGGCCTTATAAGCGGCTCTGTCCGTCCTATATCCGAGGTTATACCGGCAGAGCTTAAAATTCCGCATATTGGTTGGAATGCCCTTGAATTTACCAAAGAAAGCAAGCTTTTCAGATACATCAAAAACGGCGACCATGTCTATTTTGTCCACTCCTACTGGGCGGCAGACTGTAAGGAAAGCACAATAGCCGTTTCCGAATACGGCGCACCGCTTACTGCGGCTGTACAGCATGAAAATGTTTACGGCTGTCAGTTCCATCCCGAAAAAAGCGGTGAGGTAGGTCTTAATATTCTGAAGGCATTCTGTGAACTTTAAGAGGTAAATGTAATTATGAAACTTTTTCCTGCAATAGATTTGAAAGATAAGCAGGTAGTGCGCCTTTTCAAGGGCGACTACAATCAGATGACCGTCTACGGCACAAATCCGCTTGAAACTGCAAAGGGCTTTAAAGAGTGCGGTGCGGAATACCTTCATGTTGTTGACCTTGACGGCGCGAAGGACGGTAATAACCCGAACTTTGAAATAGTGGCAGACTTAGCCCAAAACAGCGGTCTGAAAGTTGAAATCGGCGGCGGAATCCGTAACGAAGAAATTATAAAAAAATACATTGACGCAGGTGTCATGCGCGTAATTCTCGGTACGGTTGCCATTTCCAATCCCGAATTTGTTGAAGAAATGGTAAATAAGTACGGCGATAAAATTGCAGTCGGTGTCGATATGTTAAACGGTAAGGTTGCAACCCACGGCTGGACTAATGTAAGCGAGGTTGACGGCTTTGAATTCTGCGAAGCATTAGAAAAAATGGGTGTAGCTACAGTAATCTGTACCGATATTTCAAAGGACGGTGCTATGCAGGGTACAAACCGCGAGCTTTACCGCGAAATGGCAAAGCGCTTTAAGTTTGATACCGTAGCGTCAGGCGGTGTTTCAACGCTTGATGATGTGAAAGCACTCAACGAAATGAATGTTTACGGCGCAATTCTCGGTAAGGCACTTTATACCGGTGCCGTTAATCTGAAGGATGCCGTAAAAATAGTAAATGGGGAGGAATAATAAATGGTAACAAAGCGAATAATTCCTTGCCTTGATGTTAAAAACGGCAGAGTTGTAAAAGGTGTAAATTTTGAAGGTCTGTCCGATGTTTCTTCGCCTGTAGAGCTTGCCGAATACTACAGCCGCGCAGGTGCGGATGAGCTTGTTTTTTACGATATTACAGCTTCTGTTGAAGGCAGACAGATTTTTACGGATATATTAAAGGAAGCAGCCTCCAAAATCTTTATTCCGTTAACAGTTGGCGGCGGTATAACAACGCTTGACGATTTTGAACGAGTTTTAAAATGCGGTGCAGATAAAGTCAGCGTAAACTCGGGCGCAATCAAAAACCCCGCAATAATAGGGGAAGCGGCAAAAAAATACGGCGACCAGTGCGTTGTACTTTCGGCAGATATAAAAAGGGTTGACGGTAAATTCATGCTATTTAAAAACGGCGGAAGAGTCAACACCGGCATTGATGCACTTGAATGGATTAAATTCGGTGTGGATAACGGTGCAGGCGAAATCGTAGTTAACAGCATTGATACTGACGGTGTAAAGCAGGGCTTTGACCTGGAAATGCTTGAAGCTGTCTGCAATCTTGTTTCCGTGCCTGTTATTGCTTCGGGCGGTGCAGGCTGCATAAACGATTTTATTGAGCTTTTCAATAAGCTGCCAAAGGTCGATGCAGGTCTTGCGGCATCAATTTTCCACTTCGGCGAGGTTACAATTGACGAGCTGAAGCGTGAACTCAAAAATAACAACATTAATGCCAGAATTTGAGGAGAGTAGAGAAAGATATGTTACATGTAAGTGATTTGAAATTCAATTCAGAAGGTCTTATTCCCGTAGTTGTTGTAGACTATATGACTAAAAAGGTGCTTACCGTTGCCTATATGAACGAAGAAAGCCTTCGCATAACACTTGAGGAGGGCAAAACCTGTTTCTGGTCACGCTCCCGTCAGAAGCTGTGGCGCAAGGGTGAAACCTCAGGCAATTACCAGCACGTTATGGAAATCAAAGCGGATTGCGATAAGGATGCACTCGTTATCACCGTAAAGAAAGACGGACCTGCTTGCCACAAGGGTACGGATTCCTGCTTTACAAATACCTTCTACCGCAAGAGCGGATATAATGATTTTTCTATTTCAGCTCTTGTAAACCTGCTTGAGGACCGTAAGAAAAATCCTCCCGCAGGCTCTTATACAAGCTACCTTTTTGAAAAGGGTATTGATAAAATTCTCAAAAAAGTCGGCGAAGAATCAACAGAAGTAATTATTGCCGCCAAAGCAGACGATAAAAAAGAAACAGTTTATGAGGTTGCTGACCTCGTTTACCATGTTCTTGTAATGATGGTTGAAATGGGTATCTCTCCCGAAGAAGTATTTACAGAGCTTGCTTCCCGCCATGTAATAGACCATAAGGTAAAGCAGGAAAAAATGACCTGAAATATTACGGACAAATCCGCGAAATGATGCGCTTTCGCCCGCTCGAAATATCTTCCATATTCCTTCGGGTCGAAATATTACATTAATAAGGAGTTGGATTTATGATTACTGTTTTTAATCGCAAGGAAATTCTTATTACAAGAGATTTGGAGGCACTCAGGAAATGTACTGATGACCTTTCTGCCAAGGGCATTGATTACAAGGTTGTCACAAATTCACTCGGCAACCCCGGCAGATACCATGGCATACCCGGCATCAAAGCGGAAAGCGCCTACGAATACAAAGTATATGTAAATAAAAAAGATGTATAAAAAACGAGCGAAAGGTTAATTCCTTTCGCTCATTTTTGTAATTGTAATATTTTTTTAATTTTTCTTTTCGGGAATTATAAATATAAAGATAAGTGAGCTGATAAGCAGTAGGAACGGATAGAAAAGGTTTTTGATAATATCAAACGCGGACAATTCAAAGCCGAGTGTTGTTACAACCGACAGCGCAACGAGAATCTGTGCGCCGTAAGGCAGAAAGCCCTGGAATATACACGAAAAAGTATCAAGAATTGAAGCGGTTTTCTTGTTGGATATATTAAAATCCTTTGCCATTTCAGCAGCAATGGGGTTAGCCATAACTATGGCTACGGTGTTGTTTGCGGTTGCTATATCCATTAAGCCTACAAGCAGACCTATTCCGAGCTGACCGCTTTTTCTGCCCTTGAATATGCGGCGTATTCCGTTGAGCAGCGCTTCAAAGCCGCCGTTGTATTTAATCAGCGCACAAAGTGCGGCAACAAGAACAGCAACCATTGATGTTTCAAACATACCCGATGCGCCTGTACCCATGCCTTCAAGCAGAGCAGGGAAATCCACAGCACCCGTCGCAACCATAATTATGCTGCCCGAAACTATACCTATAAGCAGTGTCAGAAAAACATTTATGCCGATAATGCCGCTGATAAGAACAAGAATATAAGGGATAATCTGAATCATTTCGTATTCTTTGTTTATGCCTTGTGCAATATCAATACCCATTGACATCGCAATAATTAACACAAGCGTAACCAGCGCCGCAGGCACAACAATTGCAAGGTTGGTGCGGAATTTGTCCTTCATCCTGCAGCCTTGTCCGTTGCAAGCGGCAATTGTGGTGTCGGAAATAAACGAAAGGTTATCGCCGAACATTGCGCCGCCTACAACCGTACCCACGCAAAACGCAAGCGGAAAGCCTGAACCTTCGGCTATTGCAACGGCAATAGGGGTAATAAGCGTGATTGTGCCGACCGATGTACCCATTGCCGTGGAAACAAAGGCACTTACAATAAACAACACTAATACAGCGAACCTCGGGGGTGTAACGGACAGCATGAAATACGCTACACTTTCGGCTGAACCCCTGCCGACAACACCTACAAAAATACCTGCAAGCAGAAAAATCAGCAGCATCGTGATGATGTTTTTATCGCCAACGCCCTGACCCATTATTTCAAATTTCTGTTCAAGCTTTATTCCCTTTGTCTGTACGGTTGCAGCAAGCAGTGCAACCAGAAACGCAACCACTACAGGAACTTTGTAAAAGCCCATGGGTATTTTCATAATGTATTCAAAGGCTATACCCAATGCCAGATAAAGAACTATGAATACACCTATGGGAATAAGCGCAAAAGCATTTGATTTTTTCATTTCGTTTTCTCGTTTCTAAAAATTTTTCAACCATTATATCATATAAAGCCGTAAATAACAAGGTGCGTTATCTTTTTCGGATAACGCACCTTAATGTTATGCTTTATGTTACTGTTTTGCGCCTGCGTCAAACATTTCAAGAACCTTTACACTTGCTGCATAGCAGTCTGCAAGACCCTTTTCGTTCATGTTGTCGTATGTGTCACGTCTTGTGTGGTAGTAGGATTCGAGCTTGTGGTTAAGACCTGTGATACCTGTTGCTCTCATGCCTGCCTGTGCGAAAGCTGCTGAATCTGTAGCACCGCCAAGAGGGGGAACCATACCCTTCTTGCAATGTATGCCAAGCTCCTGACAAGCTTCCATGAACAGGTCGGAAACATCCTTGTCTGCCTTGACTGTACCGTTAAGGTCGCGGTAGTTTGTCATAAGATATTTCGGGTCGTAGATTGTGTCGTAGGCGTAAATGAAGGTAGGAACATCGTCAAATTCGCCCTTGTGAGCTTCACACCATGCCTTTGAACCTCTGAGTCCGGCTTCCTCTGAACCTGTGAGAACAACACCGATTTCAGTGTTTTCAAGCTCAATGCCTTCGTCCTTGAGTGCTTTGAGTATAGCAATACCCATATAGCAACCGGAAAGGTTATCGTTTGCGCCGTCAACAGGACGCTTGTAGTTAACCATCCAGAAAAGACCAATCATAAACGGAACGAATACAAGACCCCAAAGTGCGGCTTTTACAAGTGCATCGCTTGTGTCGGCAACACCGAAGCCGATACCGTTCTGGATTATGTAAATCAATGAAAGTACAAGGTAATAAATTGCACCGACTACACAAATAATTGCGTGACCTTCAAAGCCGACACCGCCCATTGCGTAGTTTACGGGCCATTCCCATGCTGCATCGGGGTGACCGTTGAAGATAATTCTTCTTTTAGTTTCGCCTGTACATTTTTTTATAGCTGTAACATTGTGACCTGTTGCTTCGGGGAAAAGCGGGTCAATCAGCTTTTTGTAAACGCCGAACTGTGCAAGCACAAGGAAGAAACCGACAGCGATTAAAAGAATACTTGCAAGAGGGAAGAAGAAGAACAGAACGATTGAAGCGAGAACAAGGCTCATTGTCATATAAATCCAGCCGTAGAATGAACGGGGATTTTCCTTGAAGGATTCAACGGTTACTTTTTCGCAGCCGCAATCCTTTTTAAGCACATCTGCCATGTAGCGGCAAGCCTGTTCTTCGCCCTTTGAACCGGGGGGACGCTTTTCGAAGTTCTTGCAGATATGGGTAATTTCTTTAACCATATAACTTGCAGCTTCGTTTTTTTTGTCGATAAGCTTTTGCAAATTCATAAATACCTTTCTCCTTTGTATACCGAATGTAAGTATTCTATCAAAAATAGGAATAAAAATCTATTATAGAATTGTAAATTTTTATTAACTTTTTATAAAATATAACAGCAAGGTGAGCTTAACCTTGCTGTTGTAGTACATATTCTTTTAAAATGCGAAATATTTTTCTCTCTGCTTTTTCATTCTGCCGTTTATTGCTTTGAGCAGCCTTGCCGCATCTTCATCGCCTGTAGCGTACTGCTTCATAAGCAAGCCTTCCTCGTAGCAGAGCTCATCATGCAGCGGGAAAAAGTTTTCGTAAAGGAAACTTGCATATTTTACGAGCCTTAAATCGCCGACCATTCTGTATTCCGCACTTATTGTGTCAACCGCTACGCTGTAGCTGTCTTTGATTGACTCAATAAGGCTTTCGCGTGTGTTTTCGGGAGCAAATACAATAGTTGAGCAGATGAAGCCGTTGCGGTTGTTGATACTTGAATGGCTGTCTGTACTGCCGACGATAGGACATTTGTTGCCCTTGGCACATTGCTCATAATAGAAAATGGACTGGAAGCCGTTCTGTTCAAAATAGTTTTCGCCGCCCAAAACCTCAAAGGCATCAAATGCCTTCTTTTCAAACATTGCTTCGCTGAATTTTTCCGGAACATGGAAAATATCTGCAATCCAGTAAGGGTGTGCAAATATGCTCAATCCGTCTGCCTTTCTGACCTGCTCCGTAATCCAGCTGCAGCAGGCGAATGCATAGGGTTCAACACCTTCGGGTATATCAATTGTTTTTGCATATTCGTCAATGAGTGCCCAGAATTCTTCCTTGCTTATGGGGTCGGGGCCGCTGCCGTCAATGCTGCGCAGATTTATATCATAGCCGACGTCTGCGATGTGTGAGCTTGCGGTTGTAAGCGCGTTTATGCTGTATCTGCCGCCGAAGTTTACCATGTGAACATCGTTTGTGTGGTAAGCATCTCCGCGGGGTGTGTGGATTTCTTCGCCGGGAACAAGCGTAAATTCAAGCGGTACATCCTTGAATGCGTTTATAGCTTCAATTGAAGGGTAGTAGCGCTGATGGTCAGTTATTGCAAGGAAATCGTAGCCGTGTCTGCGGTAGTTTGCGGCAACAATTGCGGGTGCCTGTTTACCGTCTGAACGGCAGGTGTGCATGTGTAAATCGCCCGCAAAGGGATATCTGCCGCAAAGGTCTTCATCAAGCGAGTAAACGGAAAACTGAAAATCTTTTTTGCTGTCCTCTTTAAGGAAACGGACAAAATGCTCCTGCTCACCGCGGAAGGTGTATTTGAAGCGGATACAGCCGTCAGCATCGGGCTTTACCGTAAATTCATCCGAAATGCCGCTCATAGTCGGGAATGCCCAGCGCGGACCCTGCGTCAGCGGGCAGATTTCCATCTGATAGCTTTCTTTTTTGAATGCCGCATGGTCACCCAACGGCTTTATTGTAATTTCAATTTCTTTATCTTTAGGGAATACCTTCGGGAAAATATCATAATTGTGCATTTCGTTTTTCATGGCTTTCAGTTCTCCTTTGCAAAGCTTTCGGGTATTTCGCCCTCAAAAATAGAATACGGCATTTCGTAGCAATTTGTTTTAGTTGTTGTGCTGCCGCCATCCTTTGTAAAGCGGATTTCGTAGTATTCGCCGAATTCAACAAGATGCTGCTGAATAAAATATTCGCCGTCCTTTTCGGTAATAACGGTTATGAATTCGGTTGTGCCGTCGCCTAAAAATTCCTGTATCATTTCTACCTTAACGGCAGGAATTTTTTTGTCTATTTCAATTTTCTGCCGGAAGTAGCCTGATTTGTATGTATATACACCGTCTTCTTCTGTAATTTCAACATCATCACCGAAATCTGTTTTGCCGTCGATAAACTCAAGTACCGATTTTAAATATAAATCTGATGCTACAAGCAGCGATACGCTCGGTGAAACAGCGGTTGCGCTGTCTTCGGAAGCAAGGTAGCCGTCGTACGCGGTGCTGACTTCGTTAAACCATTCGGTCATTTTTTCGCCGCTTTTGCTGCACGAGCAAAGCGAAACGGCAAGCACAAGCGCCATAATAAGCGCGGTAATTCTTTTGAATTTCTTCATTCGTCATTCTCCTTATCAAAGCCGATTTACTATATTATTTTACCATATTATTTTTAGGTGTCAACTTGCAAATTGACTTTATTTTTTCACGGTGTTATAATTTTAACCGGCTATTACTTTACAATTTCGGCTCCCTCTGATGAGGGAGCTGTCACCGTAAGGTGACTGAGGGAGAGAAAATCAGACCATGAACGAAAAATATATCCGTACCGCCATGTTAATAGGCGAAGAAAATATTGAAAAGCTGCTTAACAGTTCTGTTCTGCTTTTCGGTGTAGGCGGTGTCGGCTCTTTTGCGGCGGAAGCCCTTGCAAGGGCAGGAGTCGGCAGAATAGGACTTTGCGATAACGATACGGTTTCTGTTTCGAATATCAACCGTCAGCTTGTAGCGCTTGAATCAACAGTCGGAAAATTAAAAGTTGATGTAATGGCGCAGAGAATTGCCGATATAAACTCCGAAACAAGTGTGAAAACATATCCTTGCTTTTATAATGCCGAAACAGCAGGGGAGTTCGGTTTTAAAGAATACGATTATATAATTGATGCCATAGATACCGTTACTTCAAAGCTGCTGCTTATAAAAACGGCAAAGGAGCTTGAAATACCGATAATCAGCTGCATGGGTACGGGCAATAAACTCGACCCGACAGCACTTGCTGTAACCGATATAAAGAAAACAAGCGGCTGTCCGCTTGCTAAAGTAATGCGCAGAGAACTTAAAAACCTCGGCATAAATTCGCTGAAAGTGGTTTATTCCACCGAGCAGCCGATAAAGCCGCTCTTTCAGCCCGATGATGCAGGCGAGCGCCGATCAACCCCCGGCAGCGTGTCGTTCGTTCCATCGGTTGCAGGTCTGATAGCCGCAGGCGAGGTAATAAAGGATTTGATTAAGTGAATTGCATAATAACATTAGAAGAAATTAATCAAACCAACAGGCAGTTTTACAAAGCCTTTGAAACTGCATTTATTGAAAGCCTGAACAAATATCAATCACGCATATATCCGAACGAGAACGCTGAAAAGCTTTTGTGGTATTATATAAAAACAAATGGTGAATATATCGGCAGTGTATGGCTTGAAAAGGAAGAAAATCAAACATATGCAGTATTGGGCATTTTTATTGCGGATGAAAGTCACAGAAATAAAGGCTTTGGCAGTAAGGCAATCAGGCTTATGCTCGATAAGGCAGTTTTAATAAATGTTGATGAAGTGCATTTGAATGTCAGGGAAAATAACATCAGGGCAATAAACTGTTACCGCAATATAGGTTTTGTTGAAACCGAAAAATATGAAACGGATAAAGGCATTGCAGCAATAAAAATGGTGTATAGAATTTAAGTCCTAACTGTATTGATTTTAGATGTATGGCGGTGACTTGCCGCCGCCGAAAAATATAATCTGACCTTGCGGCGGGGTCAAGACCCCGCCCTACGGTTGGCATAGGTTTATTCTTTCTGCTTTTCCAAATAGTAAAATAATAAGAAGAGAGGAGAATTCAATTTGCCGAAATCTAATAATAAACAAAAATCAGATAATGCAAATAATATTACAAGATTTAATGTAAAGGGATTTTTAAAGCTTGGAGTATTTTTAGCATTTTTTGTGTTAATGGTTTGGATAATACTCAAAATAGCCGTAGTACCCAAAGAACCCGTTACATCAGAACAATTTTATAATATATTGGTGGAGCAAGGCTTTGAACCACAAGATATAACAGAAGAATACTATAAATTCGATGAAGATTATAGAAGTGTTCTGATTAAATGTTTGGCAACTGAAAAAGAAGATATTAAATTAGTATTCTTTGAATTTAATAATGAGAATAGCCCTAAAGAAATATATCAACAGGCACTAGCTGATATAAAGACCAAATATAATGCTATTTATAAAGTAGAAACAGATCATCAAGTGGCTAACCATAGTATATATACACTTGACTCTTTGGGCAAGTACAACATCGCTATTTATGTGGGCAATACAGCCATCAGTGGATATTGCAATTCGGAAAATAAAAATGAAATAAACAAAATCCTTGATGCAATTGACTATTTAAAACCCGGTAACAGCAAAGAAACAACTGAATAAGCCCTAAACAACAAAAGCGAGCGGCACCCAACCGGATGTCGCTCGATATATTTTTATAATATGCTTTTTAGCTCTTCAAAATTATTTTTAAACTGAACCGCATTCATTCCTGCGGCTTTTGCACCTGCAACATTATCAGCTCTGTCATCAATAAACAGACATTCTTCGGGGGTTAGCTTATATGTTTTCAGCAGATGTTCATAAATTCTTATATCGGGCTTGACTATATGAATATCTGCTGATACTACAGCTCCGTCAAATATATTCAAATCAATCGCACGGGGGAAATATTCGTAAAAGCTTTTATGCGCATTTGATAGAATAAACAGCTTATATCCTTTCTCTTTTACATATTGCAAAAATTCCTTTGCACCTTCAAGCGGAATCATGCATATGTCCCACTTATAAATACATTCTTTTAATTCTTCGTGGTATTGCTCGGGTATTCTGCTTGCAATGCTCTCAAAAGCCTGCTCAATCGTTATGCTGCCCAAATCAAGCTGTACCCATTCCGCTCCGCCGAAAAGCTTCTTGCGTATAATTTCTTTTGCCTTTTCGCTTTTGCAGAATTTGTTGAGCGGTACTTCCGGGTTGTAATCAAGCAGCACATTGCCCATGTCGAAAACAATGTTTTTTATCATAGCAGTTTCCTTTCAAATTACAGTTTATCGCTCTGTTGAATTGTTTGTCAAAACCTCCTTTTGAAAGGAGGTGGCATTGCGAAGCAATGACGGAGGATTGAATAAAATAAAAAGTGCAGTATTGGTAAAGTAACTGTATGTTACTTTTGTCAATCGTTACAAAAGTAACCAAAAGAACTTTTGAGTTACAAGCACTCCACTACGGCTG
>JAFQBE010000044.1 GCA_017416765.1 Clostridia bacterium
GCTTTACAAAAACATCAGGTATTCGCAGAAAAATAATATGATGTCTATTCCCACAGATTGTCCCACAAGGGAAAAAGCAGGCTGGACAGGTGATATTCTCATATATAGCGAAACAGCAGCTCTTAATGAGGAAATGACACCTTTTTTAACAAGCTGGCTTCACGGGCTTATGTGCGACCAAATGTCAAACGGTGTCATACCCTTGATTTCGCCTCTTACAAAACTATATGAAATGGTAGCAATGCAAACCATGGCTCCCTTCGGAGCAAAGGAACAGACAGGCATAGCAGGATGGGGCGATGCAATTGTGTGGGTGCCCTACAGTATGTACAGGATAACGGGGAATAAGCTTATTCTCGAAGAGTGTTTTTCTGCAATGCAGGGCTGGTGTGACTATGTTATTCATATATGCAACACCGAAAAAGGCAGCGATTTACCTGAGGAGATTGACCGTTGGCTTTTTAATACAGGCTTTCACTTTGGCGAATGGTTAGTTCCGGGAAAATTATGCGAAGGCTTTGAAATTTGTAAGGAAACGGTTCCCTATATAGCACCTTACTATGCTTATAAAACTATGAGTATTATGAGCGAGATTGCAGAAGCTCTCGGCGAAAACAGCAAGTATTACTATGATGTTGCCGAAAAAATGAAAGTGGCAATAATCAAAGGTCTGTTTGACAGTAACAGACTGCCCGATGATTATATGGGCGCATATGCTTTGGCTTTTGCTTTTGACCTCGTGCCTGAAAAATATGAAGAAAAGTACAAGCAAAAACTGTTATCACTTATAGAACAAAACAATTTTTGTCTTGCAACAGGCTTTCTTGCAACACCTTTTTTACTGCCTGCACTTGATAAAATCGGACGGCATGACCTTGCACTGAAAATTCTCACTCAGGAAAATAAACCTTCATGGCTTTATGAAGTTAAAATGGGCGCAACAACTATATGGGAAAACTGGCTTGCAATCGATGATGACGGCACTCCCATAAAAACAAGCTTTGACCATTATGCCTTCGGGGTGATTGACGGTTACATCTGTCACAGCATCTGCGGAATTGACAGTGATACACCGGGCTATGAGCATATTGTAATAAAACCTGACGAAAAAACATTTGCCTCGTTCAAACGCACCTTCGCAAGTGAAAAAGGTAAAATAATTGTGCAAAAGGACGGCGACAGTCTTAACGTTGCAATTCCTTGTAATTCAACGGCAACAGTTCATTGGAAAAATGCCGAATACAAAATTGGCAGCGGAAAATATATCTTTAATTAAGGAGGACAAATTTATGAAAGCCAAAAAAGTATTAGCCTTAATCTTAACACTTTCCCTCTTGTTCTGCTTCGCCGCCTGCGGTAAAACAGATATTGATGAAACAGCCGCCACATTACCCACAACCACACAGCCGACAACAATTCCGACTACTGCTTCAACTGCAGCACCTACAACTCTCCCCACTACAGAAACAACTGCCGAGCCAACAACTCAGCCCATGCCCACAGATGCAATAAGTGTATTTAATAATGCTTTGCTTAACGGCAGTCCGGTAAGAGCATCTTACGACAGAACAGCAATTACAGGTAAATTTGAAACCGGCGACAGTAAAGCTGATGAGTTTTTAAACGGATTTATAGGATCGGAAACTTTAACCCCGCAGAATGCTGTCGGATTACCTGCAGATGTTTCGGCATTTACATCGATTTACGCAGAAAACATATCATCCTCAAATATTAGTGATAACGGAACCACCTGTGTTTTAACCTTCAACCTTAATAATATTCAGGTGTCGTCAACAGACAAGCCTGCTAAAGGTGGCTATATGTATTTTATGGACGGGAACGAAGCAACATACGCAATACAAAAGGCTAATGATCAAATCGTTATGAAAAACATCGGAACGGTCAGCTTATCAAATGGCATTCTTACAGTAAACATTGATAAAAGCAATAATAGAATTGTTTCAGCAAAGCTCACATTAAAAGAAGTGTATCACGACGATATTGACCTTTCAATGTTTGAGATTCCTGCAATGATAGCATCGCTTATCCCTGAAAAAATATCAGGAACATTTGAATATAACCTTACTGTAAATTATAATTTCTGATAGACTTACATAAAAAGCCCTCCGAATTTGTATAAAATCGGAGGGTAAAATATTATCTTTTTACAACTGTAAAATCAAAATAAGAAATTTCATTTTCGTTGCCGTCAGAAAAAAATTCTGCTTTTTCAAAAAAGGGGAAGTCAAGAATTCTGCCTTCAGATTTGCTGAATCGCTTAAGCAAAGAAATCATATAGTCTATATGCTCAAACGGTAAAGCACATCTGTCATGTGCCGAATAAATATTTGTTATATTTAATTTCTTAAGATCTTCAAGCTTATAACAGAAGGTCTCAATAGGCACAAAGGAATGCATCCCATACAGCAAACGTCTCGTTACTGTATCGCCCGAAAAAAGAAATCCTGTTTTTCTGTCAAATAAAAGTATGCTTCCGTCTGTATGACCGGGAATATGAATTACATCAATTTTTCTGTTTCCCAAATCAATAACATCTCCGTCATTAAGATATGTAAATTCAGGTAGTTTTTTCAAGGGCGGCTGAAAAATGGTACCTTTCATAAGTAGGGGTGCATCATCAGGGTGCACCATAATTTTTGCGACATTTTCAATATTGTATATGTGGTCAATGTGAGCGTGACTCAGAGCGATAATCATATCTTTGTTCGCAAGATTATGTGCGTAGGTGCAGAGATGATTTTCTTCTAATGCGAGGTCAAAAAGCAGAGCCGTACTTTCACCAATTATCAGATATGAATTTCTGTTTGGTTTGCCCGGCTCAAGAGACAAGCCGTCAGTTTTGCTTGACAACTGATAGACTCCGTCACCGATTTCGGTATGAAAAATATTATTATTTTTTTCGCTCATAAACATTGCCTCCATAAAGAGCTATCACCTAATTTTATATTATTCTTTATGTTTAGTCAACAAAAGAGGTGGTATTTATGAATATATAATTTCTGAAGTTATAATTTCCATTGCTCTTTTTTCAATATTCCCCATCCTCTGCACCCATTCCATCTGATTGCCCTCTTTTAATTCTTCCGTAACACCTTCAATCACTTTCATCTGTTCTACATGCATATCAAACATTTTATTTGCTTGTTTTTCAATTTCTGCACAGTGCTGATACAGTTTACCCTGCATAAGCAGTGAGTTAAAAAACACCTTTATATGCTTTTCAAGATATGTCTTGTGTAACATTCCCCATTTGCCAAGCTTGATATTTGCTTCTTCAGGCGGTATTATTAGGTTAGGAATTAAATAATCCCCAACCTGACGGTATGTAATCTTTGACATAACAATCATCGTTTCATTTCAGATATAAAAGTATCATAAGTAAATCTTGCACCGAGCTGGAAACCTGATATGAAGCTGTCCGAATTGCTTATACTTGAAAATTCGTTATGAGCATTCACATAATTTACGAACAGCTCCCTTTCCTTTTCGGGTAGCATAACCGTCAGCTCTTCCTCTTTCTTTGCAAGAACACTCAGCTTCTTTTTCAGCTTGGGTGTGATTTCCGTTGTCAGCTCCTGCGGTTCAAGATTGCCGTAATATAATTCTTCAATAATGTTCGACATATATTTAACCTCCTTGTTTTTCATACACATCAATGAATTTTAAAAGTAGTTCGTCAACATCCTCAGTGGGTAACCCTTCTGTTAAGAGCATATTGCGAAACTCATTCATGCCGATGATAAGTAAATTGCACTCGAAATTCGTAAACTTGACTTTAATTTTTCTGCTCATAAAATAACCTCCCTATATTTGGTAGCTTCATTCTACCGCATAAAGAGAGGTGAGTCGAATGTACGGGAAAGCAAGATGAAATAATACAAAAGTATTGTTATATGTCCCTCGATATGTCCCCCGAAGCCTCTGAAACCGCATCAAATAAGGAAAGAATACTTGTCTCCAAAACCGCGTGCCGAGGGTTCAAGTCCTTCTGCCCCTGCCAGAGAAGATAAATCCGAACTCAATTGCCTTGACTGGTGATGCGTTCGGATTTATTGTTTTTTTGCCAACAAATGAATAGCTATTAAATCTTCCGGAACTGATTTGACTGTTGATCATATAAAGATTGCAGAACAATCATCTTAAAAAGGACAGCAGAAATAATCTGCTGTCCTTTGAGTTTTAATTATTCACTTTTAAGAGTGGATATTTTATTTTAAAATCTTAAATTTACCGATTATGGGCAGTTCCTTTGCCTTGCCGCCGATGGCATTAACTATGCCGATAATTGCGAGAACGGTAATTGCAAGGCCTGCAATGGGAGCAATTATCCAACCGATAATGGGGATTACTGTGATTACGGATGAGAGAATTGCGCCAATAAAGAGCACAAGACCCTGATTGGTGTGGAAGCGGGCAAACTTTGAGTCCTTTGCCGCAAGCAACGGAATAAGGAAAATTATGTAAGCCAGTAACGCCATAACCTTGTTCTTTTCGATATCCTGTGCATCGTATTCCGCCGTTGTGTCTGCCGTGTTGTTGAGTTCTGTCAGCTTTGCGGAGAGGTCAACAGCAGGTGCGCTTGCCTGCTCGGCAGGGGCTTCAATCGGAGCACCGCAATTTGTGCAAAATTTTATGTTTTCCTCTACCTGTGTGCCGCACTGTTTACAAGTTAACATAATTCTTTCCTCCTTAGTTTAATTAATATGAGTTTTTAACCCAGATAATCCTTGATAGCGTCCCTGATTTCGTCTTCGTTTTCGGACATATATTTTTCTGCTTCATCCATTGTGTCGCTGAAGCTCTTTTGCAAGCCTACGCCGATATCAACCTTTGCGCCGTCATAATAGAACAGCTTGCCAAGCTCGCTGTCTTTATTGTTGTCGTATTCGTCGCTTACGTAAACAACGTAATTCTTGCCGTCAACTCTGAATCCCCAGCCCTTCATAAGCCAGCTGTCAAGTGCTTCGTCCAGAGTTACTTCGCCGAGTGCATCCTCACCGTCGCCTGCAAACTCATAGCCTCTGATGTTGTAGCCGTCATCGGAAGCCTTTGCGGTTGCATCAAACACCTTTTTATACCACGCATCGAACTCGTCTTCTGTCACTTCGCCTTCAGCTTTGGTAAAGGTGATTACTGCGTGGCCTGTGCCCGAAGCAGGATCATCGGCATAAGCGGAATAATCGCTTTTGAGCTTCCATTCCCAATCGGGCTCAAGCTCCTCGAACTTTATGCCGGCTGTCTTCTTGAGGTAATACTCAACTGCACCCTGGCTGAACGAGTCGTGTTCTTCAGCTTCCTCAAGCTCTTTGTTGATAACGTCTTCAGCGTTGATTTTTTCATCGTTCTTTTCGGTGTTGTCTTCGTTTCCGCCGTTGCCGCCGCAGGATGCGAAAACCAGTAGCATAACCGCTGCGAGTAAGATAGCCAATAATTTTTTCATAGTAATTACCTCCTTAAGTGTGTTATATGTATGGTTTATTTTTAAAAACCGAACAAATCCTTTAAGCCTACCTGTTTTTTAGGCTGGGGCTTTACGTAGTCGTAACCGCCCGGAGGCTCTCTGTTGTCAAAGCCGATAGTCGGACAGTCGGGGTCACCCTCAAAGCAGTGCTCCGTATCAACGTGGTAAACCACACCGTCAACTCTTTTGTAGAGATGATTTATGCTCGGATACTGGCCTGCCTGATGAAAGCCGTTTTGTACAAGATATTTTCTGTAGCTGTCAACCGCCTGTCTTGCGGCAAAATCGTTGCCGCCGAAATCGGCTGAAAAAGAGAAGTAGTTTTCTTCGTAGCACTCAATTTCGTAATTACAGCCGCCGAAGCTCCATTTGGGGAATTGGGGCAGCTTTTCGTCCCATTCGAGCATAACGGCTTCGTCTCTTGCTTTGGCGGCAGCCTCCTGCTCAACAGCGGCAGGCAGCTTTGTTCCGCAGTCCTCACAGAATTTTGTGCCTACGGTGTTCTGCTTGTTGCAGTTGGGGCAGACTGCGCCCTGTGCAACCGTTGTTTCGGGCAGCTTTGCACCGCATTCGGGGCAGAAGGTTTTGGAAGCATCGGTCATCTTTTCACAGTTGGGGCAGACCTTTAAGTTCTCGCTCATCTTTGTTGCATAACCTTGTGCAGCGCGTTCAAGGTTTGCAAATGCGCTGTCAAGACCGCTTGTTGAACGGGTAGTCTGCTGTGTGTTTTGCGCTGCGTTGTCAAAATGCTCAGCCGCCCTGTTGGCAAATTCAGTTGCTGTAGGTTCAACTGCTTTGGAAATTACATCTCCAACAGCTTTTCCTATACCTTCGCTTATTCCTCGGCGTATAGCTCTTTCAAGAAACCCCATTGGTAATACCTCCTGTAAATTTATTTGATTATAAATAATAGTACGAATGAGAATATATGTTTGAAAAACTCAAAAAAGCTTGCTATTATTGCTTCAATGCCGGTTACGGAGCCGTTGGTACCGTCCCCTTCGTTATAATCATCGGTTGTGCCGTCTGCCTCGGGAGCAATATCGGGAGTGAAGCTTTGATCAATAAGCCCCATATACTCAATATATAAGGCGTTTTCCTCAAGCTCCTCGGGTGTTCCGTTTTGGTTGACCCTGTTGAGCAGGAGGCCTGCGCCCGTGAGCAAATCAACGTCCAGCTCGTTAATTATGCCGTCGTGGTTGCAGTCGGCAGCTCTCCACGCATATTCTGAAACATCGTTGCTGCTGAGCATACCGTTTACGATAAGGTTAACGAGGAATGCATCTTCGCCGTCGTACCAGCCGTCGCCGTTAATGTCGCCGTAGATGAGAATGGTGTATTCCTGAACGGCTTCATTTTCGTTCATAAGTATGGCTTTTGAGCCCGTGCCAAGCTTTGAATACGGCATTTCATAAGTCCACGTATGATTGACTTTAACAATGTTTGTAATTTCATCAAAGGAAGTCATACCCGGGTTGAGACCCGTAACTGTATAGGTGAGGAAGTCGATTATCATACTCTCGTCCCACTCAAAGCCCGTTGCCTCTATTCTTTCGCCCTTGACACTGCCGCAGTAAATACAGCTGCCCTCTTTTACACCGCGTGTGGTTGCGGTAGGCATTTTTGTAATTCTGTTCATTACATGCTTGTGTTCACCCGTTTTTTCGAGCATTTCTGCTTCTTCATCGCCGCAGACGGTACAGATATAATAGCGTTTGCCGTTAGAGTTACAGGTAGGCGGTACTTCGGGCATATTGGGGTCAACGATATAGTTATGCAGAAGCTCAGAGTAAGACATACCGCAGGAGCAGGAGTAAGCCTTTTCGCCGTGCTGTGTCTCGGTGGGCTCAATGTCGGTTATCAGCTCGTAGGTGTGTCCGTTGTTTTCAGCCTGACTGAGGAAGTTATAAGTAACCCCGTCAAGGTTTTGCAGTTCATTATCGTAAATGAGCATCCAGTCGTGCTCCGAGCCGTTATAAGTCACGTTTTTAAGCGAAGTGCAATCGCCAAACGCATCTGTCTCTGTTCCGATTGTTGTAACAGTTGTGGGAATTACGACAGTTTCAAGCATTTTACAGCTGTAAAATGCATCGCCTTGGATTTTTTCAACACCTTCGGGAAGAATTACGGTTTTGAGATTCTCATTGTATGAAAAAGCATTTTTAGCAATTGTCTCAGTTGCCTCATTAACGGTATAGCTTTCCCGAACCGATGCTACCGGATAAGATTTAAGTGCAGCAAAAGATGCAGTATAAAGAACACCGTACTCATCAGAAACGTAATTCGTGTTGCCTTCTTCAACTATAATCTCTGTCAGCGAAGAACAACTCTTGAAACTGCAAACAATACTTGTGACGCTTGCGGGAATCGTCAGACTTGTAAGTGATTCGCAATCGTCAAACGCAAACAGTTCAATGGTTCTGAGATTAGCAGAAAGCTTTACATTTTCAAGCAATTTACAGCCACGGAATGCCGCGTTATCTATATGTGTAACGCTGTCGGGAATAACTATACTTTCGATTGACGTTTTTTCGAATGCGCAACCACCGATAGTAGTAACGGTATCAGGTAAGTTAACGTTTTTGAGAGAGGTACATCTGTAAAATGACTGACTGCTGACATTTTTAACACCTTCTTCGATTGTAACCGTCACAATTTCATCACGAAAATCAGTCCAAGGAGCAGGGTTTGATGTGGTATAATAGGTCATAGTACCTGTACCGCTGACTGTGAACTCACCCGTTACGCCGTTGAAGCGCCAGGTGGCATTGCTGCCGGTAGTGCCACTCTTGCCTGCACAGATAACCTCGGGGGTTGAATCGGGGAACTGAACGTCAAGAGCATCCCATTCCTCCTGCGTGCCCGTAAAGGTTACGGTTGTGAGTGAGTAACAATCTCCAAATGCGGAACTGCTGACTTCAGCGAGATTGTAGGGAAGCACAACTTCCGTTAAAGCAGTACCTTTGAAAGCATAATCAGCCACGGTGGTGACACCCTCTTCAATAACAACGGACTTAATAAGACCTGCGTAAGAGTACCACGGAGTTTCACTTGCGGCGGAATAATCGGTCATAGCACCCTCACCGCTGATGGTGAGCACACCCGTTTCGGTATCAACCGCCCAGGTAAGTGCGTTATCCGTACCGAAGGTGCCCGAAGCAGCTTCGGCGCTTGCGGTAAAGCTGAAAAGTTCGGGCAGTTCAATGCCGGCAAAGCCGCTCAGAGGTGCGGCGGCAAGCACCATTACGACCGCCATAATAATTGCTGAAAGCTTCTTTAGTTTTTTCATAAGGAATCATCCTTTCATTGTCAAGTTTTCTGACAGGCATGCGTTAAACTGATATAATTATAAATCTTTATATTTTATTAATAATTGTTTCCTGCTCGAAATGCCGAGCTTTTTGTAAATATTTTTGCAATGGAAATGCACGGAAGAATGTGTAATAAACAATTCCTCCGCTATCTGTGCCTGCGTTTTGTCGGTAAGAAGATGAGCGAAAACCTCAAGTTCACGCCTCGATAGTTTTTCCAGCTCGGGATAAATTTCAAGCAGCCTCTTATGTTCGTTTTCTGCCAATGCAATATAATCGAAATAATTCAGTATTCCCATACGCCACCTCTTCAAGGATAATTATACTTTGTCAAGCTGAAGATGTAACCTGCCCAATATAGGGGGATTTGACACA
>JAFQBE010000012.1 GCA_017416765.1 Clostridia bacterium
ACGTGGATTTTCAGTCCACTGCTCTACCAACTGAGCTACAGAGGCATTTAAAAAAAATGGCGACCCGGAACGGGCTCGAACCGTCGACCTCTAGCGTGACAGGCTAGCGTTCTAACCAACTGAACTACCGGGCCATTAAAATGGTGGGAACAATAGGGCTCGAACCTATGACCCCCTGCTTGTAAGGCAGGTGCTCTAGCCAACTGAGCTATGCTCCCACGTTATTTGCGCCGCCGCTTTATTACCGGCGACGCAAACTAATATACTACATTTTTTCAAACTTGTCAACACTTTTTTGAAACTTTTTTTTAATTTTTTCAAAAAAGTTTTTGCAGCTCAAATAATCGTTGATTTTAAGCCAATCAGATAGCGAATACCTTTAATATATATGATACAAAAAGGCTTAAATATTTCAGAATTTCTGAAAAAATATCAGAATATTTTTCGACAACATCCCCTACCGTTGCTTTTACACCGTAGCCGGGCAGAGTACCGTTATTATCGTCCACACCGTCATTGTCCATTGTAAACTCATAAAGTAACGGGGAAGCTATTGCAAGCAGAAGGTATTCGACCGCTGTTGCCCTGCTCATAAGCTTTGTACAAAGCTGTGTTATTTCAGTTGTAATACCGTCTTCAAGGCCGAGCAGCTCATTTACAGCACCGAGAAGTACATTGTCTGCAATACCTGCAAGGTCATCGCGAAGGATTATTGCAACGATTTTAAAGAATGCTGAAATAGTGTCGCTGTCAAGCGGATAATTTTCACTACCGGCATAATGTGCGCCGGCAAGCTCCATTGCAAGGTCCCAACCTGTACTGTAATCTGTTTTCGGAAGGTCAACACCGTATTCTTTTGCAAGTGCCTGAACACTGCCTTCTTCACCGTAAAGAGGCATTTCAAGTATATCGGTAAGGCCCGTAACAGCTGTGTTTACAAGATTATAGAAAGGTTCACCTTCTGCAATACCGATTTTTTCCATTGTCATACCAAGAGCAAGTCTGTACTGAACACCTGCTTTAAAGAAGCCCTTGGCATAATTGTTAAAGCCGGCATTCATCATATCAATATGTTCCTGTGTATAGCCGCTTACAGTAGCAGTAAGTGCATCGGTATCAATTTTGTCAACAGTTCTTGTTTCGTATTTAATTTCATTATCGGTTGCTGTGAAATAGCGATACTGAATGGGATACATCGTAAGAGAAGTTGTTGCAAAATCATAGATTTTATTACCCAAGGTGCTTGTGTAGGTTGCAGCATCACTGCAATGCTCATGACCTGTGAAAACAAGCTTAATACCCGCATTTGCGAACATTTCAGCAGTTGTATAGTGGAAACGGACAATAAAGTTACGGCTGAGAATTCTCTGTACGGGAAGATGGTCAAGAAGATTGTGATGCATCATGAGAATCGGATATTTACCGTCAGCATATGCTTTTTCAGCCTGGTCACAGACCCACTGCATTTTTTCAAGACTCATGCCGTCTTCAGTTGATTTTGAGGGGTCACAGCTATCAAGGGCAATAAGACGATATTCGTCGTTAAGCTCTGCAACATAAGAACAGTTGCCCTCCATTGTTGCAATAGCCTTATCATAGCCGAACTGATAGTACATTTCAATAAAATCATTATACTTAAAATCAATATCAGCCTGACCGTTATCGTGGTTGCCGTTGATAACATAAATCTGCTTACCGGTTTCATCTTCAAAAGCCTTGAATTTTGCAGCCATATCAATATGCTGCTGAACAACAATTCTACCGTCATTTACGATATCACCGGGAACAAGAACAAACTCAACCGTATCATCTTCTGCGCACTGACGAAGGAATTCATCAATAATATATCCGCTTTCGTCCTCCATGGCAGCTCGTCTGTTAGCATACCAGTAGATTGGGTCATCAATCGGACCGTCAAGCGCTTCACGAGGCTCAACATAGTGAAGGTCGGAAGCTACGGCAAAGTTTGTTGCCGACTCGTCGGCTGAAACGCCTACTGCTATGAGTGAAAAGATAAGTGCTGCAGAAAGAATAATGCTAATAACTTTTTTCATTTTCGTTTTCTCCATAATTATTAATCTTTTTTAATAGCCTGAAGTTTATCATTTACCCAGATTTTAACATCGGGTGAAAGATTGCTGCCCGCCATATCGAAAATCTTTTCAATAGTAAAGCCCTTTGCCATTGAAAGCATGCCTTTACTGACATTCATGTTCATCATCTCGCTGACTTTGCCAATCATTTCGGATATGAACTTTTCGCCTTCTTCTGTTTTCATGATATCGCCAAGCTTATCTTTAACGCAGAAATAGCCTTCTTTAAAAGTAAGCTCACCGCTTGATTCAAGACCCTCAAACCAGTTTTTACCTTCGTTGCCGCCCGCCTGTGCTTTGAGAACATAGGATTCATTCGGTGTATCGGTAAGTTTAAGAACCATTTTATCGTAAAGGTTTCCGGACTTCGCTTCGATTACATTCTCCCCTGCTTTAAGTTCAACACCTTCAAAGACAAATATTTTATCAGCTTCAAGTGTTGCAAACTCATTGCCGTTCACATAAAGAGTAACCGATTTCTGATTGGAATAAGCCTTAATTTTAACAATACTTTCTGTTCTGTCAACATAGCGTGATGAACAAAGATGAACAAAGGGCTCATTGCTCCACCATGCCTTATAAACATAGAAGCTATCCTTTTTAATTTTACGGTCGTAGGTTACAAGGCCCTTGTTATTTCTGCCCTTTACACCGCCTTCATCGCGCATATCTGAGCCGAAATCGAACATATTCCAAACATGTGTACTCCAAAGATACGGTCTTGTATCAAAGGTTTTGAGCATTTCTTCATGGTAATATGTCTGATATTCTTCGGAATAGTCAGAACGCTTCGGATCATCATTATGATACATCAGTATACCCTCACAGCCGTATTCGGAAACACCGAGTGCGCGTGTGGGATTGAGCTTGTGGAATTCATCAAGCCACGGACCGTTATCTGCAACTTCACCCATATACCAACCAAAATAATGGTTGTAGGAAAGTATATCTGTGATATAGTTCATGGGACTGTCCATTTCAACCATTGTGAGGTTGGCAAGCGTTGTAAGACGGGTTGGGTCAAGCTCATGGCACAAATCGTTAAGCGCTTTAAGGTTGGATATAAGCGATTCACTTTCACCGCCGATTGAAATTTCGTTAGCTATGCCCCAACAGACAATTGACGGATGGTTATAATTCTGAAGCACAAGCTCCTTCATTTGTGAAAGAGTATTTTCGCGCGCCTGGGGTGTATCGACAAAAACGGAAATGAAGGGAATTTCAGCCCAGATTATCATGCCGTATTCATCACAAAGGTCATAAAAATACTGCGAATGCTGATAGTGAGCAAGTCGTATTGTGTTAGCACCGACTTCTTTAATCAGCTCCATATCCTCCTTGTGCTCTTTTTCGGCAATGGCCCAGCCCATATTTTCTCTGTCCTGATGGCGGGAAACACCGCGGAGAGGATAGGATTTGCCGTTAAGGAAAAAGCCCTTTTCCGGGTCAACGCTGAATGTTCTGATACCAAAGCGTGTACTTACATTATCAACAGCTTTTCCGCTCTTATAAAGTACCGCATTAACGGTATAAAGATACGGGTCTTCAACACCGTTCCAAAGATGCGGCTTTTCAATATTAAGCGTTGCAGTAGCTGTATTGTTCACAACATCAGCCTTAACCTTCTCCCCTGCAACATCGAATTCAACGGCATTACCGCCGTTTGTATAGGCTGTAAATGTTACTGTCGCAGTACCGTCATCATTAACCTTTGGGGTAACGGTAATACCGCTTGTGCCGAGATAGCTTAAATCGAAACGGGTTTTATCCGCAATAATAAGGTTTACGTTTCTGTAAAGGCCGCCAAAGAAAGTAAAGTCTGCCGTTGTGGGGTAAACATTGCGGTTCCGGTCGCCATTATCAACAGCAACGGAAAGCTTGACTTTGCCGCGCTTCATGTAAGGAGTAAGATTTGCTCTGAATGTTGAGAAGCCGCCTTCGTGATGAGCAATTTTTTCGCCGCCGGCATACACATCACACATAAGGCTTGCACCTTCAAATTCAATAAACACTTCTTCATCAGCTGATGTATTAACCTTTATTTCACGGCAATACCAGCATTTGTCGCGGTAGTAACCCGCGCCGCCATCCTGACCGTCCATATTATTCCATGTATGAGGCAAATCCAGCTTATCCCAGTTTCTTTTACCCTTTTTGGGGACTTTATCCTTTTTTACAGGACCCTGATGAAAGCTCCATCCATCGTTAATTCTGATAATTTTACGCATTTTTTCACTATCCTTTTAAAAGCCGAATACCGACCCGTTTAAAGGTCGGATTTCGGCAAAGTATGTTTAGTTGTATTTAGGCATCCAATCACCGTGTACTTCAATAAGTTCATCAACCATCTTGACAATATCGTCAATGCTCAGTTCTGAACCTGTGTGCGGGTCAAGCATAGCTGCCTGATAAATATGTTCCTTTTTCTTGGTAACGGCAGCTTCAATTGTGAGAAGCTGAACATTAATGTTAGTCATATTCATTGCGGCAAGCTGAACAGGAAGCTTACCGATATGGCACGGAGTTACACCACTTGAATCAACAAGGCAGGGAACCTCAACGCAGGCATCAGCTGGAAGGTTGGTAATAAGACCATTATTAAGTACGTTACCGCCGATTTTGTAGGGATTGTTGGTAACCATAGCCTCCATAATATAGGAAGCATATTCGTGCGTACGCTCGTGAGTAATCTTACCGTTATTATAAAGGTTTTGTTTTTCCTTATCCCAGCGGCCGATAGATTCAATACACCGTCTGGGATATTCATCAAGCGGAATCTTGTAATCAGCAACAAGATTGGGATACTTATCCTTAATATAGAACATATTGTATTCTGCATTATGCTCGCTTGACTCTGTACAATAGTAACCAAGGCGCTTGATATAGTCAAAGCGAACCATATCATTATGCTTCTTTTCCGGGTCATTGGTAGCAAGTGCTGCGGCATTGATTTCTGCAGCCCTGCGCTTGATTTCGGGATAAAGGTCGTTACCGTCCTTATCGTGAATTTCAAGCAGCCATGCCATGTGGTTTATGCCCGCAATTTTATCGTATCTGCCCTCAATCTTATCATCCATACCTACATGGTGGAGCAGGTCCCTGGAACAGCCCTGAACAGAGTGGCAAAGACCGACAGTCTTGATACCGGTATATCTTTGCATATAGCCGGAAAGGATAGCCATGGGGTTAGTGTAGTTAAGGAACCATGCGTCGGGACAGACCTCCTGCATATCTCTCGCAAAATCTTCAAGAACGGGAATTGTACGCAGACCGCGCATAATGCCGCCAATACCGAGTGTATCGGCAATGGTCTGACGCAATCCGTACTTCTTGGGAATTTCAAAGTCTGTAATTGTGCAGGGGTCATAAAGGCCTACCTGAATTGCATTGACAACAAAGTTTGCTCCGCGCAAAGCATCCTTACGGTTTTCAACACCAAGGTAAGTTTTAATTTTCGCCTTGCCGCCGTTAACATTTTTGTTAATTGCGCTGAGGATTATTTCCGAATCCTCGAGGCGCTGTTTATCAATATCATAAAGAGCTATTTCAGCCTCGCAAAGACTGGGTGTACACATGCTGTCGCCAAGAACATTTCTTGCAAATACGGTACTGCCTGCGCCCATGAATGTAATTTTCATATTTTTTATCTCCTTTTATTTAAAATTTAATATATTAAATTAAGTCGATTGTGTATTCGTATGCTGTGTACCATACGTTGCTTGAGTAGCTTCTTCCGCGAATTATAACTTCATCTTCATATACTTCAAACACAAAGCCCGTACCGCTCATATTCTGACCGAGTGCGTTAAAATACATATAGGAAGGAAGGTTGATTGAGGTGATATTGCCGTAGGTTTCAATGCTTTTATATCCCGCATATTCCGATGTAAGCTTATCGCCAAAACCGCTGTGAATATGACCGCTGATATAAAATACATTCTTATATTTCTGCAGAACAGCCTGAATATTGTCGGACTGCTCACCGATACCGCCGGTAAAATCGTCATAATCATCGTCACCCCAGGATTCGGGAAGACCGTGAGTCATATTCATCGGCTGATGGAATACAACAAATATAGGCAGACCGCTTTCTGCCGCCTTTGCCATTTCGGCATCAAGCCACTGTACCTGTTCATCGGAAACTGTCGCGCCTACATGGTCGCCTTCGCTGCCTAAAACAATGAAAGTATATCCGTTAACCTGAGTTGAATAATACACATTGTCAATTTTTCTGCCGGCAATGCGGTTATTGTAACGGATAAAGCGCTCTTTGGAAACCTCAAACGATGTTTCATCATCTGTAGCCCATGTATCGTGATTACCTTCGGCAAAAATATACTCGCGTGCAGGTGTATAGCCTACAAATGCTTTTGCGCAGTTTTCCCAATCTTCTTCATAGGCGTGGTCAGTTACATCGCCTGCATGAACAAGCGCATCAAGCGGATACTTCGAATCCTGCATATCTGCAAGACCCAGCTGCATCATAAACACACGCAAGGGTGAAGAATTAAAATGAGTATCGGACATAGTCGCAAAATAAAGCTTAATGTTTTCTTCATCCCGCGGCGCAAAATCGGCAGAAATATTGCCGGCAACCGGGAAAGCAATCAGCGTAGCAATAGCCATAAACACGGCAGATATTGCCCTGAAAACGGAAACGAACATAATTAATCCCCTTATTAAAGAAAAATATTTGTTTTAATTATACAATTTATAGAATTAAAGTCAATAAAATTTGATAAATTTATGTAATTTAATTAATATTATTTTAAAATTTTATCACAACAAAAAACTGCCCTGATTTGCAGGGCAGAAAATTTCATATCTGATTATTAAGTTGCTTCGCTGTCTTTTTTACAACGGTATACACAGTTATATAAACCACAGCATATACAACTGCAAAAATCAGCGTAAAAACGAGTAAAACTCCGGGTTCAAAGGGAATCCAGCTGTTAATTAAATAACATGTTGAATAAGTCAGATACAGCGTTAAAAAATGCACACCTACCGATTTTAAAACCGCCCAATGCTCAATCTGATTAAAAACGGTTGAGCCAGCCTGTATAAACGCAAGCAAATAACCTGAAACCACAGCAATAAGCATTTCCGTTGCATTAAGAGAAACACTTTCAAACAAAGAAATAATAAATATAACTACAGTAACAACAATCGGTCCGAACCCGCCGAAAATCAACCCTCTAAACAGAAAATTTTTCAAATATTTATTCATAACCCAAAACTCCTTTTCACTTTTGTAAGTTCTCGCCTTGAAATATAATCTTCAAAGCCGTTTTTCAGGCACACTTTAATTGCGCCTCCAATGGAAACCTGAAATTTTTTCACAAAGTTTTTATTGATAATACAGCCCTGATTAATTTTAACAAAGTTTTCATTTATAATGCTTTCAATATTGCAAAGTCTTTGTTTAATCATAAGCTTTTTATTATCCGTACTGATATAAACCCTTCCCGAATCCGTAAAAAAACAATATATTTCATCGAGCGGAACACAAAATATTTCATCATCTGCGTAGCCTGTTATTTCCTCTGTTCCTCGATTAAGCATACGCTCAATACTATCTACGAAAGCCGTTCTCTCATGTACCGATAAAACAAGTGATTCGGGATTGTTTTTATCAATAATCAACCTGTATTCCATTAGTAACACCTCCTTTCGGAAATTAATATATCATTTTATTACTGCTTTGTCATAAATCTGATTTATTCGGTATTTTTAAAGGAAAATTCGGCAAAAAAAGCGGATTCCCGAATGGGAATCCGCTAAGTTTCTGAATTATGGATTAATATTTGAAATTTTTGTAGATGATATGTGATGAACCTGTTGCGTTACCGCCACCGGCTGTATCGATAACTACGTTGATATCGTATTCAACTGTAAGGCTTACAAGGTTACCTGTTGTGGAATCGATAACTGCCTTTACCTTTGCGTTCTTATAGCTCTCGCTGACCTTTGCGCCGCCAAGAATATCATCGATTGCATCGTAGATAACGATAGCTGTCTTGTGGTCGAAATAGCTCTTATCGCCATCGCCGACACAGATACCGCACTTGTCGATGGGAGAGTTGTTTGACTTGGAATTCTTGTCAGCATAGCTTTTGCCACCCTTAACACCCATTACGATTGTATACTGAGTGCCGTTTACTGTGCAAGTAGCATCAGTTACATCAGCTGCTGAAAGAGTGCTCTTGCGAAGGTACTGGTGAGGAAGGTCAGATTCCCACTGGCCCTTGGTAACATCCATTGTGTACTTGTTTTCTGCGCCGATGCCCATAAACTTATACATAACATCGCCGAATGTCTTGAGAAGGATACCTGCATTAAGCTGTTCATTGTCAACATAACGAAGCTTATTGAAGCCAACCTTTGCTGCAACAGCCTTGTTTACTGCGGTGTTGTAGTAGGAAATGATTTCGTCCTTGGAAGCAGGAACAGCAGGTGCTGTAGTTTCTTCCGCTACTGAACTTTCCTCTTCAGAAACAGGCTCACTTGTTTCATCCTCAACGGAAACGGGCTCTGTTTCACTTACATCTTCGGAAACTTCTTCAGAAGCCTCTTCGGTGGGTGCTTCTGTTGCGTTTGCGTCGAGTGTTTCGTCAGCAAGTGTTGTAGATTCGTCTGTTACGGGGTCGGGTGTTTCCTCACCGCATGCAGCAAAGCTAAGGAGCATTGCAGCGGCAAGAAGAAGTGCGAGAAGTTTTTTCATTGGTGGAATTCTCCTTTCATATTAAATGCCTTAAAGGCATTGATTACAATATTACTTGTCGATATATTTATCAACATTTGCGGAATGTTCCTTCCATGTTACGGCATAATAAAAATTCATATCAGAATCCGTAAGGAAGAAATAATAGTCGGTATCCTCGGGGTAAAGTGCTGCCTCAATAGCAGCAACGCCCACATTAGTTATAGGTCCTGCCGGCAGACCTTTTCTTTTGTATGCGTTATAAAGCTCGGAATATGCCGAAATATCCTCAACATACGGTGCAACGGATTCGTTAAGATAGAAAATAGTAACATCACATTCAAGCTTACCGTAGGATGAATTAAGCCTGTTGTGAAGCACGGAAGAAACCTTTTTCATTTCGGAATCGACAGCTTCCTCCTGAATAATTGATGCTATACGAAGAATTTCATCCATTGTATAACCGAGTTCATCTGCGCGTTCTATATATTCGGGCTTTATTTTTGATTCGTAATTTTTCAAAAACTTGTCCAGAACCACCTGGGGGTCCATATCATAATAAAACTCATATGTATCGGGGAAAATATAACCCTCTAACGGAAACGGACGCTCCTGCGGATTTTCTATTCCGTAAAGGAATTCATACTCACCCTGCGGTGCATTTGCCGCAATAATAAAATCATCTGCCAGGCAAACACCGTTTTCCTCAAGCAGCTTTGCTGTTTCGCTGATTGTTAAGCCTTCGCGGAAAGTAACGCGTACCGTAGGTATGGCAGTTGTAGGCTGAGTTGGGCGGATAGTGTTTTTTATTTCAGCAGCAGAACAACCGAAAAAAGTAAAGATTAACAAAAGAACAAGAAATGTGCAAATAAATTTTTTCATCAATATAACTCACTTAAATCAAGTTAATACTGATTTATTATACAATATATTCTTTTGAGTTTCAAGTGCAGAACGGCATATTTCGTTTGTTCAAAGTGCAACAAAAACTATTCGTTTTTTTGGTAAGAAAGCAGAAATATCAATTAACAACATACTTGACTATTTACGAAAATCATTTATAATAATCTTATAAAATTTGGGCCTGTAGCTCAGCTGGGAGAGTGTTCGGTTCGCATCCGAAAGGTCGAGGGTTCAATCCCCTTCAGGTCCACCAAACATCACCTCTTACGAGGCAAAAGTGTCATCCTGAATGTAAGCGAAGGAGCTTTTATGATTCTTCACTGCGTTCAGAATGACATTTTATATAATTTGAAACTGATTTTATTTCTTAAATCTTTATTCACTCACGGAGTTGATATACAATGGCGAATATGTTTGATTATCTGCAATGGCGGGGTGATATACTCTTTTCACAGCTGCCTGTAAACCATGTGGATATGCTTATTTTTTCAGCACTGTCATACATCCGTTTTGAAGGTATAGTACCCGAAGCAACGGATAACGCAATTACATTACAGGCTGCTGCACAGGCAATAGAACTGCTTGATGAAAAAAGCCGAAAAGAGCGTTGCCGAGTTCAGAATGATATAGATTTACTTGCCGCAGCGGCACAAACAGAGCGTTTTAAAAACATAAAAATCTGCGCATACAGAAGCATATTTATCCCAGAAGAAGATACACAGTTTTCCGCTGTAACATTTATACCTAACAGCGGTATAATCTGCCCTGTTTTCCGCGGAACAGACAATACGCTTGTCGGCTGGAAAGAAGATTTCAACATGACTTTTCAAGACAGCGTTCCTGCGCAAAGGCTTGCAACGGAATATGTCAAGGAAACAGCTGAAAAGCTCAACGGCTCATTAATAATCGGCGGGCATTCAAAAGGCGGTAACCTTGCAGTATATGCTGCATCAAAATGCGGGTATTATATTCAACAAAGAATTACAAAAGTTTTTAATTTTGACGGACCGGGGTTTACGGAATTTCTGTTGACCGACAGCGGCTACAAAAGCATTATACCGAAAATCCACACCTTTGTGCCGCAATCTTCCGTTTTCGGAATGCTGCTGCAAAGGGAAGAAGGACACACAATCATAAAAAGCAACAACATCAGCCTTTTTCAGCATGACCCCTATTCTTGGGAAATACTCGGCGCGGATTTTATTGCCGAAAGTGAACTGACAAGCGATGCACAGCTTTTTGACCGCGTATTCCACAACTGGATTACCGGTATGACAATTGACGAACGCAATGAATTTTTCGATTCGCTTTTTGAACTGCTGATGACCGAAAATGCCTTCCGACCCATAGATATTTTAAAGCCGCAAAACCTTATGACCTACTTTAAAAACCTGAAAGCAGACGAAAACAAGCGCAGAATAATAACCTCGGAATTTGTAAACCTTGCGCAAATGGCAAGAAACATACAAAAAACAACGGAAGAAGCTGAACAGAGTTAATTAATAGTTTATAATTGTTTAAGCATAACCTATTGATTATTTTATGTTTTGTGGTATGATTATATTGGAAATATTCAGACGAAAGGGAATATAAACTATGGCTAAATATCTTATTGTCAATGCAGACGATTACGGAATGTGCCACGCAGCTAACGAAGCTGTTAACGAACTTTTTGAAGGCGGCTGGCTTAAATCCGCAACTATTATGATGCCCTGCCCTACAGCGGCAGACGCTGTCGAATTTTCAAAGGCACACCCCGAACACGCAATAGGCATTCACCTTACAATGACCAGCGAATGGGGCAAATACCGCTGGAAGCCGCTTACAAACGGCAAAAGCCTTGTTGACGAGGAAGGCTTCATGTGGCACGAGAGCGACCAGGTTGAAAAGAACGCATCATACAAGGACCTTGAAGCTGAAATCAGAGCGCAGATTGACCTTGCACACAGCATGGGCATGAAGCCCTCACACACCGACAACCACATGGGTTCACTTTACGGCCATTATACAGGCAGACTCGGTCTTGCAAAAATGACACTTCGCATCTGCGGTGAATACGGCTATGCATACCGCCTTTACACAAAGCACGATAAGCGTATCTGCCCCAACGGCACACCCTATTTCCTCTATGCAGCTATCACTCTTCTTTCCAAAAAATGGGGTAAAAAGTATAATGTTGTTATCCCAGATTATCTTCTTTTCCCCGATTGGAACGATGATATGCGCGTAAGCTACGAGGTTTACCGCGATACTATTCTTAAAATCTGGACCGATATCCCCGACGGCGTTACCGAAACCTTTGTTCACCCGTCAGTTGAAAGCGATGAACTCAAGGGCATCACCGCAAGATGGCAGGACAGAGTATGGGAATACCAGCTTATGAAGGACCCGTATGTACATAAGTACCTTAAAGACCACGGCGTTGAGCTTATCAGCTACCGCGAGCTTATTAAAATGAAAGGCGGCAAAGTAATGGGCTAAAGACTCATTTGCCATTAATTCAATTTATTCATGCTTGTAAGCTTACAGTTTAAGATTCTTCGCTTACGCTCAGAATGACATGCTTTTTATAACATATAAAAATTAATCAGCACCCCCGATAAATGCGTTGTGCAAATATCGGGGGTGCGTTTAGTTAGGTGTTGCCAATCACAGAACCGTCCCTTGATAGATCAGTCCCTTGATAGATCTTCCCAATCGTCATCCGTTACTGAGCCTCGGATAGTAACAACAACTAAGTCTCTTGAGTTTGTTAATTGAGAGCTCCCCGTATCGCTGATAATATTATATGAGCCAGCATATATGTCCCTCCGAATAGTGCTTCGAACCATGCCAGTATTGTTGCCATTATAGTTTGTCTCCTCTTCTGTTTTATTTTCATTTTGTGTTACATATTCAATATTACTGTACGCAACAGTCTATCAAGGGACGGTTCTATGATAGGCGCGTCCTCTGTTAGTTTTATTTAAGGGTATGTGTATACAAGAGGATAGAAAAGTATTTCCTCTTGATTTTATTTTATCAGCACAAATTCAGTTTGGCAATACTTTCAGCCAATCTGTAACTATTTGTAACCTTTTTATAAAAGTGTAAAACACAGCACTTTTTACAATGCTGTGTTTTTAACTTAACCTAACATATTTAAAAGTAATTCTGTATTAGTTTTCCAGACATCGGTTATAATTTCATCGGCATCGCTATAAGCTTTTGCGCCCGATTCAAACAGAATATAAAGCTGACCGTTTTCATAATCAACCGCTTCCATAAGAGTAGGCATTTTTATTTTTGCAAGCTGTGAAGAATTATTCGGTGTATAAAAATCAACCGATGAATCCATAACCGCAATTGACGATTTATTCCATGAGCTGTAATTATCGAAAATATAAAGCGCGGAATTATTGTGTCTTCCGTAGGATGTGCTGAAATAAATATTACCGTGTACATCAGCTGCCATACCCTGTACTTTATCCGGAATTGAAAGAACGATATCGGGTACAAGCGGTGAATTCAGCGAATAATCAACATCAAGCGGAAGAGTATAACCGCATACTATTGAATGATTATTGCCGCTGTAGTGTGCAGGATTCACTTCATTATCTCCACCGAGAGTATAAAATTCACCGACCCACAGCATTTCATCATCTGCATAAGCAAACGAACCTTTTGCTTCAGTCTTAAAACTGCCGTCAAAGCTTAATTCCGAACCGTTTTCAGCCTGAGCAAGGGCATCAACGGTTATATGATAAACCGTACCGTAATTATATGCACCGCTATCCTTATCCAGTCCACCACCGGAGGAAACCCAGATATCGTTACCGTTTGACGCTATACCACCCGCATGGGCAAAAAAGCCATCAAGCAGAATGTATTTGTATTCATTAGTTTCAGGGTCTGCAAGATAAATACGCGACTGACCTGTTTTGCCGGACATATAGCCGCTGACTGCAAACTTTTCAAGCGAATCAATATAGCACATACCCTGCGGAACGAAATCGGTATCAAGCCCCGGTACGGCAAATTCATTTTCTGTTACTGATTTAATATCAACATTTGTATACCCTATTCCGAACAAAGCGCATATTGAATTATAAACCTTATCAAAAGCTGACTTAATTAAATTTATAATTTCAGCAAAAAAGCTTTCAACATCTTCAAAAAATGTGCTTTCCTGTGCTGCGGCAGATGATTGTTCCGTTGCATAGGAAGAAACACCAAAGCACGAAAAGCAAAGCAAAACAGCCAATAACAGCGATAATATTTTCTTTGAAACAACCATTTTATTCACCTCAAGCAAAGTATAGCATATAGTGGTAAAAATGTACACAAAAAATATTTTTCAAAACTTTGAAAAAAGACTTGATTTTTTGGAAGATATATAGTAAAATATCGACTGTTGACTTATGGAGAGTTGTCCGAGCTGGTCGAAGGAGCACGATTGGAAATCGTGTAAGTCGCTAAAACGGCTTCGAGGGTTCGAATCCCTTGCTCTCCGCCATAAAAAAGCAGTTACACCGACAGGTGTGGCTGCTTTTTTCGTTTGCAAAAAGAGCAAGGGATTCGAAAGCCCGTTAAGAAAACAGTCCGGTGGACTGTTTTTAGGGCGTGGGATTACACCAACATATAATAAACAAAAAAGCCGCAGAATGCGGGGCAGCACATAAATTATATCAGTAAACCACCCTTGCTCTCCGCCATAAAAAAGCAGTTACACCAACAGGTGTGGCTGCTTTTTTCGTTTGCAAAAAGAGCAAGGGATTCGAAAGCCCGTTAAGGAAACAGTCCGGTGGACTGTTTTTAGGGCGTGGGATTACACCAACATATAATAAACAAAAAAGCCGCAGAATGCGGGGCAGCACATAAATTATATCAGTAAACCACCCTTGCTCTCCGCCATAAAAAAGCAGTTACACCGATAGGTGTGGCTGCTTTTTTCATTTGCAAAAAAGAGCAAGGGATTCGAAAGCCCGTTAAGAAAACAGTCCGGTGGACTGTTTCAAAAAATATCTATTGATTATTTTTAAATTTTTTTGATAATATGTACTCTCCATCTTTATTTTGTAAAGAATTTCCGTTATGAAAGTCGTATCCAAGCTTTCTGTAAAATTCAAGGCCATAAACCGAAGCAGGTATGAGTACTTCTTCTGCACCAATTTTTTCAGCATATTCATCAATTTTTTGTATAAGAGCTTTGCCAATACCTTGCTTCTGATGTTCAAGATGAGTAAATACAGTAAGTATTATATATTTATTTTCTGGATTTTCTACCTGAACACCATACATACCATTTACTTTATCTAAACTTGCTGTCGCTAACACTTTCCCTTCATCAATCGTAACAAAACACTTTATTCGTTTCGGAAAATTCTTTTTTATCTCTTCTTCAGTAAAATGTCTGGCTATTCTGTCAACCACGTCTTTTCCATGATCTTTTATAGTTATTGTATATAAATTACTTAAAATAATTTCTGACATTTCTTTTGCGTATTTTCCTTCATACTCTTTTATTTCCATAAATGTCACCTCAATAATTATTCAATTGAATTATATCAAACATATATCAGAAAATCCACTATTAAATCATCACCTGTCGACGGTGACGGATATTCTTGCCGACCTTTGGAATATTTATGCTCGGTGTACCGTCGTCTTTTGGTCGTCGAAAGTGGGTTTCGGATATACTTTACTGTGCACGAAGGCATAAGAAAAACCCCACTGAAGCTATTGCTTCTATGGGGTTCTGTCGGAGAGCAAGTAATTCGAACCCTTGAAGCCATTTTAGCGACTTACACGATTTCCAATCGTGCTTATTTTTGTAAAATATATCTTATTATTCTTTTCTGGTATATACATTTTACCAATATAATGATACTATCAATTAAATATGATTAGAATATTGGTGATATGATGAAAAGGATTATTTCAGTTTTACTTTGTCTTGCTTTATTAACAAGCGTGTTTGTTATTTCTGTGCCTGCTTCGCAACCGGCTGTTGACGGGGCTGACATTCCGGTAATTCATGTTTGCGGCTCGGGTGCATTGCTTGTTCGTATAAACGAAGAAGGAAAAAAAGAAACCGTTTACCCGCTTAACATTGAAGGCAGCTATATTGAAGAAAAGGCTAAAGAATTCCTGCCTGTTTTTGCCAAAGCTTTTTTTACTCAGGAATGGGAAGAATTCTGCGACGTGCTGGTTGACATTCTTGTGCCTGTGCTTGAGCCTATGGCACTTGATAAAAACGGTGAAGCATCCGACGGCAGCCGTGCTGACTGGACATGGGACAGAAAAACTCTGCCTAACAGAAAAAACAAGGACGGCAAATACAGCGCTACAGCTTATAAATTCCATTATGACTGGCGACTTGACCCGCTTGTAATTGCCGACACACTTCACAAATATATTGAAGATATACTTTATGTAACGGGCGAAGAAAAGGTTGCGCTTTACGGCAGATGCCTCGGTTCTAATGTTGTTGCAGCATATATGCACAAATATGACGGTGAGCATGTACAGGAGGTTATTCACTACGCCAGCAGCGTATACGGTACAGATTCATGCAGCAAGGCATTTACTGGCGAGCTTTATCTGCCCGCAGACGGAATTGACCGATTTATGTACGATTATGATTTAGGCATTGAAGATTATTACGCAGAACTTATTCAGTCTTTTATAACACTTTTGAACAAAAACTACGGACTTGACATTGCTTGCTGGGCTGTAAACAATGTTTTTAAAGATATCTACCTTGATATTATCCCTGAGGTGTTAATTAAAAGCTACGGCACCTTCCCCGCCTATTGGAGCATGGTTAACCCCAACGATTTTGACCGCGCTATGGAAACGGTATTTCATGGCTCGGATTTGACCGAATACGCAGGTCTTATTGAAAAAATTGAATACTACCACGAAAATGTTCAGCTTAAATTTGAAGAAATTTCAATGCAGCAAGCTGAAAGAGGTATTGAATTTTCAAATATTGTTAAATACGGTTTGCAGGCTGCACCGCTTACAAAAAATTCCGATGAGCTTTCCGACAGCATTGTTACGGTTAAAGACGCAAGCTTTGGCGCGACTACAGCAAAAGTTACGGAAAAATTAAGCGAAGATTATCTTGCAAACGCAACAGATAAATATATTTCACCGGATAAGCAGATTGACGCTTCAACCTGTTTTTCACCGGATACAACATGGTTTGTTAAAAACCTTGAACATTACACTTTTCCCAACTGTATTAATCCCCTTGTCAGCGAAATTGTAAACAACAAAAACTATACGGTCAATTCAAGTGAAGAATTCCCGCAATACATGGTTTATAATCCGGAAGCCGAAACAATATCCCCTATGACAGCGGACAATATGAACACCACAGAAAAGTGGAATGTTACATTCTTTGAAGCGATAAAAAAATTATTCGGTGCATTGATTGAAGTTATTAAAACTGCGTTTGCAAACGCATAAAAGGAGCATATCATGAAGAATTTCAAAAAAATAATTGCCGTTATTCTGTCTTTGATAATTACTGCAACAGCTGCTCTGCCCGCTGTTGCCGTCAGCACTGAACAGGCTGAAATAAGCAGCATAAGCGATTATAAGCAAATGCTTTGGGAGGAAGGCTTTCCTGTATTTTCAACAGAAAAGTTTATGAAAATTGCCAACATTTTTAACAGTATAATTCGTCTTTTCACATGGCAATGGATATTTCCGGAAAACCATTTCAATGTAACAATTGATGATTTTGTAACCAACGCTTGCGACTATGTTTTTGAAAACTGCTGCCTCGATATTGTAACTCTGCTTACAAATATCCCCGATATTAATGGCTTTGCGGAAATTACAACAAAAGTTTTTAACATTGATACCGTAGAATTCAGAAACCAGATGTACGCAAAGCGCGATGAATATTGGGACCAGGGCAACACATTTCTTTCAAGCGCCTGCGATTTGCTTGGCGCATACATGAGCGTTATTGAGCTATGCGAAGTTTATGCCGAGCCCACAGCAAACAATCCCGTTGTTTACGAAGTAAGAATCCGCCTGACCTACCGCGACGGTGGCTCAGATATCATCAACCCCGGTATATTTATTAACACCGAAACCGGTGAATGTACCAACAGAAACAACAGCGGACTTGTAAAAACAGGCTTTAATTTCTCACTTGCAGATATGATGGTATATGCAACAATTGACTGCTGGATGAGAGATTTCGGCTTCTGCGTTTTTTATGACATAGCCGCCAATTCAATGCCCTTGCTCTGGAACTACGAAACAAGAAGATTCAAATTTGATTACAACGGACTTGAATGGATGATTCAGATATGGAAAGGCAATTACCTTATCACCAACGGCGGCGAAGTGGGACTTTATAACAGAAAGCCGGGGTCATTCGGCACATTCTACAACACCGCTACGGATGACCAGCTGCTTGAAATGAGCATGCAGGTATACCACGGCGATGACCTGATTGTTGAGCAAAAGCCGCAAAAGCACTGGTGGATAAACGGTTTTAACATGAGCGACAGAATGTATCTGCCCGAAAGCCTTACATTAAAATTCAGCATAGTTTTGCCTGATGAAGAAATGCTGAATGCCTTCTGCGAAGCAATAGATAACCATTATAAGCACGATGTTACATATAGTGTTGACGGTCTGATAATTAATGCTGTGTGGTAATAATTAAACTCAAAGAGCAACTTCACTTTTTTGTGAAGCTGCTCTTTTATTTATTGTGTGGGTGTTAAATTTCAAACTATTCTTATTTATCGTTTGGGTCAGAATTATTATTTTGATTTTCGAACATATAATAAACAATCCAAAGTATAAGTAAAACAGCTACCGGTGCAAGGATTATCACTAAAAATAAAGCCATATTAATATCACTTTCACCAAAGGCATTATAAAAACAGAAAACAGAATAAAAAACACCGCCAAATACGCTAAACAATAATCTTAATAATCTTGCAAACGGTTTATCGCCAAGGAAACGGTTGCATATTAACGAAATTGCTTTTCCAACTAAAAATCCATCAAAAATAATAAGAATTATAAACAGCAAATCCACAGTATTTCCTCCAAAATAAAAAATGTGAGCAACCGAAGTCACCCACACCGAAAAACGCAAACTCCGATTGCTGCTACACAAACTAAATCAGAATTAGAGTATCGCTACCATAATCAATTAGTGGAATTTGCGCTTTTACCAAATTCATTAATTGATTATGACAAAATAAGGGTATATTTATCCCTAAACGAGAAAAGATACCGCTAATTCCGAATATTCAGTTTGTGTAGCAATATAAGTATATCATAAAATATCACAAAATTTCAATATCATTATTAAAAAACTAAATTAGACTTAAATACTTAACATTGTAAAATTCAATAGTTGTTGCTTTGTGTTCTCCGTCATATATAGCAAGAGGAAACCAAATGTCATTAATAAACTCTGTGAAAGGAGTTTTTGCTTCGTTAATAAGCCGTTGTTGCTTTCTGATTGGGTCTAAAACTTCTTTTTCATATTCCTCTTGCACTTTTGCTTCCCATTCTGCGGCGGCTTTCTCTGCGGCTTTTAATGCCTTTGCAGGGGACAATCCGTCAGGCGCAAACCAAGTTGTGTATTGATTGATTTGCTTTCCGATTTCGTTTCTTCCGAGATACGCACGGAATTTGAATGAAACTGTTTTGCCGTTCTTCTTGTTTTCAATTACTGTTGCCAAAAAAATAAATCCTTTCCGTGCATTTAACGCTTCGGATTGGATTTTTTAGCGATTCTGTGTGCTTTTTTGTGTGCTTTTTTTCAAGATTGAAGCAAAGTAAAAAAAGAATCGTCAAAACCCTTGAGATTTCAACGATTCTTAGTGGTGCGAGTGTTCATAAGGGATTTACTCAAAATATA
This sequence comes from Clostridia bacterium, assembly GCA_017416765.1. Classification (GTDB taxonomy): domain Bacteria; phylum Bacillota; class Clostridia; order Oscillospirales; family Acutalibacteraceae; genus UBA8612. The sequence goes on from JAFQBE010000012.1 coordinate 19,589, forward strand.
AGTAAAACCGGCTTCAAACATAGTATTCTGCACTCCTACCTTGCTTAAAAGAGTAAACAGAAAGGACAAATACTATGAAAACTAATAATATTTCTTACAGACGAGTTGGCGACTACAATATTCCTAACCTTGTATTACCATCCGAAGAAACAAATACCACTCTCAGCAGATGGGGAATGTTACATAAAAATTATCTTCTGAAACATAAGAAGGTTGTATTTGCGACGCTGCTAGCAGAAGGCAAACTGTGGCAGTGCCTCGCAGATATTGATACTCAGGCACAACAGATGTTTGATACTCTTGTTGAACAACTGAAAAAGGCTGAAGGTGTAACGGAGCAACTGAAAGAAGAAAATCAGATGGAGTGGGTATGTAGTATGCAAAACATTGAGTCAAGAGCAAATGAGCTAGTATATAAGGAGCTGATATATGTATGAGTGTAAACTATGATATTGAAGTGCCTAACGAATACTCTGCTGATCTTTGGAAGCTACTAACTGATAATTTCAATATTATTCTTACAAAAAGGCAACACTCTCCTAATGGTGAAGTTTTATATGTAGAATTGAAGATTATCGAATCAAAATAAAAGATTAAACATAATTCTAAGGTATATAGTCACGAAATGTTTTTTATAAAATGTTTCGTGACTTTCTATTATAGTTTTATGCAAAAAATAAAAGCCTTAAAATATCTATATTTTTTAGTTTAATGAGCAATACTGCAAAAAAGTAGAAAATTAAGTCAAAATTGCATAACAAATAACACAAATAATATGTTATAATTATATAAATACAGTCAAATCTTAAATTTTCTTGTCACATTATGACAATCAAAACGATTACTATTATATGGGAATAATTTGAAAAGAGGATATAGAGAAAATGGATTATAATAAAAAAATAGTAAACGAGTTATGGCAAGAGCATGAGCCGTATATTCGCAAACTATGTACATATAAACTAAAAAGTTTACCTGATTATGTTGATGATTGCGTTCAAGATGTTTTTCTTGATTTATCCGATGCCATAAATAAAGGAAAAACAATAGAATATCCAAAAGCTTGGTTGACAAAGGTAGCAAACAATAAAATTAAAGATATTTATACGCAAGTAAAAAAGGATGCAGAAAGACTTATCCCCCTTGACTCTCAAAATCTTGACAACACTTACTCGGGTGTCATTTATGATGAATATTTCACAATTAAAGATGAGGAAATTCCGGTTCTTAAAGAAAAAGTTATTAATATGCTTGATGATAATGAACAGCAATTACTATATGACAGATACACATTAAAGAAAGCTATTTCTATAATTGCTAAAGAGCATAATACTACAGAGAATAACATTTATCAGAAACTATTTAGATTGAAACAAAAGACCAAGATGTTAATCGAAAATGTATTAAACGAAAAAAATTAATAATTTTTTTGTAAGAAATCTAAATATGTTAGACTATATAGTTGGAGGTAGAATGAATAATGCTTACAGATAAAGAGTTTTTATCCTTCATCAACGACAAATCACTTGACGGTTCATTAGAAGAAAACCTTAACAAAATAATTGATGAAGAGATGGAAAAGTCCGAAGAAGAAATGGATGCAGAGCTTATTGAGTATTGTTTAGACAAATTAAGCAAGCTCGAAGCTGAAACACCTGCTACAGAAGAAAAGAAAGGTAATGGTGATTCCAATGGTAAACACATAAAACTCAAATTAAAAAAGGTTATTGCAGTTGCCGCTGCAATTGCAGTCTTTCTCGTTGGCACATTGTCGGTATCTGCAGTTGTATTTGATGTTAATTTGTTTGATGGTATTGTTGAACTATATAATGATTATATTCGTATTAATTTTGACAAAACCGATGATAAAGCTGATGAATACCAACTCCTCGGTACAGAACTCGCCAAAGAACTTGCTGATAATGGGTTTAATGAAGTGCTTTTACCGGAAGCTTTTTTCTCAGAATATTATGAAATTCAAAAAATGGAGTATGATGTTACTGAAGTCGTTGTAACTGCAAATATAACTTTTAATTATGAAAATAAACATGGTTACATTAATATAAGCAAATATTCTATGAATGAAATTGTGCCGGATGTTGAATTTCTTAACGTCACAAGTAATATTGAAGAACTGACAATAGGTAATACAACTGTATACTGTTTTATGCAAGATGATGCTACGGCAATTACTTATAGGGATGGTTTATTTATTTATTTCATTCAAATCCCGTTAAGTTTAGATGATGCAATAGAATTTGCAAAAACTATTAAATAAGGAGTGTTTGTTTTGAAGAAAATTATATCAATATGTTTAGTTTTATTATCAATTTCAAGTATGATGTCAATTAATGCTTTTGCAGTGGATTTAGTTGGTGAGGATATACTTGTAATAGAAGATGACATTATTGAAGAAGTATATGGATTATACAACACAAACAATAGTTCAAATATAAGTTTAATGTCAACGGGATTGATAGTGAGCAAATCCTTGAAATTATCAAAAACCTCAAATGGTTTAATAATTACTGCTACAACAGTAGGCAATGCTGATGTAAAAAAATGTGGTTTTACTTATATTAAATTACAGAGATTAATTAACGGCACTTGGACAGACTACACTACTTACTGCTATTATGACCAATACTCCGAATCGACATCAAAAACATTTTCAAAAACTATTACTGCCCCTACAGGATATACCTATCGTGTAATTTGTGAACATTATGCTGAGAAAACCAAACTTTTAATTTTTAAAGAAACGGAAACAAGTTATAATGTAACCTCTTCGTTAGCGTTTTGATTATATATTTTTATGTTTCATATAAACCCCGTACAATTTGTGTTAATTGTATGGGGTTTATTGTGTCTGAAAATAAACGTTTTTCTTACAAATCCTACAAAATTAATAAGAAATATTTATGCAATATGTTTTTGTAAGATTTTAAATTATTGAGGACTATATTATTGAAAACCGATTTTTTTATCAGAATGAAAATTTTAGTTTAACTAGGGGTTGATTGTATGAGTAGAAGTGTTCTTGAAACTATAGGTATAGATATTACATATAATTGTAATTATCGATGCAAACATTGTTTTAATTCTAGTGGAACACATAATTTTGCAAAGGAAATGACTGACGAAACATTGAAGCAATTAGTAAATGATATTTCAAAGTTAAATTTAAGAGGAGCATGTATTTGCGGAGGAGAACCACTTTTGCGAAAAAAAATCTTATTAGAAATTATTGATCTATATAAATCAAGCAATCCTATACAAGGTTTTAATATGGTAAGCAACGGATTCTATATAGACAGACAGACTGCCCATGATTTAAAAAGTGCTGGAATTAATTCTGTTCAAATAAGTTTAGATGGTGCCACTGCTGAAACCCATAATTGGTTAAGAAATAATACAGATGCATATGAACATGCAATAAAAGCCATTGATTTTTTAGTAAAATCGGATATTGATGTTAGTGTTGCATGTGTTCCAAATAAGCAGAATTTTAATGAAATATCAGAATTAATTGATTTGTGTCAAAAATTAGGTGTCAACAGAATAAGATTTCAACCACTAATGAGTCTCGGACGAGGAAAAAATATGGAGCAATATTTTTTAAATGATGAAGAATATTTTGTATTGTCCAGAAAACTTGATTCAAAAAGAAGTAGTAACAGCCATATTCAAATAGAATGGGGGGATCCGATTGAGCATCTTTTTGCATATTGTAGTGGTTTTTCAGGATTAAAATTTATTGAAATAAGTGCTTATGGCGATTTGCTAATATCGCCTTATTTGCCTCTAAAATTAGGTAATATTACCAGACATAATATATTTGATTATATAAATGCAGGATTAACAGATGTATTAAATAATGATTTCATAAGGCTGATTACATCATTGATAACAGATGCAGCAAAAATGGATGAGCAATCTAGAAAAGTTTTACCTGAAATATTTACAGGAAATGATATTTCAATAGATATCATAGACGAGAATTTTTCAGAAAAAACATTAATGTTTGTACAAAGATACACAAAAGGGGAAACATTATGAATATTTGTTTATTAAAAGAAAACAGATATAGTGATATTAAAAATTTTATTGAAGCTAATCATGAAAAAATGTATATATCAGATCAAATTCAAGATAAATTTAATTATTTCACTAATACGGAATTGAGGTTTTTACTGTTTTCTGGCAGAGTACTATGTCTTGCAAATGTAGAAAATGGAACAATAATTGATATAGCATTATTACTTTTGCCAGATGATTTTTATAATTTAACAATATCTAAATTTATTCTATTCTCTATTAACAATGATACTTTCTTTGAAAAAATGTTAATTAAACTAAAAACGATTTTGGCAGGATGTTGTATAAAAAAAATAGTTGCCTTTGTTAACAACAATGAGCGATTGGCAAATTTTCTTCTTCAAAATGGATTCTTAGAAGAATACCATTTGACTACTATTATCGGCAATCGAGTGAGAATGTCATTATTAATATAAATTGCTAAAGGAGATTAATCATGAAAACCATTTTCAAACCAATCATTGGCCCATACTATGAAGGAAATACGATTCAATCAGGTCAATATGTTTTATTTTCCTCATTACTACCAAACAGAACATTCAGTTTAAATAAAACAGGTTTTGAAGTTTGGAAAAGTATTGAAAAAGGGTTAAATATTAATGACATAATAAATAATATGTGTGAATTATATAAATCAATAGATAAAGATGTAATCTCTAATGACATATTAAAAGTTATAAAAAAATTATGGAAAAATGGTTTCATTTCTTTTGAAAATGAAAATCCATTCGAAAATGATTATATATATGATTTTAATAATGATTTATTAATTAAAAAAAATGTTTTTGGATTGACTACTGAATATATGAAATGCATAAATTCTAACATACATTTTTTTAACAATGCTTATACCCCGATAGAAAAGTTAACGGATCGTAATACTATAAATGCAGAACTGTTTTACAATATAAATAATATTTATGTTTTGTTAAGTAAAACTAAAAATGATATATTAGCAATGATATCTTTCAGTATTGATTCTTTTAATGGAATTGTTGATATTAACACCTTATTCTTTAAAAGTCAAGAAAACATTATGCATGAATTCATAAAAAAAAGTATAATTGTTGAACTGGGTATTCGTGGTATAAATGAAAACGAATTTAATAAGTATAATATTTTATTTCATATTATTTCAAAAAAACAGGATTGCATAGATCTAATCCAATTAGGATTTGAGAATTTCACAACATTAAAACAAGAATCAAAATTTGGTGATATCATAGTTTATAAATTCCATCCTCACATATAATATTTTTACATGGAGTTGATTTTATGAATGACGATTACCTTTCCGAGTATAATAGTCCTGATTTATTTGAAAATGATGGGATTTCAACCTATAGTTCCGATGATGAACCATCTGGTGGTAGCATATTTATATTAATATCAGCAGTTATAATTGCTGCTGCCATATATAATGTTGTTCTTTATGCTAATACATATTTAACCAAGTCTTAGTTACTCATATGTGAGGATGGATTTATAAAAATGTAAGGGGGTGAGGTATTTGCTTAGATTATATGTGGGAATAGTATTTGTTATATATGGAATAATTCTGTTTTCTTCAAAAGGTTTAATCTTCCTTGCTGGATATAAACAAGCGGAAAATCGATTCAACAAAAAAAGAGTTTCCAAAGCCATAGCTCCTGTTTTTTTCTTTATAGGTCTTCAGATTATTATATTTTTTTTAATAGACAGGTTACAATTTGGTGACTATAAAAATATTGAAAATATTTTAGAAGCTGTTGAAATGATATGCGTTGTTACTTTAGTAATACTAGTTAATGTTTGTCCATATTTTCGCAACAACAAAGAAAATGATGACAAGGATGAAAATAGATGATAAAATTAGGTAGATATATTCTTAAATTTTTAGATAAATCAAAAAAATTGTTCGTTGTTTCAATTTTCTTATCAATTATAAATACTGGAATTTCTGCAATAATTCCATATTATATTGGAATATTCATTGATTCATTGATATCTCCAGTTGATATGAATAGTATATTGCGTTTTATTGTTTTTATATTTATTTTAAATGCATTTTGTATTATTTTAAATTACGTAATTAAAATAATAAATATGAAAGTAATATGCAATCTTGAATTTAACATTCTTCGTGCAAATATTAATCATATACAAAAAATACCAATGGATAATTTTTTCACCAATTTCAATGCTTCGCAATTGACACAACGAATAACCGCTGATACAAAAACAATTGTATCATTTTATTTTAATTACATAATTCAATTTTTTGTAAACATTATATATTTTATTTTTTTGATTATTGCAATGCAAAAAATAAGCACAAAAATTGTTTTTATTGCATTGCTATTTATTCCTATTTATATTTTATGTTTCTTTTTATCAAAGAAAAAATTATTTAATTCAAACCTACAAGTAAAAGAAATTAATACTGTATTCTACAAGAAATTGTTTGAGCAACTAAAATATATAAAAAATATAAAAACCGATGTTCTTTTTGATATTAGCAACAATACAATGAAAGACTCATTTGATGATGTGTTTTCAGCTAATTTAAGAAATACAAAATTAAATCAAAATATTTCCTTAATAAGCAGTATGCTCTCTGTTTTTGCATTAAGTAGCATGCTGATTGTAAGTGCATATCAAACATTAAATGGAGTAATGTCAATTGGTGGACTTACAACAACAAATTCATATTTTGGACAACTATTTAATGTTATAAGTTTTTATTTTTCTTTCGCACAGGTAAGCCAAAATGCAAATGCATCACTACAAAGATTAAATGAACTATCTAAAATCAAAAATGAAAATAATGGAAATGTTGTTTTAAATGCTATAGATGAAATTGCTTTATATAATGTGAAATTTGGCTATGGAGAATCGGATGTTGGATTAAATCTTACAAATGAAGTCAAAAAATTTAAAAAGGGAAGCATATATCAATTCATTGGAAGAAATGGTTCAGGAAAATCAACTTGCATAAATATCATACTGGGCATATATCAAAAGTTAAATAAAGGAACTGTTTCATTTAATGGAATTGATTTAAAAGAAATTGATCTTTATACAATGCGAAAAAATAAAATATCAGTATTACAACAGGATGAGTACTTCCCGGATTTAACAGTTGCTATGTATCTTTCAAACATTCTTAACATAACAGATATAGATTTAAAACAAAGAATCAAAGACAGTATGTTATATGGTTTTTTTCAAAATGAAGATGAACTCGATAGTTTTATGCAAAAAAAATGTAATTGCATGTCTGGGGGACAAAAACAACTTGCAGGTCTTTTAAAAACATTTCTTAAAAATGCTGATGTTTATATTTTGGATGAACCAGATACTGCACTAGATGTTTTTCATATTCAAAAATTGAAGAATTGTTTAATAAAACTAAGTCAGCATTCAATCATAATTATAATCAGCCATAGTAATGAATTTACTGATAATTTGATATATTTTTAGACTTAAAAAAATACTTTGGTGACCCGATTTCATATCACCAAAATTTTTGCTAAAAATTAACACCATCCACGTTAAAATGCACAAACTCACAACGGAATATTTATACAGTATTACCTTGTAAGATTGCATAATTTTCAAGACTATAATAATGAAAGGAAAGATTTGTTTTTCTTAGCTGAAAAAATAGGATGTGAATCCAATGTACTGATTTGTATTTGTTTCAATATAATATTGCAATTTACAATTGATAGTTGAATTATGAAGTTTATTAATGGCTGAAAAGTATTATTTTAGTCCAGTATGAAGCTTTCAGTATAATTTACTGCTTCACGAAAAGGATAACTACTTGCCTAAATATCTAAACCAGATTATTATAATAGGAGGACAGTTTTAATAATGAAATCAAGTCGTTTAAAGTTATTTTCTTGCATATTGATAATTGTAATGCTATTTTCTTTGTTTGGTGCTGTCACGGCATATTCATACGGCCCCACAGCACCAAACAATGAATATTGTTATATACGTGCAGTAAAAAGTGGAAAATACATAACAGTGCCAAACGGAACCGTATCCAATGGAAAGGAAATAAAGATTTATAGTGGTGATGTAACGGCATCTCAAAGATGGCATATATATACTTATTCTGATGGCTATAGTATTATACGTTCTGCGATTAATTCAAATTATTATCTTTCACTCAAGAACAGTACATCAACGAATAATGCAAAACTAACAATAGAATATTTTGCATCGGGAACAGCAATACCATCAAGAGCCATCTTTATGTTTATTGGCGATGCTTCATTGGGTATAACGTATATAATTAATAAGAGTACATTAGCTGAGCATGCTATGATAAAAGTTTTAGAGGCTTATGGCGGTTCAATTAGTGATGGAACAAACATTGTAAATTATGATGCGCATGAAGGTATAGATGCAGCACGTAATCAATATTGGGTTATAGAAAGCACAACCCGAACAACATATAAATGGGCATATGATTTAGTTGATAGTGGTGGACACTGTGATTGGGACTCATCATCAATATATACAGATATGGTTACTGAAGCAGCATATGCTTGGAATAACAGATTAAATGCAACTATTTTTAGAAAAGATTCATTAAGTGTTGTGCAAGATGTAAAAATTATTGATGCACTCCAAAACCCCTCGAATACCCAGACTTTTGCAACTACTTCAGCAGATACTAAAAAAATAACATTTTATACAATTCCTATGGATGCACTTCCAGGAGATGTGGTTAGAATGCATACTGTGACACATGAACTCGGGCATTGTTTAGGGCTGTATGAAAGTAGTCAACAGGGAAATATAATGACGCAGGGTGGTTTGGCGTATGGCACATCGATTAGTTTGGACGATGTTGCGACATATAAGCTCACATAGAGTTGAAAATATTAGGAGGCTATCATGAAAAAAAGTGTTATTTCTGCAATATTTATAACTATAATTTGCGTTTTCACTATCGGTACAGTATCATTTAAAAATCAACAGCCAAAAGTTTCTTATATTGAAGGAAATTATGCTATAGATATCAATGATCCCTATGCAGTTGTTGGTGCAAAAGATTATGTATTTATTTGTGAAGTTTTAGAAGTAAAAGACTGTAATACAGAGATTTCTAAAGATGAGTTACCTGATTCAATAATTGAATTTGATACTCCAATGACGCGATGTATAGTTAAGGTTTTAAAAAATATGAAGGGAAATCTCAAAGAAGAAGAAATAATTACGTTTTATAAAGATTGTGGTTTGAGCAGCGACGGAAAAGTTTTACAAATTTATAAGAACGATCTAATGCCTGAAGCCCATAAAGTATATATTTTTATGGGCTATGGTCAATATGATGGTACTATAACTGGCGGTGGCGAAAACGGAACAATTTTTGTATGCAATTCTGATGGAATATATAGTGAAACAAAAATTTATAATGAATACATTCAATATATAAATAATCAAGTTTCCCCACCCATTGAATATCCTCATTATTTAGCATATGCAGATGTAAATTTCGGTGATGGTTCAGTAAATAAAAATATATATGAAGAATTCAATTCATCTATTGACAACGTTACAGAACAATCATTAGGTAGCTCAATAAATAAAAAAATATATGAGGAATCAAATTCATCTATTAAAAAAGTTACGGGGCAATCATTAGAAGACCTTATTAATGAAAAACTTGATTATGCAAACAAAAATCCAGTTGATGAATATATCGCTCCGTGAACAAAACATTTTGTGCTATTACAAAATGTTTTGTAGATTGCAATAAACTTAATTTGCGAATGCGGAGTTGTCTATTGGTAAATCATAACAGATGAGCTTAACAAATAACATCATCCCCGACGGAGTAAAATCTGTTGGGGATTTTTGTAAAAACTGTTACTCAGATTATTTACAGAATACAGGAACATTTTTATTTTTTGAATGTCGTTTAATAGAGGTGTTCAAAGCGAAAACTGTATACTTCAAAGCACCCAAATTCTGTTGTAAGAATACTGCGTTAGATTCTTGAGGTTAGAATTGAAATTTGTAAAAAACTCTTGACAAAGAAACAAAGGTTCATTACAATGATAAGTTAGTAAATAATGTATTTGCGTTACAACTACATATAAACTGAAACACCTATTTATTAGTGTCTATTATAGTGAGTCGGAAATCACTGTACTGACCTGAAGAGTATCTGTCCGAATACTTGGTCGGGAAACATACGGACAATCAGCGCTTAAAGTTTAAGCCGTTACATAGTTTCAGTGCAAACTGTGCGAGAGGATGAAATGTCTTCCCGCTATTTGTGCTGTCTATGTGACGGCTTTTTGTTTTCTAAAAAGTATTTCTGAAAATCAGGAACAATTTTATGTGGCTTGTTCCCATTACTTTTAGGGACAATTTCTTTATATAATAACTGCCCCCACAAACGTAACACGGTATAAAGGATACTACAGCCACCCTACATAGCGAAGCTCGTCTGCGGTATATACCGCAACTAAAGTTTGTCGCTCCCTTGATAAGCGAGAAATTTTAGTTTATGAGCCTCGCAGAGCCCACTGACATCTTTGCAGCTGTTCAGGCTGAAAGTGTCATAGTGGGTTACGTACTTTGGAAAAGTGCGGAACAAATAAAGCAGTAATGCAGAAAGGAGGTAAAAACCTATGTCAAAGAAAAATTACAGTGTAGCAAGAGTTGTCACTCACACACAAAGCTCAATCGGCAAATGTGAAAGGCACAACGAGAGAAAGAATGAGTCTTACGCAAATATGAATGTTGATATGGCTCGGTGTGATATGAATGTGCATTTCAAGAGCTGCGGTGAACTGACCTACTATGAACAACTGAATAGGCTCATAGCCGAAAAGAGAGTCTGTATGCGTGGCCTGAAAACTGATGCGAAAGTCTTTGATGAAGTCATATTCGATGTCAACACAGACTACTTTGAAACTCACGGCGGTTATGAATATGCCAAAGAGTTTTATGAGGAAGCCTATCGTTTCGCAGTCAATCTCTACGGCGAACAGAATATCATCTCTGCCGTAATGCATGCCGATGAACTGAATATAGCTCTCACGGAACAGTATGGAAAACCTGTGTATCACTATCATATGCATCTTGTAGCTTTGCCTGTTGTAGAAAAGCAAATCTTATGGACAAAGCGGTGTAAGGACAAATCGCTTGTAGGTACTGTGAAAGAAAACGTCAATCAGATAAGCCACTCAAAGAAATGGAAATCACCTCAGGCTGTGGATGAAAACGGTAATGTTGTATTCAACGAAAAAGGCAAGCCTGTACTGATTCCGTCTTACAGTATCCTGCAGGATGATTTCTTCAACCATATGCAAAAAGCCGGTTTCAATGATTTCATCCGTGGTGAAAAAGGCAGTACGGCTGAGCATCTGTCTTGTCTGCAATATGAAATTCAACAGGATAAGAAACGCCTTGAGGAAATCAAAGAACGATTGCAGACGGAAGAAATCAGATACGATGAAGTTCAGACCGTGAATAAAACCTTCTATGAGATTGACGGTATGGGTAAAAAGTCCATAACCGGTAAGGTTACTGTTACTGCTAAGGATTTTGAAGATTTAAGTACAATGGCAAAGCAGTCCGTTGCAGCACGAAGCAAAATATACAACCTTGAACATGAAAACAAAAGGCTACAAAGCAAGGTTTGGGATTTGCAATGCAGGATAAACAGATTGAGTGAAAGACTTCATGAACTTGAACAAGTCTGTGCACCATATCTTGAGGCATTGAGGCTGATGCCTGAAAAAGTAAAAGCATTTATCTCGGATGTGCTGAAAACTGTCCGAAAAGAGAAAACCAACAAAAATATAGAAATAAAAAAAGAGAGGTAATTAAATGAAAAAAGAAGATAATTTTATTAACACCCTGTTTGAGAAAGCAGAAGAAACAGAGGCTATAAAGCCTCAGACAACAGAAATCATAAAGATGCCTATGAGCAGTATTGTTCCGAATTTTAAGAATCCGTACAAGTGCCGTGAAGAGGATATGAAGCCGTTGGAAGACAGTATCCGTGAAAATGGTATCATACAGCCTCTTATAGTACGAAAGGATGATAAAGCGGATGTGTACGAAATCATATCAGGTCACAGACGTTTCCTTGCAGCAACAAGGCTTAAACTGACAGAGGTGCCCGTTGTTGTATTGGACATAAGCAAAGAGGAAGCGGATATTATCCTTGTTGACAGTAATCTGCACCGAGAGCATATTTTGCCCTCGGAGAAAGCCTTTGCATACAAGATGAAAATGGATGCCATTAAAAGACAAGGTAAACGCACAGATTTAACTTCAGACCAAGTCGGACCGAAGTTGTCTGCGGATGAAATATCCGATACCGACAGTGCTTCTCAGGTGAAAAGATATATCCGCCTTACCAACCTGATTCCGAGGCTTCTTGCTTTGGTAGATAGCGGTAAAATAGCATTTGGTCCTGCTGTTGAGCTTTCATATCTCAGCCAAGGCCATCAGAACTTTTTGGCTGAGGCTATTGAAAAAGAGCTCGCTACACCGTCCCTTGCACAGGCACAGAAATTGAAGAAGTTGGAACAAGAAGGAAATCTTAATGTCGGTACAATTCTTAGTATGGTTAAACAGCCAAAACCTAATCAGGTCGTTACAGTTAAAATCCCCGAAGATAAAATCAGTAAATATATGAAATCTACTGCTACCGTAAAAGAAAAGGAAGATTTTCTTGCAAAGGCAGTTGAGTATTATGGTAAGCATCTTATGAAGCAGAAAGACAGAGGTGCGAGATAATGAAAAAGGTTAAAGATTTTTATGGACTCGCTTCTGATAGTGAATATGTAATTGACGGTGTACTTTACAAGGTTTCTTCCAAATTCGCACCCGTGAATATTTGTAAGATTGAAAACACCATAAGTGACAAAGCACAAAAATATGTAGGCAGTGATTTTGCACATTTGACAAATGCCGATGATAAAAATACAATGAATGCAGAATATGTATGTTTGACTGCCGGGAAGGAGGATTAATGCAGTCTGAAGCAAACATCGGAATTACTGCTATCTACTGCCGATTATCAAGAGATGACGGTGCAGAGACAGAGAGTAATTCAATCGGCAACCAAAAGAAAATGCTGACACAAAAGGCAAAGGAATTAGGTTTAACAAATACTAAGTATTATGTTGATGACGGCTATACGGGAACAAACTTCAACAGACCTGCTTTTCAGGAGCTTCTTGACGATATTGAAATGGGATATATATCGGTTGTTATCGTAAAAGACCTTTCCCGTTTAGGACGAGATTATGTTTCGGTTGGTCATTATACAGACAACTATTTCCCTGAGTATAATGTAAGGTTTATCGCTGTTAATGATATGGTTGACAGTGATGAGGGTGAGAACGAAATCGCCCCTTTCAAGAATGTTATGAATGAAATGTATGCGAGAGATATCAGCCGTAAGGTCAGAAGTGCTCATCGTATTCGCGGAAATATGGGAGAACCGTTATCTCAGCCACCATACGGCTATATGAAAAGTCCTGAAAACAAGAAAAAGTGGATAATCGATACCGAAGCTGCAGAAGTGGTCAGGGACATTTTCAGAATGTGCCTTGATGGTATGGGGAATGAATCAATCGCAAGAGAACTGCAGAACAGACAAGTGCTTATCCCTATGGCGTATTGGCAAAGCAAAGGTCTTAACCGAGGTGGTAAGAAAACTCAACCGAATCCGTATAAGTGGTGTAAAACTACTGTTCAGAAAATCCTCTGTCAACAGGAATACTGCGGTGATGTAATCAACTTTAAGACCTATTCCAAAAACTTTAAGAACAAAACCCGTATTGATAATCCCGTGGAGAATTGGAAAATCTTCAGGGATGTTCACGAGCCTATTATTGACCGTGATACTTGGGAAACGGTACAGAAGCACACTGCTCAAACAAAACGCAGAGCACCGAAAAAAGAAAATGCAAGAAAGCATATCTTCAGCGGTCTTATACGCTGTGCTGATTGCGGAAGTAATATGAGGTATCACACAAACACTGTCAACAAGGATATTCACTATTTCAGTTGCGGTAATTATGTTAAAGATACCCGTGGCACTTGCCCTGAACGACACTATATCCGTGCAGATGCTCTTGAACAGATAGTCATCTTTGAGCTGAAACGCCTTGCAATTATGCTTCAACAGGATGAAAAGCTTCTTGCAGAAATTCTTGAAAAGAAAACCCATAAGGATTTTTATGATGAGAAGAAATTTCTTGAAGGTGAATTGCAGAAAGCCATAGTCCGTCAACAAACAGTTGCTTCTCTTTATGAGAAGCTGTATGAGGATAATGCTACGGGTAAGGTTACGGATGAGTGGTTTACCCACATGTCTCACAAGTATGAGGTTGAGAGAGCAGAGCTGAAAATCAAGATATTTAACCTGAGAGAACAGGTTGCAAATATGCAGACAGTTCAGCACAGTAAGGATATGTTTATCGGTGCGGTAAGAAAGTTCTTGGATATGGAAACAATCACAGCACCACTAATCCACGAGCTCATTGACCACATTGATGTTTATGAGGCAGAGGGTAAAGGTAAGAACAAGACTCAGAGAGTTGTGATTCACTACAACTTTGTAGGCTATCTTGAAATACCTGAAAATGATGAACCTTGTTTCACGGCAGATACCCGTCAGGGAGTAGCAATAGGATATATTGCAAACCCTACAGAAAAGTTAGCATAACAAAAAGTCGCACTCCGAAAGGAATGCGACGATACATAAAAACTACAAAAATATATATTAAACTCTATTTTAAGCAAAAAAATTGAGTATTCACAGGTCAAATCCCTTATGAATACTCAATATGGTCGGAGTGACGGGACTTGAACCCATGGCCTCTTGGTCCCGAACCAAGCGCGATACCAAACTTCGCCACACCCCGAAATACAAGCTGTTTCGGACAGCTTGATTATTATATATGATGCATTAAAAAAAATCAAGTGATTTTAGCAAATTTTTAAAACTTTTCAGCTTTGAGCTATAACTTGCCAGCATTCAATGAGCTTTTCAAGTGTAAAAGCGGCGTTTGCAGGGCTTGTAGAAGGCAAAGCCACTATTTCAACAGCAGTAGAAGGTAAAACAAGTTTATTATAAAGCTGTGCAGCTGTTTTACCGTTGGCATATATACGCGCTATATTAGTTTTATCAAGCAGAGATTTTATAT
Organism: Clostridia bacterium; assembly: GCA_017416765.1. Taxonomy (GTDB): domain Bacteria; phylum Bacillota; class Clostridia; order Oscillospirales; family Acutalibacteraceae; genus UBA8612. The sequence continues at coordinate 34,867 of JAFQBE010000012.1, forward strand.
CATTAGGCATAACATTGCGTATGCTGCTGTCGCTTGAGGCGTGAACGGTACAGCTTGCCGCAGTATCCCACAGAGCAATATTATGCCGCAAAAGCAGAGACTTTTTCTGCTCAACTGTTTCAGGCAAATGTTCGCTGTACAACGCGGAAATAACCCGCCAGAAACGGTTGCGCTCATGACCGTAATAAAACTCGTTCTCCCTTGATTTAACCGACGGAAAAGACCCTAAAATCAAAACCTTTGAGTTTCCATCAAACACAGGATCGAAAGGGTGAACAATTACTTCGCTGCTCATTTTAACGGTTCAAAATCACTTGCCGGATGCTTGCAAATGGGACAAACAAAGTCAGCAGGAAGTTCATCACCCTCGTAAACATAGCCGCATATTTTACAAACGTATCCCCTCTTCTTTTCGGGCTGCGGCTTGGGCTTAACATTTGCAAAATAGTATTCATAGGTCATTGATTTATCATTATTCAGAACCTCTGCTTCGGTTACATCGGCAATAAAAAGTGTATGCGTACCGCAATCAATCTGTTCAATAACCTTGCCGGAAATAAAAGCGTTTGAAAAATTACCGGTAATGTGCGGCAAATTATTTTCGCCGATTTCGCAATCGGTAAATTCATAAAATTTATTTGTATCTCTGCCCGAAGCAAAGCCGAAGCGCTTGAAAATATCAAACGGAGCTTTTTCGGAAAGAATACTTACGGCAAACACACCGCTATTCGAAATCAGCTCATGGGTATAATTTGATTTATTGACACAGATTGAAATTTTAAGCGGTTCCTGCGTCAGCTGTGTGCAGGTGTTGATAATACAGCCGTTGCTCATTCTGCCGTCAGAAGCAGTTAAAACAAAAAGGCCGTAGGAAAGTTTAAACATTGCAGTATTATTTATGCTCATAGCCACATTTCCTTTCAATGGTAATTATTACATAATATTTTAACACAGAAAATAATATCTATCAACAGAAAATAATTATTTATTTAAAACAGCTAAAATAATATTTTGTTAATAAATTTTTAATTGAAAAACAGAAGAATGCATGATAATATTAAGTTAATAAAATAAGGAGCGTGTATAGAAATGGCAATACTTTTTAAAATTATCGGCTTTATTTTAGCTGTAATCACTCCCATTGCATCGTTAATCGTTACCGATGTTACTGTACCTTTTGACAAAGAAATTCCTGTTGCTGCGGATAAGGTTGACGGCTACATAACAGGCGTATGCCACGCTGACCCCGAAAACAGCGAAATGATGAAGGAAGCAAATATCTACTGGGTACGCAAAGATATACCCTTCCTCTACAATTCCGACGGTACAATTTCGCAGAGATACCTTAACTGGAAAGCTGAAATGCAGCAGTTTGCTGACAACGGCATCAAGGTTATGGCAATCACACCCTACCCGGATGATTACATTGCATACGGACTTGACCCCAGAAAACCCGAAAGCAAAAAAGGCATTCAGGATATAGCTTTATATTATCTCAATGACCTTAAAGACATTGTAGGTGCATTCCAGATTACCAACGAAATGGGTATTGACCGCTTCACTCTTCCGCTGACACTTGAGGAAGCGGCAGAATTTATAGGCATTCAGCTTGAAGCTATGTATCCCGAACGCGGCAATATACTTATCGGCTACAATCTCGGCGGTCTTGCAATTCTTCAGCTTCCCGGTCTTATGAAGGATTACCACAAATATTGCGACTATGTCGGTCTTGATATGTACCTCGGTTGCTTTGAACCCGTACTCAAAAATGCCAATCAGTATATTACAATACTCAACTTTGTAAGAATAATCACTGGCAAGCCTGTTATTATGTGCGAGTTCGGCTACATCGGACTTGGTGAGCCCAAAACAAAAGCTGAAAAACAGGCTATTCTTGAAAGCTACGGCTTCAGCAGTGAAGAAGAAGCACGCGCAAATATTGACGAATTTATCGCAAACCTTCCCGATGACCTGACAGAAGAAATCATGGAAAACTATGCTGACGAAACACCTGAATACAAGGCAAACCTTATTTTTGACGGTGAGTATTCCAACCACATTTTCTGTGAGCTTCCCGACGGCTACGGTCTTTACGGCTTCCCACACACACCCGAAGGTCAGGCAGATTTCTTTGAATATGTTATCCCCAGAGTACGCAAGCTTGATTATGTAATCGGTTCGTTCATCTACTGCTGGGAAGACAGCGATGACTGCTATGTCTGCGGTCAGGAGGCATGCCCCGTTGAAACAAAGTGGGGTCTTGTAGACGGCAACGGTAATCCGAAGCCTTCATACTACGCAGTACAGAAAGCATTCGGCGACTGCCTTGCAAAATAATAAAGCGCAATTAATTTCAGCGGAGAAAATTCTCCGCTGATTTTTATTTTTACTCTTGATATTGAATATAAAAAATAATACAATTATATCAGCAATTTTTCCGGAGGGATAATTATGGGTAAAAATATTATTATAGCAGGTTTGGGTCACGGCGGTATTGCCGTTGCTGCTATACTTGCACAAAACGGCTACAATGTAACCGTTTATGAAAAACAAAGCGAAGGCACACTCGGTTATGACTGGACCGATATTTTCGCTCCAGAAGCATTGAAAATTGCAGGCATGCCCATGCCACCGCAGGAAAAATACGAATATAAAGAACATATGACATTTTTTGCACCCACATCCAAGCGCACACTTACACAGCGTGTCCCTGATGACAAGCTTGAAATTAAAATGGAGCGTAAGGATATATATGCTCATTTTATCAACCATGCCGTTAATTGCGGTGTAAATATTATATATGACTGTATGGTTACTGCGCCCATAACATTAGGCAGCAGAGTTATAGGCATAAAAACAGACAAGGGTGATTATTATGCTGACCTGATAATTGATGCCTGCGGTATGAATTCACCCGTGCGCAGTAACCTGCCCGATTCATTCGGCATTGAAAAGCAAGTAAAAAGAGAAGAAAAGATTACAATATTCCGCGCCTTTTACAACAAAGCAAGTGATATTGAGGTTGAAGCAAAGTTCAGAGTTATGCTGTTTGCGGGCGGTAAAAAAAGCATCAGCTGGGTTGCAAGCGAAAATGAACATACCGACCTGCTTGTGGGCAGATTTGAAGAATTCACCATAGAAGAACTGAATGAATATGCAGATTTTCTTCGAAAAAGCTGTCCACGATTGGGTAAAGAAATTGTCCGCGGCGGTCAGTTTGTTGAAATTCCGGTGCGCCATCCCCTGTCCGTAATGGTTGCTGACGGCTATGCTGCTATCGGTGACAGCGCATTTATGACTGTACCGTTAATAGGTTCGGGTATTGCCAATTCACTCAAAGCTGCAAGAATGCTTGCAGATACAATTATTGCAGACAAGGCTGAAGATTATAACGCTTCCACTCTCTGGAGCTATCAGCTTAATTATTTCAGAAAAATCGCAACTAATATGGCACCGCTTGAATGTGTTAAATACTTTCTGCTTAATGCCACACCTGATGAGCTTGATTACTGCTTTGATTCGGGTATGCTAAACGAAGATAACATAACCATGACAGCTGATTTCGGCGGAATATTTGATTTATTCAAGCCCGATGTAAAGGATATGATAGTAAAAGCCAAGGGTGCAATAAAGAACCCGAAACTGCTGGTTAAAATACTTGACTGCGGCGCGAAGCTTGCCGCCGCAACAGCAATCTGTGCCGCCATCCCTACCAAATGGGACAAGAAAAAGGTTATGGCATGGGCAGAAAAATACGCTAAACCTTTTCATTAATTAAACTTAAATCACCCCGCCATAACGACGGGGTGATTTTGGTTTATTATTCAAACTTATCAAAGTCTTTCAAGCGGGTTGTAACCGAGAGCAAAATACTTGAAAATCCATATTATCGGATTGAATTTAAATGCTACAAAATCAATAACAGTAACAAGACCGCGAAGGAATGTTGAAATATCATGGGTTTCCGGTACAATTACTTCGGGGAATTCTTCACCCTCTACCTTGAGAACCATGGGATTTGAATAGCAGATACCGTTATCGCCGGAAAGATAGAAGCGGATAAACATATACGGCTTTGCAAGCAGTTCATCGTTGTGAAGGTCGAGTGTTGCTGTACCGTCAGTTATAGATTCACGCTTAATAACTTCACCGTTTGAAATCCAGGTAATAATGTTTGCATTTATACCTTCAACGGTAATTGTGTCAGCATCCTGGTCAACATAAACACCGGTTACATTGGGCGTATTATCAAGCCAATAAGCTCTTGTGTCATATACATCCTGCTCTACAAAACCGGGCATTTCAGGCATACCGTTGAGTTCCACACCGTTTGAAAAGTGAGATATTGAGAAAAACTGACCTTTTTCAAGGCAGGTACGGAAGGCTTCAAGAGTAAGTTCAGGCATCCAGCTCATTGTATAAGCATCGTTAAGTGATGTTTCGTTATGTGAATCGGCAAATGTATTACCCCACGGAACAACACCATTGGGAATTGTCTTTTGAAGAATCTGGTCGTAAAGTATACGGTCGCAGCGTGTATGTGCATCAGTTGCGCTGTTAATGCCCATACCAAGTGAAGAACCGGGATTATCAAGGAAAATCCTTGCAAATTTATTAACATAGTATTCATCAATCTTCTTACCTACATGGTCAGCAGAATCCTTATCCGGATAAACATATTCGCCGACATGAGAAAGGAATGTAATACCGCCGAGTTTTGCAACCTCTCTTGAAGGTGTTTCATAATCGCCGAAAACGCCTGCAAGACCCTGACCATATTCAGCCCAGTAGCTGGTTAAATGGCAGTCAGCAAAAGGTGTAGCCATGTTCTGTTCGTTACCAAGAGGAACATCAAGCATACCGTTTGTTGTGGTACGGGTAAGAGTATCACCGGCTGTAGAAGTATAGCTTCTGTCAGGATGTGTACCGTTTATATACTTCTGATAGTCTTCATCAGGAATAGGGATAATATCCGCCATCTGTGTTCTGTCTTTTTTGATATAGCGCATAAGCGGTACGGTTTCAGGCACAACATTCCAGCCGCGGTTCAATGTACCGTGGTCTGTAAGGGCTACGATTTCATAGTTGAGAGAATAATGCATATCAACAAACTGAGAAATGGGCAAAAAGCCGTCGCTTGCGGTAGTGTGACAGTGAAGCTGTGTTTTATAATCTTCCCATTTTTCCCAATCAATGCCGTCATACGGGTTTTCGATTATGTAATTTTTCTTTGCGGGTGCATCAGCCGCAAAAGCGGGTACGGCAACCGTAAACAAAATACATACTGAAAGTAAAACGGTTAAGAATTTTTTTAAAGCTACAGACATAAATTAACCCTCCAAATAGTAAAATCAATTTACTTTGTATATTAATTTAACATATTTTTTTGAAATTGTCCATTGTTTTTATTTGTTTTTTACAAATAAATATAAAAAAAGCAACCGATATTGATTACCGGTTGCTTTGAGTTTTATTTAAGTTCGCCGTTTATTTCTGCTTTGGCAAATTCCTTGATTTCTTCAGCAGAAGCTTCATTCATAATTTCTGCCATCTTATCACGGCGCTCCTGAAGTTCGGTATACATCTGATTACGCATCTCAGCATTAAGCGGATAGAAGAACTTGGGAATAATACCGAGACTGCTTGTGATAATCGGAATACCGGTACCAAGAGCAAAAATCCACCACTTTGTCTTTGTGGTCTGTGTACCTATTTCAAGACCTTGCTGGTAGCCGATTTTTTTCATAACAATAGCGTTTATACTACCCATAACGGCATTCTGCAGTTTTGAAATTGTTGCCTGGGCAACACCAGTCATAGCCTCTGCACGGTAGCCGTTTTTCCATTCACAATAGTCCATAGACTCGTTGACAATTTCGTTAGGAATAACTCTGCGCAAGCCATAGACACACATCTCAAAGATTTCTTCCAGACCCATAAGCGGAAGAATGATAGGCTTCTTCATAAAGTTATTGTTGATTGAACCTATTCCGAAAACAATCATCCACAGCATATCAGTCCATGCATCTTCAAAAATCCAGAGAGCTTTTGTAGAAAAGCGCTTACGAAGCGGAGCAACAAAGCTGTAGCTGATAAACTTTACGGGGAAAGCGGGAATACCAACTATTGTCTTCCAGGTGATTGAACCGATAACATCGATATAGAAGTTTGTTCTGCTCTTTCCTATACTGAAACCACTGAGGAAAGAGGAAACAACCTGAATAAGAACAGGTTTGTTGGTAACGATAGCTTTCAGACCCTGAATTATGCTGGGACGTTCAACAGACTGCATAACTCTTTCACGGGACTTGAGGAAGAACAGCATAACAAAGCTTGTGGAAAGAATTGCACAGGCAAGACCGAAGCCTGCAAAAAGCTTGGGAAGCTCCCAGTTAACAACCTTGTTGGCAACAAGGTCATAAAGAATACCGAAAATCTGTTTAGGCAAATCTTCAAAAATGTGTGAAAGAAGATGAGCCATTGTAATAAGCCTTGTACGCTCAACAGGGTTCGGGGTAATGGTGGTCATAAAGCCGGTGTTTGCAATACTTGTAAAAGTACCTGCTGTTTCCTGAACCATCATCATAACCGAATAAAAAATAAGTTTGGGCAAATATGTAGCGGCTGAATTTGGGAAGATAAACGGAATAACCCAATAGAACAGACCGATTATCATAAGCGGAATCTGACCGAACAACATATAGGGTTTGAACTTACCCCAACGTGTTCTTGTTCTTTCAACAACAACACCGATAAAGGTATCGTTTATAACGTCCCATATAGTTGCTATCATGTTGTGCAAAGCAAGATAGTTAAAGTCAATTTTAACTACGTCATAAATATAGCGTTCGTAGAAATCGCTGATATTAAGAGTCTGCGCAGCATCGTTAAGAACGTACGCAACGGTTTCCGCACGACCTACATAACGTCGGTTACCCTTATATTCAACGGTTTCAAATCTTGCGCTTTTTTGCTTTTTTTCTTTTACTTTTGCCATAAGTCACCGCCCATTTTATATTTGTTCAGAGTTATTTTAACACATATATTAAAATATTTCAATAAAATTCTTAATTAATATAATAAATTGTTAATTTATTTCTTATTTTATTTTAAATTTATATTTGCAAACAAAAAATCCGGCAAAAATCAGCATTTTAGTTAAGAACAAAATAATAAAGATTGATTAAAAATAATTATTATGCTAAATTATAGCAGGGTGATTAAATTGAAAAGTAAAGCAAAAATCAATACTTTCACTGTCACTTTAACAGCTTTTGTCATGGCAGCTGCAATTGCATTGCCTGTTATGCTTGCAAACAAGGGTAATTTTTACCTTGTCGGCGATTATATGACACAGCAGATACCGTTTATAAACGAATGCCGCCGATTGCTTAAAAGCGGTGCTCCGTTTTGGAGCAGCAATACATTTTTAGGTGCTAATTTTCTCGGTACATACTCCTTTTACAATTACGCAAGTCCCTTTTACTGGCCTTTATTTTTAATGCCTGAAAGCATGACCGGAATCGGCGTTGGATTTATGTTTATAATTAAGCACGCCCTCGCTGCGGCAACTGCATTTATTTACCTTAAAAAATATGTTAATACCCCTCACCTTTCATTTATCGGTGCTTTAATATACGCTTTTTCCGGCTTTGCAATGGATTCAAGCTATTTCTATCATTTCCATGACGTTATGGCTCTTTTTCCGTTACTGCTGTATCTTACAGATGAAGCGTTGGAAAGCAGAAAATGCTTTTGCTTTTCCGTTTATGTAACAGTTAACGCAATAACCAATTATTACTTCCTTGTTTCTACTTCTGTATTTATACTGTTTTACCTGCTGTTTAAAGTTAAATATACACAGCTCAGCTTAAAAAAAGCATTCAAATGTTTGATATATTACTGTTCAGGCTGCTTGTTGGCTTCTTTTTTACTTCTTCCCACAGCATTTTCGCTGCTTGAAACGCACAAAGCAACTTCAAGCTTTTCAAATGCTTTAATTTCAGGTTTATCATCAATACCTAAGCTTTTAAAAGTTATTAAAGGAATAATACTTCCGAGTGAAGGAGTTTTAGGTTCGGCAACAGGATTTAGTTTTTCTAATTTCAATTCCAATGTTGCTTTTCTCCCGTTCTTTGGCGCAGTATTCATATTTATTGCCATTAAAATCAAGTCAAACGAATGGCACATAAAGCTATTTAAATTTTTGTTTATTCTTTCTCTTATTCCGTTCGGAAACGGTATTTTCAATCTTTTTACCAACATGAGTTACACGCGCTGGTGGTACAGTTTCACCTTGATTGGCATATTAGTGAGCCTGAAAATTGCAGAAAGCAAGCAAAGCAATGCTCAACTTTATAAAAGCAGTGCAAAAACAATAGCCATTCTTTCCGCAATTACTGTAGGACTTCCGCTGATAATCAAAATACTTTGTGCTTATATTTTAAACAAAGAAACATTTAATATTTTACCTGGTGCCGCAGTTAGTTACCTTAACGAATGCGGTCTGACAGATAAGTTTACAATGTACGATTTAAGGTACGCAGCAGTGTTTATTCTGTTGACAGCTGTAACATATGTACCTCTGCTGTTTTTTATTAAAAACAATTGGCTTATTTCTGCCAGAAGAACAATTCCTGCTGTAGTTTTAATATGCACATTAAGCTATGGTGTTTACCTTGCAAACGAAGCAGAAATATGGAATACACATAAAAATTCAGATTATAAGGGTGCAGATATTTCTGCCGACAGCTCAACGGAATACACTTCGCGCAAATATTATGATTATTCTTTTGCAAATTACCCTGCTGTAATAAATCAGCCCGGTATTACCGCATTTCACAGCTTTAAATCGCACTCAACTAATGCATTCTGCAATTTAGTGGGCTATGCCGATACTTTACACACAACCGCAACAAGATATTTTGATACACCTGCAATTCAATCCGTATTAAGCATAGAAACAATTACAGACAAAAACGGACAAGAAACAAAAGCTGAATACTACTCACCTTTCGGATATGCTTATGAATACTATGTTATTTGTGATAAATATGAATACACCACTAATAAGAAAGAGAATAATAAGCGGATTGAGTTAATGACAGCTGCGTGTTTTGCAGATGAAGAAACAGCCAAAAAACTTTCCGCAGTAATAAAACCGTTTAATTTTTCATCGGATTTTGATTGGAAAGAGCAAGTTAAAATTAACAAAGCTACTGCGGCAACGGAATTTATTTTGAATTCTGAAGGCTTCAGCTGTAATACAAGCGGCAGTAAAACACGGCTAATATACTTCAGTATTCCGCACGATAACGGCTGGAAAGCATATATTAATGGCGAAGAAACTGATATCTATACCATTAACGGCGGTTTGATGGGAATAATAGTACCTGCGGGAGAAAGCGAAATTGAATTTGAATTTACAACACCCGGACTAAAAGCGGGTATTATTCTAAGCATAATTGTACTTCTTATTTTATTAGTTTTTTATATAATAGATAAAAAGAAAGCGCATTAAAAATGAGGCAGTTGCTTTAAACAGCAGACTGCCTCATTTTTATTAAATATCAATCTAATTCAATTTCTGCGGTTAAACGGATATCTCTTGAAGACGATGCGGCAAATATTTTAAACACACCGGGTTCAACTACCCATTCATACGCCTGATTCATAAGACGGAAGGCTTTATAATCAAGGTTGAATTCAAGTGTCTGCTTCTCACCCGGTTCAAGCGTAACACGCTTAAAATCCTTTAAAAGAAGAAGCGGCGTAACAACTGAGCTTTCGCAGTCTTCAACATAAATCTGAACAACTTCGTCACCTTTAACCTTGCCGATATTTTTAACATCAACATTTACCCTGACATCAGTTTTGCCTGTTCTTTCAACAGTAAGGTCAGAATATTCAAATTCGGTATAGCTCAGACCGAAGCCGAAGGGATAAAGCGCATCTCCCCTGCCCTCGTAATACTCGTTGCTTGCGCCGGGAAGCATTGAATAGTAGCACGGAATCATTGTCGAGCGTCTGGGAAGCGAAAACGGCAGTTTACCGCCGGGATTAACATTACCAAGCAGAACATCGCAAATAGCCTGCGGACCGCATTCACCGCCAAACCAGCAGGAAAGAACTGCGTTTGAAATATCGCTTTCTTCTTTAATTGCAAGTGGCTTGCCGTGAATCATAACAAAAACCATGGGCTTGCCTGTTTCATGAAGAAGCTTCATTAATTCACTCTGTCTGCCGCAAAGGGTAAGCTCACATCTGTCGCGACCTTCGCCGCTTGAAATAGTATCATCACCGCCGCAGAAAATAATCAAATCTGACTGCTTTGCGTATTCAACAGCCTGAGCAATATTCTCGCTCTGTTCTTCTGCCTTTATGCCCTGCAAGTGATGCTGGTCGGAAAGTGCAAACCGGAAATCGCCGTCGCTGATGCCGCAGCCGTCACACTGCATAATTTCAGCGGCAGGAAATTCTTCTTTGAGAATTTCAAAGATAGTTTTAAGCTTCCTGCCAACAATCTTTGCAGAATATCCGCCCAAACGCACTTTGTTTGAGGAAGGACCAATCAAAGCTATCTTTTTATACTTATCTTTTTTAAGCGGCAAAATGCCGTCATTTTTAAGCATAATAACAGACTTACGGGCTATTTCCAAAGCCTTGTCAAGGTGAGCCTTGCAATTGATTATGTCTTTATACTCATTTTCATCCGTATACGGATTTTCAAAAAGACCGAGTTCAAATTTGATTTTAAGCACTCTGCGGCAGGATTCGTTGATGTTTTCAACATCGAGCTTGCCTTCATTTACAAGTTCTTCAAGGCTGTCAACCCAAAGCTTATTCGGGTATTCATCACCGCCCTGACAGTCAAGACCGTTTTTCTTTGAAAGATAAATAGCATCTTTTTCGTTTTTGGCCATTTTATGCAGATAATGTACACGGCGAAGTCCGCCCCAATCCGAACGGCAGATACCTTTAAGTCCGAAACGCTCTTTAAGTACGGTTTTAAGATAATGGCTTGAAGTCATCATAAGGTCGCCGTCAATTGAGTTGTAGCTTGCCATAACATCGTATGCGCCGCCTTCTTTAATTCCGGCTTCAAATACAGGCAGATAGCAGCTTTCTATTTCTCTTATACCCGCTCTCGCGGTTGCACAGTTTACACCGCCCTCGGGAATACCGTGGATACAGTAGTGCTTGGGTTCAGAAACAACGCTGTCCTTAGCAGAAATATCACCGTTCTGATGTCCTTTTACAACGGCAGCCGCCATTTTACTTGAAAGGCAGGTATCTTCGCCAAAGGTTTCTTCTGTTCTGCCCCATCTCGGGTCGCGCGCAACATCAAGATTAGGCGCTAAAACCTCATAAATACCAAGGGAACGGGTTTCTTTTGCAATAACTCTGCCTGCTTCATAGGCATATTTCGGCTCAAATGTAGCTGCCCAAGCGGTAGGAATAGGCAGAACCGTAGCCCTTGTACCTGCAATACCGTGAAGTGCTTCACCGGTAAAAATAACGGGAATACCCAGCCGTGAATTTTCGATAAAAAATTTCTGCAGCTTATTCATAACGGCAGGAACGGAATAGTTATCGTGCAGATAACCGAGTCCGTCGGGAAAATCTTCACGCAGTTTATCCCAATAATAATCCGTTGTTTCTGCGGCAGAACAGTTATCGTTGGGGTCAGGTTCAGTACAGTAATTGCTGCCGAACTTCATATCAAGCTGAGCTATTTTTTCGCGCAGGGTCATACGCGAAAGTAAATCCTCTGTACGCTCTTCAACTGATAAAGCAGGATTTTTATATCTGATATTATCTGACATATAAAATGCCTCCGTTTTATAGTAGAAACGCCTGCCAAAACAGCAGGCGTTTAAAATATTTAGATATCGCAGTTGTTGACTGTTCTCGGGAAGGGAAGAACGTCGCGGATATTTGACATACCTGTAAGGTACATTACGCAACGCTCAAAGCCGAGACCGAAGCCTGCATGACGGGCTGAGCCGTACTTGCGAAGGTCGAGATAGAAATCATAATCCTCAGGATTAAGACCAAGCTCATTCATACGGGTTACGAGCTTATCGTAATCATCTTCACGCTGGCTGCCACCGATAATTTCACCGATACCCGGAACAAGACAGTCCATAGCGGCAACAGTCTTTCCGTCGGGATTGAGCTTCATATAGAAAGCCTTAATCTCCTTAGGATAGTCTGTAACGAATACAGGACGCTTGAAAACAGTTTCGGTAAGGTAGCGCTCATGCTCTGTCTGCAAATCGCTGCCCCAATGAACAGGATAATCAAAGTTATCGTTGTTCTTCTCCAAAATTTCAATAGCTTCCGTATAGGTAACTCTGCCGAAATCGGAGTTGACAACATTGTGAAGTCTTTCAAGCAGACCCTTATCAATAAAGCTGTCGAAGAACTTCATTTCCTCGGGTGCTTTTTCAAGAACATAATTGATAACATACTTGAGCATATCCTCAGCCAGCTGCATATCGTCAGTAAGGTCAGCAAATGCAATTTCAGGCTCAATCATCCAGAATTCGGCTGCGTGACGAGTAGTATTGGAATTTTCTGCACGGAAGGTAGGACCGAATGTATAGATATTGCGGAAAGCCATAGCATAGGTTTCGCCGTTGAGCTGACCGCTGACGGTAAGGTTAGTTGACTTGCCGAAGAAATCCTGGCTGTAGTCAACCTTTCCGTCTTCAGTCATGGGAAGATTTTCGGGGTCAAGAGTAGAAACTCTGAACATTTCGCCTGCACCCTCACAGTCGCTGCCTGTGATAATAGGAGTGTGGACATATACAAAATTACGCTCCATAAAGAAGCTGTGAATTGCAAAAGCAATGAGAGAGCGGACACGGAATACAGCCTGGAAAGTGTTTGTTCTTGCACGAAGATGTGAAATTGTACGAAGATATTCAAGGCTGTGGCGCTTTTTCTGCAAAGGATAATCGGGTGTTGAAGCACCTTCAACAGTAACTTCTGTTGCCTGAATTTCAAAGGGCTGTTTAGCTTCGGGTGTTGCAACAAGTGTACCCTTTACAATAATAGCAGAGCCGACATTGAGCTTTGAAACCTGCTCAAAGTTTTCCATAGTATCGTGGAAAACTACCTGGAGTGTTTCAAAAAAAGTACCGTCGCTTACAACAATAAAGCCGAAAGCTTTTGAAGCACGTACACTGCGAACCCAGCCGCAGACTTCAATTTCTTTGTCGTAAAACTGTTCTCTTTTTTCAAACAGCTCACGAATTGTAATAATGTTCATTGGATATATGCTACCTTTCAGTTATTTTTTCTCTCTCATTTTGCAGTCTTTATTATATGCTGCTTCAACAGCCGCATTAACCGCGTTTTCAAAACCGTTTGCCTGTAAAGCGGTGATACCTTCAATTGTTGTACCGCCAGGTGAACAAACCTTATCAATTAAAGCATAAGGATGCTCTGTACTTTCAAGTATTGTCTGCGCGCTGCCCTTTACCGCCTGCGCAGCAACCTGCAATGCAGTCTGCTTATTTATGCCGAGCTTTACTGCGGCGCGGGCAAGCTGGTCAATATACATATAATTAAATGCAGGTGAACAGCCGGCTATTACACCAAAGACAGGGAAAGCGCTTTCATCAAGCTCAAACACACCGCCGAAGGATGCACAGAAATCAAGCAGACTCTGCTTTTCCTGCGTCTTTACATCACCGATAAAACAAACAGCAGTTGCCGAGCCTTGAACGCGCGCGTTAATATTGGGCATTATTCTTGCAAGCCTTGCTTCAAAGCCTAAAAGCGACTGAATATAGGATAAATCCGTACCTGCTGCAACAGAAACAATAAAGCAATCCTTTGCCTTAAATGCCTCTGCATTTTCGGTAAGCAGCGCAGGAAAATCCTTGGGCTTGACAGCAAGAATAACTGTATCGCTGCTTTTAATAAGTTCAGCTATACTGCTGCAGGGCTTAACACCGTATTCGGCAACGGCATCAAGACAAGGCTTAAATATATCATATGCCAAAAATTCATTTTCCGCAAAGAAAGCGGATTTGGAACAACCGCATACAAGTGCAGAAGCTAAATTGCCTGCACCTATAAAACCAAATTTCATTTTAATTCACCGAAAAATTATTCTACATCAGATGTGCAGTTGGGGCACTTTGTAGCTTCGATATCAATTTCACTCTTGCAGTAGGGGCATTTCTTTGTTGTGGGTGCTGCGGGAGCTTCTTCAACCTTCTTCTCGGTCTTTTCGCGGAGCTTGTTGATAGCCTTTACAAGGCAGAAGATAACAAATGCCATTATAAGGAAATTGAATATTGCACCGATAAAGTTACCGTAGTTAAGAGTTGCAGCACCTGCTTCCTGTGCAGCTGCAAGGGATTCATATTCTCCGCCGTCAAGCGCAACAAAGAGGTTTGAAAAATCAATACCGCCGGTGATAAGACCGATAACGGGCATAACAACATCGTCAACCAAGGATTTGATGATAGCCTGGAAAGCAGCACCGATGATAACACCGACTGCAAGGTCAACAACATTGCCTCTCATGATAAATGTTTTGAATTCAGCCATAAAACCGTTCTTTTTGCTCATAATAACACATCCTAATTAATATTTTTTGCTATTATAACACACAAGAAAATACATTTCAAGTTTGAATTGACTATTAAGTAAAAATATGTTAAAAAATATATTAGATAAATAGGAGATGATTAAATGCTGCTTACTATAGATATAGGTAACACCAACATTACACTCGGTGTTTTCAAGGAAAACGAGCTGATTTTTGTCAGCCGCTTTGCAACACAGCGTGTAAAAACCAAAGACGAGTATGCTTTTCAGCTGCTCAATATGTTTAACCTGAATTCAATAAACCCTAAAGAATGTAACGGTGCAATTATCAGCTCTGTTGTACCCGAAATAACCAATAATGTCGGCAATGCAGTTTTGCTCACCACAGGCTGTACACCGAAATATGTTGATTCAAGTCTTGATACAGGGCTTAAAATAATAACAAAAATTCCCGGTCAGCTTGGTGCAGATATGGTTGTAGGCTCGGTTGCGGCAATTGACAGATATCCCCTGCCCTGTCTTGTAATTGACCTTGGCACAGCCAGCAAAATGTTTGTGCTTGACAAAGAAGGAACATTCCTCGGTTGTACAATAAGTGCAGGTGTAGGTATTTCACTGAACGCACTTTCAAGCGGCGCTTCACAGCTGCCCAATATTAACATAGCTGCCCCTGAAACTGCAATCGGTACCGAAACCGTAGGCTGTATGCAATCGGGTGCTGTTTACGGCACAGCCTGCATGATTGACGGAATGATTGAAAGATTTGAAAATGAGCTTGGCTACAGGTTTGAAAGTATTGTTGCCACAGGCGGATATTCACAAAGAATTGTACCGCATTGCAAAAACGAAATAATATTTGACGATAATCTTTTGCTTGACGGTCTGAAGGTTATTTATGAAAAAAACAGTTGAATATAGGAAAGCAATATGTTAGTTAATATGAAACAGCTTCTTATTGAAGCACAGAAAGAAAAATGGGCAGTAGGCAGTTTCAGCGTAGCAAACATGGAAATGGTACTGGGTGTAATAAAAGCCGCAGAAGAAACAAACAGTCCCATTATTTTGCAGATTGCCGAAGTAAGGCTTAAACAGTCTCCGCTTGAAATAATCGGTCCGCTGATGATAGCAGCCGCAAAGAATGCAAAAGTACCGGTAGCCGTACATTTTGACCACGGCTTGACTTTGGAAAAAATCAGACTTGCTCTTGATTTGGGTTTTACAAGTGTAATGTTTGACGGTTCACACCTTCCTTTGGAAGAAAATATAATTAAAACAATTGAAACGGTAAAAATTGCAAAGGAATACAGTGCCTGCGTTGAGGCTGAAATCGGCTGTGTGGGCGGCAGTGAGGACGGAAGCGAAGATATTGCAATAAACTGTACCTCCCCTGCCGAAGCAGTAAAATTTGTTAAAGAAACAAATGTTGATGCGCTTGCAATAGCCATAGGCAATGCACACGGCAACTACAAGCAAACGCCGCACTTACGCTTTGACATACTTGAAAAGGTAAAGAATTCGGTAGATGTTCCGCTTGTATTGCACGGCGGTACGGGTATACTGCCCGAAGAATTTGTAAAATGCCGTGAAAACGGAATTAAGAAAATTAACATAGCTACCGCAACCTTTGACAGCGTACAGCAAAACGTTAAAGCCGCATATGAAAGCAGAAAAATTAACGGCTACTACGATTTGCATGCCGCAGAAATCGAAGGAGCATATAAAAACGCACTTAAACATATAGAAATTTTTGATTGCGCAAACAAAGCACAGCTTTTCATATAAAAGAAAGGAAATTTGACATGAGCTATTTTGAATTTGACAGCACAAGAAAATATGATGTCATCCCCCTTGGCAGAGTTGCAATTGACTTTAACCCTACCGATATGAATAAACCGCTTTCACAAAGCAGTAATTTCAACAAATATGTCGGCGGTTCACCTGCAAACATTGCCGTAGGTCTTGCAAGACTCGGCGCAAAATGCGGATTCTTTGCCAGAGTTTCCGACGACCAGTTCGGTGATTATGTTACAGAGTATTTTGCAAACGACGGTATTGATGTTTCACACATTGTCCGCTGTAAAAACGGCGAAAATCTTGGACTTACATTCACCGAAATCAAAAGCCCCACTGAATCAAGCATTCTCATGTACCGCGACGGTGTTGCAGACCTTATGCTCGATGTTGAGGATATTGATGAAGAATATATAAAGCAGGCAAAAATTCTTGTAATTTCCGGTACATCACTTTGTACATCTCCCAGCCGTGAAGCTGCGCTCAAAGCAATGTTCCTTGCAAAGAAAAACGGCACTGTAGTTGTATTCGATATTGACTACCGCAGTTACACATGGAAAAACAAAGATGAAATTTCAATCTACTACAACCTTGTTGCACAGAATGCTGATATCATTCTCGGTTCACGCGAAGAATTTGACCTTACAGAAGCTATCATGGGCGGCGGCAATGACGACCTTGCTTCTGCAAAGCTTTGGTTTGGCTACAATGCAAAGCTTATTATTATCAAGCACGGCAAGGAAGGCTCATATGCTTACGCTGCAGACGGAACCAACTACAAAGTTAACATATTCCCCGTTAAGATGCTTAAAGGCTTCGGCGGCGGTGACGGATATGCGTCTGCCTTCCTTTATTCATTGCTCAACGGTAAATCCTTGAAGGATGCGCTTGAATTTGCAACCGCTTCCGCTTCAATGCTTGTTTCCGCACACAGCTGTTCAGAAGCTATGCCCAGAGTTGATGCAATTGAAAATTTCATTGCAGAACAAAAAGCAAACGGCTGCGGTGAAATAGTTGTTGAACTCTGATATTACGGAGGTAATATAATATGCTCAGAATTGCAATGCTTTCAAAATGGCATGTACACGCCGAAGGATACGCAAGAGATGCCGTAAACACCGGTAAAGTACAGATTACAGCCGTTTGGGATGAAAATCCTGAACGTGGTAAAGAATGGGCAGACAGACTCGGTGCAGATTTTGAATCTGACCTTGACAAACTGCTTGCAAGAGAAGATATTGACGCAGTTATCTGCGATACACCCACAACTTTGCACGAAGAAGTGCTTATAAAAGCTGCCAATGCAGGCAAACACATATTTACCGAAAAAGCACTTGCAACAACAGTTGAAGGCTGTAAAAAAATTGCTGATGCTATTGAAAAAAACGGTGTAACCTTTACAATTTCTTACCCTCAGCTTTTCAATTCAGCGATGAAGCTGATAAAATCCTACATAGATTCAGGCAAACTCGGCAAGGTTACAACAGTACGCATACGCAATGCGCACAGCGGTGTAAGCAACGGCTGGCTTCCCGAATACTGGTTTGATGAAGCGGCTGCCGGCGGAGGCGCAATGATGGACCTTGGCTGTCACCCTATGTATCAGCTTGCTGCGCTCTGCGGAAAACCAAAAAGAATAAGCGGTATGTTCAATGCTCCGCTCGGTTCAAAGGTTGATGAAAACGCTGTATCTATAATAGAATTTGAAAACGGAATTATCGGTATTTCAGAAACAGGCTTTGACTCCTTCTATTCACCGTATAGACTTGAAGTTTACGGCACAGACGGAACAATTATAGGAGAAAGCGGAAAAATTCAGGTTAAAACAAGAGAAACCGCCGAAATCAGCAATGAACCCATTGTTCCGAAATGTGAAGAAGCTGACGAAAGTCCGCTGATAAAGTTTATCAACGCCTGCATTGACGGCACAGGCACACCGGACGGTCTCGGACTTGATATGGCAACAGCTTTAACCGAGCTGCTTGAAAATGCGTATATTTCCGATAAAACCAATACAACTGTTACTCTTTAATAATAATTTCAGGGTAGTGCTTTGATTTTGAAGCACTACCCTGTTTTTTATGCGTTATTTAAATTTTCATCAGCAACCGCAAGCATGAGCCTTATGCGGTTTTCCTGGTTAACCCGCGTTGCACCGGGGTCATAGTCAATCGGAACGATATTTGACTGAGGATATAACTCTTTGAGCTTTCTTATCATACCCTTGCCTACAATGTGGTTGGGCAAGCAACCGAACGGCTGTGCGCAGACAATATTGCCGTAGCCGCTTTCTATAAGTTCCATCATTTCTGCTGTAAGAAGCCAGCCTTCGCCCATTTTACAGCCTGCACCTATAATTTTGGTGCATTTTTCTTTAATGTGCGCGTACGGTGCGGGAACAGTAAAATTGCCGTAAGCGCGTGCGGCATCATTGAGCATGGTTTCAATTTTTGTGAGATACCATATTGCTACGGTCATAGCAATTTTCTTGATTTTTTTGCCGCCGTAAAGCTTTACATCTTCAAGTCTGTTATCGGTTTTGAAAAGGAAAAATCCGAGCAGACCGGGCACCATAACCTCACAGCCCTGGCTGAAAAGGAACTCTTCAAGGTGGTTATTGGCAAGCGGAGAATATTTTACATAAATCTCGCCAACTACACCGACCTTTACCTTATTAACCTTATTTACGGCAATTTCAGAAAACTCCTTGGTTATCTGAGGCAGGATTTTTTTCATTTCCCTCATGCTGTAGCCTTTGCCGTTTTTGAACATTTCGCTGATATCATCAATCCACTTTTGACTGAGTGCATTTGTTTCACCTTTATTTATTTCATACGGCTCAACCTGATTTTTAAGCAACATTATCAAATCGCCGTAAATGAGCGCGGAAAGCATTTTAAGTGCCATTGAAACGCGGATTTTAAAGCCGCTGTTTTTTTCAAGACCCGAAAGATTAAGCGAAATAACAGGCACCTGACCGTAACCTGCCTTCTTCAAAGCCTTGCGCAGAAGATGAATATAGTTTGATGCACGGCAACCGCCGCCCGACTGCGTAATCATAAGCGCGGTTTTATTGGGATCATATTTTCCGCTGTTGAGTGCATCAATAAGCTGACCGATTACGAGTAACGCCGGATAACAGGTATCGTTATGGACATATTTCAGCCCTTCATCAACAACTGCTCTGCCATCATTTTTAAGCAGTTCTACTTTATAACCATACTGGCCGAAAATATTTACCAGCATTGAAAAATGGATATTTGCCATATTGGGTGCAAGCAAAGTATAATCCATCATATCCTTGGTAAATTCCACTCTGTTTTCAGGATTCATTATATATCACTCTCCCTTATCTTCCCGTAGCCGCAAAAAGGCTTCTCAAGCGAATTTTAACGGCACCGGGGTTTGATATTTCGTCAATTTTAATCTGTGTATAAATTCTGCCCTTACTTTCAAGGATTGAACGCATTTCATCGGTTGTAATGGCATCAACACCGCAGCCGAAAGAAACAAGCTGAACAATATTTATATCGTTATCCTGCTTATCGGCAACATACTTTGCCGCAGCATACAAGCGGGAATGGTATGTCCACTGGTCAAGAACATCAGTCGGGAATTTTTCAACCATAGGGCTTACGCTGTCTTCCGTAACTACTGCTGCACCGCAACGGCAAATCAACTTATCTATACCATGGTTAATTTCTTCATCAAGGTGATAAGGTCTGCCGCAGAGAATTACAACAGGCAAATCTCTCTTTTTAGCTTCCTTCATAAACTGCAGACCCTGAATATGAATCTTATTCATATATCTGTGGTATTCGTCATAAGCCTTATCGCTTGCTGCCTTAACTGCAGAAAGCGCAATATCGCCAAAGTTCCTGCAAAGAATTGCATGAATTTTACCAACAAAATCCTTCGGTCTGTGAAGCCCGAGATAATCGCTGATAAAGTTGATTTCCTTGAGTTTGGGTATATTTGAACGGATAACTTCAGGATAATAGGCAACAACAGGACAGTTATAGTTGTTATCACCGAGTTTTTCATCAATATTGTAGGTCATACAGGGATAGAAAATATGCTTAACACCCTGTTCAAGCAAGGATTCAATATGACCGTGAAGAAGCTTTGCAGGATAACAAACAGTATCAGAAGGAATAGTATGCTGCCCCTTTACATAAAGCCCTCTTGTGGATTTTTCCGAAAGAGCAACACCAAAGCCGAGTTCTTTAAAGAAAGTATGCCAGAAAGGCAGAAGCTCAAACATATTAAGTCCCATTGCAAGACCTACTGTTTCTCTTTGACCATTGAAGGGTACATATGCGTTTAAAAGCTCACGCTTATATTCAAACATATTCAGTCCGCTGTCTGTTTCCGTACTTGCAACAGGCTTGCTGCAACGGTTGCCGCCAATAAAGCGTCTGCCGCCGCTGAAGGTATTTACAGTCAGACGGCAGGCATTACTGCAACCTGAACAAACAACAGCTTTTACTTTATGTTCAAAAGTTTCAAGCTCTTCCTTTGAAATAATTGTGCTTTTTTCTTTTACCTTTTCTTTTGCAATAAGTGCCGCACCGTATGCGCCCATAAGACCCGAAATATTCGGACGGATAACATCTCTGCCGATTTCCTGCTCAAAGGCACGCAATACGGCATCGTTAAGAAAAGTTCCGCCCTGAACAACAATGTTTTTGCCGAGTTCATCTGCATTGGCAGCGCGTATAACCTTGTAAAGTGCATTTTTAACAACACTTACCGAAAGACCTGCGGAGATATTTTCAATTGATGCGCCGTCCTTCTGTGCCTGCTTGACGGATGAATTCATAAATACCGTACAGCGTGAACCAAGGTCAACGGGCTTATCTGCAAACAGGCCGAGCTTTGAAAAGCTTTCAATATCATAGCCCCAAGCACTCGCAAAGGTCTGCAGGAATGAACCGCAGCCCGATGAGCAGGCTTCGTTTAAGAAAATATTGTCAATGGCATTATTGCGGATTTTAAAGCACTTGATATCCTGACCGCCGATATCAATAATAAAATCAACATCGGGTTTGAATTTTTTAGCAGCGGTATAGTGAGCAACGGTTTCAACAATACCTACATCAATACCGAACGCATTTTTAATTATTTCTTCACCGTAGCCTGTTACTGCCGAACCGCATACAACAGCACTTGGGAAAGAACTGTAAAAATCAATCAGGAATTCTTTAATCAATCTGACAGGGTCGCCTGAATTGGGCATATATTTTGAATATACAATATCACCGTCAGTATTGACTGCTGCAGCTTTTACCGTAGTTGAGCCGGCATCAATACCTATGTATACTCTGTTGTCACAGTAAAGCTGACCGTCTGTTTTTACTGCATCCTCGGCATGTCTGGTACAGAATTCTTCATATTCTTCCTTGTTATTAAACAAAGGCTTTGAAGCAAGGTATTCACCGCTTGAAACAAAGCTGTTGATTTTTTCGGTGATGCCGAGAATATCAATTGCTTCGTTTTTAGAAGAAAATGCCGCACCGAGCGCAACAAAATAAAGTCCGTCATCGGGACAGTGACCCTTAACACCCAAGCCGCTGTCAAACGCATTGCGAAGCTCGGAAAGGAAATAAAGAGGACCGCCGAGATAAACAACCTTGCCTACAATTTTTCTGCCCTGTGCAAGACCCGCTACAGTCTGATTTACTACAGCTTCAAATATACTTGCGGCTATATCCTTTTTAGCTGCACCCTGGTTGAGAAGCGGCTGAATATCCGACTTTGCAAAAACACCGCAACGCGATGCAATAGAATATACCTTTTCTTTGCCTTTTGCTATTTCATTCATTTCAAGCGGACTGATTTCGAGCAGCGATGCCATCTGGTCAATGAAAGCACCTGTACCGCCTGCACATGAACCGTTCATGCGTACTTCCGTACCGTTGGTAAGGAAGAGTATTTTAGCATCTTCACCGCCAAGTTCAATTACGGCATCAGTACCCGGTAAAAGCCTTGAAACAGCTATTCTTGTAGCATAAACCTCCTGCACAAAATTAAGTCCGAGGCTTTGCGCAAAGCCCATACCGGCAGAACCGGAAACGGTTAACTGCGCTCTTGCGAATTCGGGATGCTTTTCAACTATTTCATTGAGCATCTTTGCGCTCATATTTGCTATTTTTGAATAATGGCGTTCATACGCCTTATAGACTATTTTTTCATTATCGTCGATTGCAACGCATTTAAGCGTTGTTGAACCGACATCAAGACCAATTTTCATCCAATCCTTCTCCTAAGTTCACACAAGTTCATTTTGTTGCTTTTTCTGCTTTTTTTCCTTCAAGAACAAGTCTTTTTATTTCGTTATACAGCTTTTCATTTGCTTCTTCCACTGTCATATCCGTTGCTTTAAACGGCTCACCGTAACGGACAGTAAGTGTTTTACTGCGGAATTTATATTCGCCTGTAAGACCGCAAGGCACTATGTATGCATCCGTCTTTTTGGCAATGGCAACCGCACCGGGTTTAAAATCAAGCAGAAGCTTGTCCGTTCTGTTACGAGTACCTTCAGGGAAAATACCTATTGCACCACTCCTGCGCAAAACCTTCATTGCAGCTTTGACGCTTTTAATATCCGTAGTCTGTCTGTCAACAGCTATACAACCCATAGCTTCAAAAAATGGCTTTAGTTTGCCATCAAAATACTCCTTTTTAGCCATGTAATGAATTATTCTTTTAGTGGCCATAATTGTAAGGCACTGGTCAAACAGATGCACATGGTTACAGGCAATTACAACCGCGCCTTCTGCGGGTATGTTTTCTTTGTTGATAATTTTCGGGCTATAGTAGGCTTTAAAAGCCGCACGCATAAGCGGCATAAAAAGCCTGTATCCCCTTTCTCTGTCTTCGGGATTCTTTTTTGGCATTACTTATTTACTCCTTCTCTTGCATTCTCAAGTTCATTTCTGACTGTTGTATAAAGTTTCTGATTTGCCGCTTTTAAACTTCCTCTTTCAATTTCAATTGCAGGCATAAACTTTATTTTTACATTTCTTTTAAACATCTTGTATTTGCCGATAATTGCAAATGGAACAATTTTTGTACCTGTATCAAGCGCAATTTTTACGGCACCGCCCTTAAACGGCATCATAATATCGTCTGTGCGGTTAATTGTACCCTCGGGGAATATGGCGATAAGCTTATCATCCTTCAGGTATTCTTCAGCTACATTTACTGCCTGTGCGCCGCTTGCACTGCTGCTTCTGTCAACAGGAATTATACCGAGACCGCCGAAAATATACTTTCCTATACCTTTTGTAAGTTCTGCCTTTGCTATAAAATGCACACATCTTTTTGTTGATGTACCGACAAGCAGACAGTCAAGCAGATTGGTATGGTTTCCTGCAAGTATTATTTTTCCGTTTTCAGGTATATTTTCCGTTCCTTCATATTTCGGTCTGTAAAACAGCTTGAACCACGCTGAAAGACCGGGCTTTACAACCTTGTAAAAAATTGGTTCTTTCATTTCTTTTCCTCCCGGGATTTTTTAATTTTATTCCAAAAAATAGCGGACAGGATTAAAACCTGTCCGTCGTCTTTTCTTTAATCACAGCGGTAACAGTAAAATTACCTGTTTTGATTTTTCTGACGGTAGCATATCTGGCACAGTTTCGGGCAATTCTTTGCTTTGCTTCATCGCTTAACTGAACACTGTTCATAACGCGGCGGTAATCTTTAATTGCATTAGCTTTCATGTAATTCGTTCCTTTCAAATTCGTGCTTAAGAAGCTTTCTGCCGTATTGCAAGCGTTTACGCACCGCAGCCGGAGAAACATTGATAATGCTCGAAATTTCATTTGCTTTATACCCTTCAATATAATACAGATCAAGGACTATTTTATATTTCGGAGGTAAACGCATAATTGTTTCTAAAATATCACGGTCATCATTATTGACACCGATATTTTTCAATTCTTCAAGGTTGACGAAATCATGCCGCATTTTAAAACGGACCATGTTTTTGCAGATATTGGTTGCAACCTTGATAAGCCATGCTTTTTCATGGTCGGAATCTCTGAACAGCGGTGCTTTGGTCATATACCGCATAAAGGTTTCCTGCACGGCATCTTCTGCATCAGCTTGATTCATCAGAATTGAACAGCAAATACGAAAAAGCAAATCGCTGTATTTTTCTACCGCATATTCAACGTATTGGTATTCTTCATTGTACTTTTCCGTTATGCCCACAATTCCGCCACCTTTCATTATGGCATAAATATTGCCTATATAATATTATAACACCTGAAAAAGACAAAATGTGAAATAATTTTTGAAAAAATTTTTTGCCGCCCGAAATTTTCAATCAGGCGGCAAAATTTATTAAATAATTACATTATAATGCTGTAATAATTATTTCATTATTCTCTGATGACAGCGAAACCGCTTTCAAAGGAGATTCAGCGTTATCAACAATAAGATTTGCTATTTTATCCTCAACATTTCTGCGGATAGCATTGCGCAAATCACGCGCACCCCTTGTACCGTTTTCACACTTTGCTGCAAGTGTGGCAGGAACATCTTCGCTCCATGAAAATTCTATACCCTTATTCTGCAAGGGTTCAACAAGCTCCTGAAGCATAAGAACAGCTATTTCTTTATAGTTTTCCTGTGTAAGGTCGTTGAATACTGCTATTTCATCAACTCTGCCTATAAATTCGGGACGCAGGAATTCACGCAAAGCCTTCATTGCTCTGTCCGTACTTGCTTCTGCCTTGCTCTTGGCAAAACCGAGTGCATCGCCCTTGCGTTCGCTTCCCGCATTGGAAGTCATAATAATAACAGTATTTTCAAAGCTGACTGTTCTGCCTTGCGCATCGGTAATTTTACCTTCATCAAGAATCTGCAAAAGGATATTCATTACATCGGGGTGAGCCTTTTCAATTTCATCAAAAAGAATAACTGAATACGGCTTTCTGCGTACCTTTTCGGTAAGCTGACCCGCTTCATCGTAGCCTACATATCCGGGCGGCGAACCGATGATTCTTGAAACGCTGTGCTTTTCCATAAATTCCGACATATCAAGACGAATCAAGGTTTCGGGTGTATCAAAAAGCTCCTGCGACAGCAGCTTTACAAGCTCGGTTTTACCGACACCTGTAGGACCGACAAAGATAAATGATGACGGACGGCGGCGTGGGCTGATTTGCACTCTGCCGCGCTTTATGGCAGCGGCTACAAGCTTAATTGCTTCATCCTGACCGATAAGCTTGGATTTAAGCTTGTTTTCAAGGTCAGCAAGTCGTCGCAAATCGCTTTCAATAACCTTTTGTGCAGGTATGCCTGTCCACAGCTGAATGACTTTAGCAAGGTCATCTTCCGTAACATTATTATCCTTTGCAAGCTCAGAAAGATTATTAATTTCGTTTTCACAAGCCATTATTTCAGACTTGACCTTTGATACAGCTTCGTAATCAATTTCTTTGGCTTCAGAAAGTTTCTGATGCTCTACTTTAAGTGCCGCCAGCTTCTTTTCAGCCATTTCGCACATTGAAATATATTTATTGCGAAGGTTAGCGCAGGTACATGCTTCATCAAGCAGGTCTATAGCCTTATCCGGCAGGAATCTGTCATTAATATAGCGTTCAGAAAGAACCACAGCACTGTAAACTAAAGAATCATTAATTCTGACTCTGTGGTAATTCTCGTAATAATCCTTTATACCTACAAGAACCTTATATGTGTCTTCAACTGAAGGTTCTTCAACCTTTACGGGCTGAAGTCTGCGTTCAAGTGCGGCATCTTTTTCGATATATTTACGGTATTCGGTAAAGGTGGTTGCACCTATAATCTGAATTTCACCGCGTGAAAGGGCGGGCTTGAGGATATTGGCAGCATTCATTGAGCCTTCCGCATCACCCGTACCGACAAGATTATGAACCTCATCAATAAACAGTATTATATTACCCTCTGCCTTGACTTCATCAACAAGACCTTTTATACGGCTTTCAAACTGACCTCTGAACTGTGTACCGGCTACAAGTGCAGTAAGGTCAAGAAGATGTATTTCCTTATCTGCAAGTTTTGCAGGTACATCGCCGTTGGCTATTTTAAGGGCAAGACCTTCCGCAATGGCAGTTTTACCGACACCGGGTTCACCGATAAGGCAGGGGTTATTCTTTGTTCTGCGGCAAAGAATCTGAATAGCGCGGTAAATCTCGTTATCTCTGCCGATAATACGGTCAATTTTACCGTCCTTGGCTTTTTTGGTGAGGTCTGAACAGTAAAGAGAAAGATATTTTCTCTTTTTTTCGTCAGGCATTTTTTTCTTTTTACCGAAGCCTTTGGTTTTATCATCCTTGACTTCTTCTGCTACTATGCCTTCATCCTCACCCGATTCGATATCCGGCGCGCCGCCGAGACCGTTCATAAAGCTTTGCATAAAAGGAAATGTTGGAGCACCGCCGTTTTCAAACGAACCTTCATCAATTCCGTTGAATGCAGCATCCATCTGTTCGGTAACTGCATCAACATCGTCTTCTGTAATGCCCATATTTTCCATCATTTGCTTTATGGGGCCGATATTCATTTCCATAGCGCATTTTATACAGAATCCTTCCGGTTTGCTCTGACCGTTTTCAACGCGCTGAATAAATATCACCGCAGGACGCTGTTTGCACTTAGTGCATATCATTCTTTTCATTTAATTTTCTTTAACTCCTGTAATTTTTACTTATTTTTTACCGTACTTTTCTTTAACCTGTCTTACAACATCAGGAATATAGGAAGCAAATGCAACCAAGGTAAGCACCGCGGAAATTGAAACAAGAACAATGCATACGATATCAGGCAGAGTAAATACACTTGCAAATACGCCGACTTCGGGACCGAAAAGGAAAAGCGCAACCATAACACCGTAGAAAACAAAGGTTGCTGCCTTGCCGTAAATTTCGGCAGCGCAAGGTACCATGCCAAGGATAATCATAATAACCGCAAACACAGTCATTACAGCTTCTTTTACAAGGAAAACAAGGAATACGTAGCTGAATGCGTGCATAACGCTGTCAGACGATGCGTTGAATTCAAGGAAAAGAAGAATTGCCAGTGTAATCTGTGTGAGTTTGTCTGCAAGCGGGTCAAGCATTTTGCCAAGTTCACTTATCTGATTGAATTTACGGGCAATTTTACCGTCAACAAAATCGGTAAGGCCGGAAATAACAATAACAACCAAAGCCCAGCCAAGCTGACCCTGACGGAAAAGAACACCGAATACGGGTATAAGAAGAATTCTTACAAAAGAAATAAAGTTGGGAATTGTTTTCCAGTTTTCTAAGTAACGTTTGATACCATCCATAATGTAACACTCCTGTATAAATTAATTAAATAAATTTTCAAAGTCAATTTCAATTTCTTTCAGGTCTGCTATACCGAATTCATTCAGAGCGGTACAGATGCGCGAATTTTCGCAGGCAACGGCAAGCTTGAATTCAGGCTCTGCCAAGCCTGCAAGAGCATTCAGCAGCAAGCTGAGCGCTATTACTATTACTCCTCCTTTCACTACACCTATTGCACCGCCGAGCCATTTATTTGCGGCTTTAAAAAGCATAGGCATGGGTAATTTTATTATTAAACCTATTATACATCCCGATGCAAAGCGCACAAGCACAAAAATCAGAATGTAGCACAGGAGTTTTAACAACACAAGTGCTCCGGGGCGTATTATCTGCTCGGATATTTTTTCAGCTGTGTCCTGCGACGAAAGCTCCAGAGAAGCAATCTGCTTACTCAAGGCATCTGTATCAATTCCGAATTCGTCCAATTGTTTAAGTAAAAAGGACGGCACAGCTTCAATAGTCTGCTGAACGGTATCCGCTGCAGTTTTGCTTGAAAAGCCTTCGGTTATTGCTTCATCAAGCTCGCTTACTATCCTTTCGGAAAGCAGATTATCGTAAGTCCATTCGGCCGCAGGCTGTGAATAATTGAACGCAGCAAAAAGCGCAACGATAACACAAACAAGCGACAACAGACACCTTAATAAACCGCGTCTGTAAGAATTGAGAACAGTAGCCAGAAATATTATTATAAGTGCCGCATCAACACCGTATTCTAAAATAAGTTCCATCATTTTTCCTCATTTAAATTTGTTCTTACATTCATGCGCAGCAAATCGCCGTAGCACAAAGTATAACAGTATTTTCCGTTTACTGCAAGCTTCTGTGCACTGTTGTCAAGCTGTGTTTTACCAATGAGCTTGCCGTTTGAATTGTATGAATAAAGTACATTTGAAGAATCAACAAAGCTGATATTCTTTCCGTCATAATCTATACAGTCAATGCCTGAATTGAGCTGTATTGTGTATTTTTCTTTACCTTTGCTGTCAAACACGGCAACAAGACCGGAATCAATACTGCCGTACTTTGAGAGTACAAGGGCAAAATTGCCGTTTTCGTGAGTTACAAAAGAGGAAATAGTGTTATTATCAAAACCGATTTTTTCAAGTTCGCTGTTTTTTTCAACTATATAGTAAGCGTTTTCGCTGACAGCAATAACAGAATTGTTACTGCTGTAGAATACACGGCTTAAAGTTTCACCTTTAAAATCAAACTCATTTATTACCTGTTGTTCATTGATATCTATAAGGTAAAGCTTTGAATAGACAGCTGCTTTTTCCGAGCCTATGCCGATAGCAGCAAGATATTTTCCGTTAGCAGAAAGCGAAATGCCTATAATATATTCCTTTGAACATTTGAAAGAAAACTGTGTTTCAAATTTTGAGTTGCAGACTTTCAGAACACTTGAAGCATCGTCATCCGCACAGGAAAAAGCATAGTTACCTTTAACACCTGCCTGCGCACAATAAACTTCGGTATGAAGCTCAGCTTCGTGTAAAATATCACTACTGTCCGCAATAAAGTATCTGCCCGTAGTTCTGTCAGTTACAAGCATCCTGCCTGACGAAACGGAAATAACAGGCTTAGAATAAGAATGGCTGTAATCATTGAGTTCTTTGGCTGTTGAATTGAGCAATAGCACACTGTCATCACGCAAAATTGCTATACAGTCACCCAACGATTTTATATTCTGTACTGTTCCTGTTCCGAGTTCAACGGGATATCCGTTACCCGGTTTAAGGTTAGAAATGCTTTGTGAAATATAGTCCGCCGCCTTGGAAAAAGTAACATTGCCAAGCGAGCGAGCAGCAACAAATAAAAGTGAAAGCACAACAATAACGGCAAGAAACGCTATTGCAAAGCTGCGCAATTTTGCGGTTTTATGCTGTCTTTTCTCCTTTTTTTCTTCTGCAGCCTTTTTTTGCTGAGCACGCTGCTGTCTGCGCTCAAGCATACGCTCCTGCATTATGCGCTCTTCTTCCGGAGAAAGATTTTTTTTATTTTTGTTATTTTCCATCTTTTTCTGCTCCTGAATAAAAAACACGGTTTAGATATAGACCCTGCGGCGGTGCTGTGATACCCGCCCGCGCACGGTCAAACGAATAAATTATATCGGGTATTGTGTCGGGCTGAATTCTGCCTAATGTAATATCAGTCAAAGTACCTACCATTATGCGTACCATATTGTAAAGAAATCCGTTTGCTTTGACAGACATTATTACATTATCTCCGCTCCGTTCAACTTTAAAATATTCAACATTGCGTACCGTTGACTGAACACTGCTGCCCGCAGAGCAAAAGGCTTTGAAATCATGTTCACCGCAAAAAGCCTGCGCCTGCGAATTTAAAAAATCCGCATCAATGTGCTTGTTGAAATTCCAGCATCTGTTTATAAGAAAAGGGTCTCTGACTGAACTGTTATGAATAATATATATGTATTCTTTGCCCGCACAGTCATATCTCGCATGAAAATCGAAATCAACTTCATTGCAGGAAAGAACAGCTATATCTTCGGGTAAATGGGCGTTGAGCGCTCTGACAACAACATCACACGGAAGCTCGGAATCCGTGCGGATATTACAGCAGTACATATTGGCATGAACACCCGAATCCGTACGGCTGCAGCCGACTACATTTTCGCGTACACCAAAAAGCTTTTCAACAGCATCCTGCAAGGTCTGCTGAACGGTAGGCGCATTCAACTGAACCTGCCAACCGCTGTAGGCTGAACCGAGATATCTGATTGTCAAAAGCAAATTTCTCAAAAATTATACCCCGCAATTATATCAGATGTGTGAAGAAATGATTAAACAATATAACACCCGTAACAAGAACAGCAATACCGATAACAAACAGCAAATCAAGCCATGACAGCTTCATCTGCTTCATTCTTGTGCGTTTATTACTTCCGGTGTAGCATCGGCATTCCATGGCAAAAGCCAGCTCATATGCCCTGCGGAAGGAAGAAACGAACAGCGGCACAAGAATAGGAACAAGCGCTTTTGCGCGCTGAATAAGGTTGCCGTTTTCAAGGTCGGCTCCCCTTGCCTTCTGTGCATTCATAATTTTATCAATTTCTTCAATAAGGGTCGGAATAAAACGCAAAGCCAAAGTCATCATCATGGCAAGCGTATTAACCTGAATATTGAAAACCTTGAGCGGTGAAAGCAAACGCTCAATAGCATCAGTGAGCATAGTTGGGGTTGTAGTGTAGGTCATAAGTGAACTGCCGATAATAAGGCAGGCTATGCGTACGGTCATGAATATAGCTGTATATACACCCTTGTCCGTAATTTTTGCAAAGCCCAAATCAAGCAGAACATTACCGCCCGCAGCATAAAAAAGATTGAGCAAGCCGGTAATTACAACAATAACCATAATGGCTTTCAGGCTTTTTAAAAGCATTTTAAACGGCACACCGGAAATACATATACCGCCAATAAGGAATGCCGCCATAAGACCTAACGCAAAGAAGTTTTTGCAGAAAAATATAACGAATATGAATATAAGCGTCAGTACGATTTTAACACGCGGGTCCATACGGTGAAGCAGGGATTTTCCCGGGAAATACTGACCTATTGTAATATCGCGTACCATTATGCCATGCCCCCTTTCAGTAAAGAGAGCAGCCTTTTGCCGCCTTCGGCTACGGTATAAACATCAGTATCAAGGTTTATGCCCTTTTCTTTAAGGCCTATGAAAATACGCGTAATCTGCGGAACATTAAGCCCCATTTTTTCAAGCTCAGATGCACGGGAGAAAACATTTTCAACCGTATCATACATTGCTACACGGGATTTGTTCATAACAAGAATTTTACTTGCTATGCCCGCAATATCTTCCATACTGTGGGAAACGAGCAGAACCGTACTTCCTGTCTGCTCTTTGTATGACTTTATCATATTGAGAATTTCCTGCCTGCCCTTTGGGTCAAGACCCGCAGTAGGCTCATCAAGAATAAGGATTTTAGGGTTCATCGCCATAACACCCGCTATAGCTGCACGGCGCTTTTCACCGCCGGACAAATCAAAGGGCGATTTTGTAAGCAGTTCGGGCTTTAAGCCGACATATTTTGCGGCACGGCGGACACTTTCATCAATCTGCTTTTCGTTAAGCCCCATATTTTTAGGACCGAAAGCAATATCTTTATAAACAGTTTCTTCAAAAAGCTGATATTCGGGATACTGAAAGCAAAGACCTACTTTAAAACGGACAGAACGGATTTTTTTCTTATCCGCCCAGATGTTTTCACCGTCAACCTCAACAGTACCGCTTGTAGGTTTGAGAAGACCGTTAAGGTGCTGAATAAGCGTACTTTTACCCGAACCTGTATGGCCTATGATGCCTACAAGCTCGCCGCTTTCAATATCAAGATTTATATTTTCAATTGCACTCACACTAAGCGGCGTACCTTCGCCGTATGTGTGCGTAACATTTTTCAGCGAGATTACAGGCATCATTTACTCCTTAAAAGTGAAAAAATTGCTTCAATACATTCTTCTTCATTTAAAATATCGGTTCTTATATCGATACCGTTTGAATTCAGATATTTGGCAAGCTGTGTTGCCTGCGGAACATCAAGCCCTGCCGCAATCAGCTTTTCAGCCTGCGAAAAGACCTCGCGCGGTGTACCGTCAAGATAAATTCTTCCGTTATCAATAACCACAACTCTATCCGCCTGAACGGCTTCATCCATAAAATGAGTAACAAGCACAACCGTTATACCGCGTTCTTTATTTAGGCGCTTGATTGTGGAAAGTACTTCCTTTCTGCCGTTTGGGTCAAGCATGGCTGTAGGTTCGTCAAGTACAATACATTGCGTCTGCATAGCGATAACCCCCGCAATTGCAACACGCTGCTTCTGACCGCCCGAAAGTTTATAAGGCTCGCTTTCACGAAAATCGTACATACCGACCGCATTTAAAGCATCGTCAACACGGCTACGGATTTCTGCGGGTTCAACACCTAAGTTTTCAGGACCGAAAGCAACATCGTCTTCAACAATTGTTGCAACAATCTGATTATCGGGATTCTGAAACACCATGCCGACGATGCGACGGATTTCATCAATATTTTTTTCTTCCCTTGTGTCAAGTCCGTTTACAAGAACTCTGCCTTCTTCGGGTATATTTATAGCATTGGTCAGCTTTGCAAAGGTTGATTTACCCGAACCGTTATGACCGAGAACAGCAACAAAACTGCCCTGCTCAACAGAAAGAGATATATCCTTCAACGCAAGAGGCAACAGCATACCGTCTTCATCGGCTTCATAACGGAAGCTGACATTTTCAAACTCAATAATCTTTCCCATTTCAAATTCCTTTTATTTTTTCCAGATTGCCGTAGCACCGCAGGGCAGCGGCATACCCGTCTGTGCGGCGGGCAGACCGAGTTCTGCACCCGATACACTGCCGCCGTGTTTTGGCACAACAACGCTGCCGAGTATGTATTCCATAACCGACGGAGAAAGACCGGTAGTATAGGAATTAATCAGAACAGCAACCGCATCATCGGACAAAACCTGCTCGCAAAGCTCAACAAAGCTGTAAACCTCATCTTCAAGCTTCCATACTTCGCCGCCCGGACCTCTGCCGTATGAGGGCGGGTCCATAATTATGATATCGTATTTATTGCCGCGGCGGATTTCGCGCTGAACAAATTTTATACAGTCATCAACAAGCCAGCGAACAGGAGCATCAATAACACCGCTTGAAGCGGCATTTTCTTTTGCCCACTGAACCATACCTTTTGACGCATCAACATGAGTAACCTGCGCACCGCTTTTAAGCGCGGCAACGGTTGCACCGCCCGTATAGGCAAAAAGGTTGAGTACCTTCAGTGGTCTGCCGGCTTGTTCTATCATACCGCGGACCAGATCCCAGTTTGTCGCCTGTTCGGGAAAAAGACCCGTATGTTTAAAGCCCATTGTTTTTATATTAAATTTCAAATCGCCATAGGCAATTTCCCATCTGTCCGGGAGTTTACCGAGTATTTCCCAACTGCCGCCGCCCGTCTGTGAACGGTTGTAACGCGCATTGGCTTTGCGCCACATCGGATGCCGTCTGCCGGTTTTCCAAATTACCTGCGGGTCCGGGCGGATAAGAATAATATTGCCCCATCTTTCAAGACGCTCGCCATCGGTACAGTCAAGCAGTTCGTAATCCTTCCATTTATCAGAAACTCTCATATTTTCAAATCCTTTGATTTCAGATTAATCTTTCTTTAACCACGCTTGCTATTTCGTTTGCAAGCCGCTTTATCTGTTCTTCATTTTTTCCTTCAACCATTACTCGGATAAGCGGTTCCGTACCTGAAACGCGTACAAGCACTCTTCCGCTGCCGTTAAGTTCTTTTTCAGCACTTTGGACAGCTTTTTTGATTTCAGCATCGGCTGAACAGCGAACCTTTCCGATTTGCGAAACACGGACATTGACCGTAATCTGCGGATATATTTCTATTTCATCGGCAAGCTCGCTCAAAGTCTTTCCGCTGCGTTTTAAAATCTGCAGAAGCTGAATGGCTGTCAGCTGACCGTCACCCGTTGAAGCATAATCGAGAAAAATAACATGACCCGATTGTTCGCCGCCGATTGAACAGCCCTTTTCAAGCATGCGTTCAAGAACATATCTGTCACCTACCGCGGTGAGTTCAGCGGCAATACCGTGTTTTTGGCAATAATTGTGAAAGCCCATATTGCTCATAACGGTAACGACCGCAGTGTTATTTTTAAGTCTGCCTTGGTTTTTTAAATAACAGGCACACAAGGCTACAATTTTATCACCGTCAACTATATTGCCTTTTTCGTCAACGGCAATAAGTCTGTCCGCATCACCGTCAAACGCAAAGCCTGCCTGACATTTATTGTCTGCCACAAATTTCTGTAATGCTTCAGGGTGTGTTGAACCGCAGCCACGGTTAATATTTATACCGTTGGGTACTGCGGAAATAATTTCAAAATCCGCACCAAGTTCTGTAAAAAGCTCGGGCGCTGTAAAAGAAGCGGAACCGTTAGCACAGTCAAGCGCTATTTTTATGCCCGAAAAATCTTCTTCAACAGTTGAAAGCAGATGTTCAATATAATCAAACCGCGGCATATCGGACTGGCGTATTCTGCCTACCTCACCGCCGATTTTAACATCGGGTACTAATGTACCGTCAAGGATAATTTCTTCTATTTTTTCTTCAAGTTCATCGGGCAGCTTATAACCGTCCGACTTGAAAATTTTAATTCCGTTGTATTCGCATGGATTGTGAGATGCAGAAATCATTATACCCGCATCATATCCGTATTTTTGAACGAGAAACGCTACGGCAGGAGTCGGAAGTACACCTAAAACAAGCACATCCGCTCCGACAGAGCAAAGGCCCGCCGAAATTGCCGACTGAAGCATTTCGGAGGATATTCGCGTATCCGCGCCGATAAGAACGCGCGGACGCTTACGTTCACCAACTGAAAGAACCATTGCTGCCGCCCTGCCTATCTGCATGGCAAGCTCACAAGTTAGTTCGCTGTTAGCAACTCCCCTTGCACCGTCTGTACCGAAAAGTCTTCCCACAAAATCAATCCTCTCAGAAAAGTTTCTGCTGACCGTCCATAGGAATACCGAGATGAGCATAACCCGCGGGAGTAACTGTTCTTCCTCGTGGTGTTCGGCTTAAAAAACCGATTTGCATAAGGTAGGGTTCGTAAACATCTTCAATTGTTACAGCCTCTTCACCTATTGCTGCGGCAATGGTTTCAAGACCTACGGGACCACCCTTGTAAAACTTGATTATTGACGATAAAAGAAGTCTGTCTACATTATCAAGACCGAGTTCGTCAATTTCAAGGCGGTTAAGGGCAAGCTGTGCGCTTTCAAGGTCTATTTTGCCATGTGAAAAAACCTGCGCAAAATCGCGTGCACGCTTTAACAAGCGGTTTGCAATACGCGGTGTACCGCGCGACCTTGAAGCTATTTCAAGTGCACCTTCGTCGTCAGCCTCAATATTGAGTATACCCGCCGAACGCTTTACTATGCCCGAAAGCTCTTCGGGAGTATAAAGCTCCAGACGGAAAATAACTCCGAAGCGGTCACGGAGCGGTGCGCTTAACTGACCCGCCCTTGTGGTTGCACCGATTAAAGTGAAACGCTTTAAATCAAGCCTTATAGACCTTGCCGAAGGACCTTTTCCGATAATAATATCGAGTGCGTTATCCTCCATCGCGGGATAAAGTACTTCTTCAACAGCGCGCGAAAGCCTGTGAATTTCATCGACAAAAAGTACATCGCCGTCGTTAAGGTTTGTAAGCAGAGCCGCCAGGTCGCCCGGCTTTTCAATTGCAGGGCCTGATGTTACGCGGAAATTGACACCCATCTCATTGGCTATAATTCCTGCAAGCGTTGTTTTGCCAAGTCCGGGAGGACCGTAAAGCAAAACATGGTCAAGCGGTTCGCCGCGGTTTTTAGCCGCCTCAATATATATACGCAGATTTTCCTTAACCTTTTCCTGTCCGATATAATCATCGAGCTGTTGAGGTCTTAACGAAAGCTCAATATTTGTATCTTCCGGTGTGTAACCGGAGGCAACTATACGGCTTTCAAAATCCATTTCACCGTTCATTTAATTACCTCCTAAAATCTGCAGAGCCTGCACAATAAGCTCTTCTGTTGATAAGCCGGGGTTAAGCTTACCTACGGCAACGCTTGCCTGAGTACGGGAATAACCCCAAGACATAAGCGCTTCTATTGCATCGTTACCCGAACCTGTTGAAACGGCAGCAGAAACTTCTGCAATTTCAACAGCGGCAGCACCCGTTGCGAAGGGAGCAAGCTTTTCTTTAAGTTCAGCAATAATACGCTGTGCAATTTTCGGACCGACACCCTGTGCAGCAGTAATTGCCTTGACATCGCCCGAAGCTACGGCAAGAGCAAGCTTATCGGAAGTAAGCTGCGAAAGTATTGCAAGAGCTGCCTTCGGACCGACACCCGAAACACTAATAAGTATTTTAAAGCAGTCGAGCTCGGCCGTATCTGCAAATCCGAAAAGGTCAAGCGCATCTTCACGAACGCTCAGATATGTATAAATAGTTACCGTTTCACCGGTAGAACCGATTTTGCGAAGCGTGTTGAAACTTGCATAGCAGCGGAATGCAACACCGCCGCAGGAAACGGCAACACTTGTTTCATCCGTATGAACAACCGTACCTGTAAGGGAATAAAACATAGCTTAACCTCCGTATTTTTTCATCTGACCGAGCAGAGAGCCTGCGGAATGAGCGTGGCAGATTGCAAGCGCAAGAGCATCCGCAGTATCGTCAGGTTTCGGGACAGACTGTAAATTAAGCATCAGCCTTGTCATTTCCTGAACCTGCTTTTTTTCTGCCCTGCCGTAACCGACAACGCTCTGCTTAACCTGCAAAGGCGTATATTCGGATATATCAAGTCCGCCCTGTGCCGCAGCAAGAACAATAACACCCCTGGCTTGTGCAACATCAATAGCGGTAGTGGTATTCGTATTGAAATACAGCTTTTCAATGGACATTGCATCGGGCTTATACTTTTCAATCAGACAGGACAAACCGTTATAGATGGTCTGTAAACGCAAATCAAAAGGTGTATGTGCCTGCGTTGTAACTGCACCGAAATCGACAACCTTAAAATGATTCGCTTCGTAATCAACTATACCGTAACCGACTATTGCATAGCCCGGGTCTATACCGAGAATTCTCATTCACATATTGCTCCATAATCAATTATCGGTTAATTATAGCACAGTATTTTTATTTAGTAAAGTCTTTTATATTATTTATTATTAAGAATTTTGTTGACTGCTTTTGAAACAACAGGGGCGCAATCTTCGGAACCGGAAATACCACCCTCGCACATTACCACAAGTACATACTCAGGCTTTTCATACGGATAAAAGCCCGCAAACCATGTGACAAGTTTTTCATTGCTGTCTGAAAAGCTGCCTGTTTGTGCTGTTGCAGTTTTGCCGCATACACGAATGTTTTCAACAGCGGCATTTTTGCCCGTACCTTCCCTTACCGCAAGTTCAAGAAATGCTGACAGCAAATCTGCCGTTTTTTCGCTGAACACACGATAAGGTGCTTTAGCTTCATGTTTTTCAAGCATTTCTCCCTTTTCATCAATCAGCCCTTCAACAAGGTACGGTACGCTGTATTTTCCGCCCGCGGCAATAGCAGAATAAAGAGAAGCCACCTGCAGAATATTTGCCGTAATACTGCCCTGACCGAACGAAAACAAAGCACGTGCGCTTGGTGAATCCAGTTCATTAATTGCAGGAAGATAACCGCTGTATGTGCTTATACCTTCTGCCATAGTCAGTGATTCACCAAAGCCGAGTTCATTTGCTGAATCAATAACATTTTCCGCACCAGTTTTTTCAATCAGATTAACAAAATAGCAGTTGCAAGAATAGGCAATTGCTGCCGCCATATTCACTTTACCGTGTGAAGCAGTACACCTGAATGTATTTGAACCGACATTTACATATCCGTTACAGCAGTATTCATCAGCAGGGTCACAACCATCTTCCAACGCTGCTGCAGCTACCAACGGTTTAAAAACAGAGCCTATGGGATATGAACCCAGAACGCGGTTAAACAGCGGTAACTTTTCATTGTTCATGGCAGCAGAAATATTATTTCTGTCAAAATCGGGTCTGCTTACCATTGCGGCAACAGCACCGGTGTTTACATTAAGCATAACTGCTGCACCTTTTTCAATACCGCAGATATCCATTGCTTCTTCAAGTGCAAGCTGTTTATCCTTTTCGAGTGTTAGCACAACACCTCCACAGTTATGATAATTGTTATTTACAATCTCAACATCAGCCCCGTAAAGAAAGCCACCGTTTGCATCAACAAAAAACCTTGCCCTGAGTTCTCCGCGGCAGCTGTTAAGGTATTCATCAAAGCTCTTTTCAATACCGCTTATTCCATGAGTTTCACCCGAATCAAGATAGCCGATAATATGAGATGCAATCCGCTCATTATTATACCGTTTGTATACAGGAACGGTAACAACATCCGTACAATCCAAAGAATTACCAATATTAAGCAAAACAGGGTTTGATTTCTGCAGTTCGTTACTGACAGCATTAAAAGCATCAGTATCAAGCACACGCTTTAACGAAACAAGAGCATTGACCGTAGGCTTTACTACAGAAGCTGTTTTTTCATAGCTGCCTGCAAGCGGCTGCATATTCTTATCGTATATAATCCCCCTGCTTTGGGAAAGAATAATGCTTTTTGAGTTAGTAGCGGACGACACCTGTTCATGTGTTAAATTCAAATACAGAAGTCTGACAGGTAACAAACCGAAGCAAAGCAGAATACAGCAATACACCACAACAGAACGCGGAATTTTAAATGTATTTTTTGATTTCACCTGAATCACCAACAAAGATAATATATACATATTATTTGTTGATAAAACAAAAAAATACCGACGCCTTTTACAGCATCGGTATACAGTAAGTATATTTTATTTTGTAATTTTGTTAAATGCCTTTTTACCCTTTTTAACGATTACATAGCCGTCGTCGTTAAACTTTGCTTCATCAATCGCTACATCAATGGAAGCTACTTTAACATCGTCAACCGAAACACCGCCCTGTTCAATAAGTCTGCGTGCTTCACCCTTTGATTTTGCAAGGCCTGCCTTTACAAGCACATCAATAACGGTAATTTTACCGTCTGCAAAATCATCAGCTGAAAGTACGGTTGTAGGCATATTGTCAGCATTAGCACCTGCTGTTGAGAAAAGAGCGCGTGCAGCTTCCTGAGCCTTGACTGCTTCTTCTTCGCCGTGGACAAGCTTTGTAAGCTCATAACCGAGAATTTCTTTTGCCTTGTTGAGTTCGCTGCCTTCCCACTTATCCATTTCATTGATTTCTTCAATGGGGAGGAATGTGAGCATACGGATGCACTTGAGAACATCGGCATCGCTAACATTGCGCCAGTACTGATAGAATTCATAGGGAGAAGTTTTGTTTGCATCAAGCCATACAGCGTTACCTGCTGTTTTACCCATTTTCTTACCCTGTGAGTCTGTAAGCAGAGTAATTGTCATTGCGTGAGCATCTTTACCGAGCTTTTTGCGGATAAGCTCAGTACCGCCGAGCATATTTGACCACTGGTCATCCCCGCCGAACTGCATATTACAGCCGTATTCCTTATAGAGATGATAGAAATCATAGCTCTGCATAATCATGTAGTTGAATTCAAGGAAGCTCAAGCCCTTTTCCATTCTCTGTTTGTAGCATTCTGCGCGAAGCATATTGTTGACAGAGAAGCAGTGACCGACATCACGAAGAAGCTCAACATAATTGAGATTAAGAAGCCAATCTGCATTATTAATCATCATTGCCTTGCCTTCACCGAATTCGATGAAGCGTTCCATCTGACGCTTAAAGCATTCTGCATTGTGGTCGATATCTTCTTTAGTGAGCATTTTGCGCATATCGGTTCTGCCGGAAGGATCGCCAATCATGGTAGTACCGCCACCGATAAGAGCGATAGGCTTATTGCCTGCCATCTGAAGGCGCTTCATAAGGGTAAGAGCCATAAAGTGACCAGCTGTAAGGCTGTCTGCAGTACAGTCAAAGCCAATATAAAATGTAGCCTTACCGCTGTTTATCATTTCGCGTATTTCATCTTCATTTGTTACCTGAGCTATAAGACCTCTGGCAACGAGTTCTTCATAAATCTGCATTTTATTATTCCTCCAATATACTTTACAGATAATATAACAAATATTTTACTTTGTCAACATTTCTTCAGCCATATCCAGCTGGGTTTGTGTAACCGATTCACCGCCGCCGATTATACGGGCAAGCTCATGCTTTCTGCCATCGCGGTCAAGCGGAGTAACCGATGTATATGTTTTACCATCTTTTGAGCTTTTGCTTATTTCAAAATGGAAATCCGCCTGTGCGGCAATCTGTGCAAGGTGTGTTACACATATAACCTGCCTGCCGGCTGATACTTCATAGAGCTTTTTTCCGAGCTTTGATGCAGCCCTGCCGCTGACACCCGTATCAATTTCATCAAAGATAAGGGTTTCAATATTATCTTTATCGGACAGTACATTCTTGATTGCAAGCATAATTCGTGAAAGCTCACCGCCCGAAGCAATTTTTGCAAGCGGCTTCGGATTTTCACCGAGGTTTGGCGAAATCAGAAACTCAATTTCATCCGCACCGTTTTCAGCGGGAGCAATTTCTTTTCTGTCAGTTTCAAAGATAACATTGGGCATATCAAGAAATTCAAGCTCGGTCATTACCTTTTCCGAAAAGGCTTTTCCCGTTGCGAGTCTGCGTTCAGTAAGTTCATCAGCCAAAGAAATCACAAGCTGTCTTTGCTTTTGTTCTTCAGCTTTAAGCTGTAAAAGCCTTTCATCGGAAAACTCTATTTCCCTGCGTTCTGCCTTGCATTTTTCGCAGAATTCAAGCATATCAGCTTCCGTAGCACCGTATTTACGGCTCAGGCGGTTAAGATAATCAAGTCTGTCTTCAACAGCCTGTGCATACTGCGGGTCATATTCAAGGTCATCAACTGTTGAAGCCAACGAATCCTGAACATCTTCAAGCTGATAATAAAACTCACGCAGTTTATCTGCCGTTTCTTCAAGCGGCTGATAGTACTGGGAAACACCGTCAAGCTGACTGCAGGACATTTTCACCTGTTGTACAGCACCCTGCGCTTCATCAAAACCATTGAGCAATGAATATGCCGCATTTACGGCAGAGATTATCTTTTCACTGTTTCTGTGCAGAGTTCTTACAGCTTTAAGCTCGTCCATTTCGCCGACGGTAAGCTGTGCATTTTCTATTTCATCAATCTGATAAGTCAGCAGCTCAATTTTTCTGTTTTTTTCTTCATCATCGGTAATCAACGATGCAATTTCACGCTTCAGAGCATTGAGTTTATCATAAGCCGCCTTATACTCTTCAAGCAGTTTTTCGTTCCCTGCCATACGGTCTATAAATGAGCAATGGCTTTCGGGATTGAGCAGCAGCTGACTGTCATGCTGACCGTGGATATTTATAAGCTCTCTGCCAAGTGATTTAAGCATACCCACAGTAACTGGACAGGCATTTATGCGGCAGACATTTTTACCGTCTGCACTGATGGAACGGCTGATTAAAAGGCTCCCGTCCGCTTCGGCTTCAATTCCGCATTCATCAAGAAAAACGGAAACATTCTTGTTTTCTGTTTTAAAAAGTGCCGTGACACTTGCCTTATTACTGCCTGTGCGCACAAGCTCACGCGATGTTCTTTCGCCGAGAACAGCATTAATTGAATCAATTATTATGGATTTACCTGCGCCTGTTTCACCGGTCATAATATTAAGACCGTTTTCAAAAAATATATCAGCACTTTCAATTATGGCAACATTTTCTATTTTAAGGTTTTGGAGCATACGCTTAACCTCTGTAAACTAAAATTACTTTGAAGTAAGATTTTTAACGCTGTGCATAAATTCAACAGCATTCTGTTCGGTACGGCAAAGCACAAAAATAGTATCGTCACCTGCAAGCGTACCGACCACACCGCTGAATTCCATAGTATCAATTGCAGCACAGACTGCCTGAGCCATACCTGCATAGCACTTGATAACTACAGTATTCATAGCATAATCCACCCATAAGACGGATGGAGCAATAATATTGTGAAAATTCTTTATGGCTTCGCCGCCTGTATTTTTAGGAACGGCATAGCGGTATTT
Organism: Clostridia bacterium; assembly: GCA_017416765.1. Classification (GTDB taxonomy): domain Bacteria; phylum Bacillota; class Clostridia; order Oscillospirales; family Acutalibacteraceae; genus UBA8612. Next base: position 77,321 of record JAFQBE010000012.1, read on the forward strand.
TCCGTTTCTTCCCATGGATTTCACAAGACCGAGTTCCTTTATATCGCGCGACACCGTAGCCTGAGTTACATCAAGCCCGTGTTCACGCAATTCATAAAGCAGCTCTTCCTGGGTTGAGATATCCTTTTGCTCAATTGTTTTTAAAATGAGTTCCAACCTTTTCTTTTTCAAGCCCGTTTCCTCCTTAATGATGTAACATTTTACTGTTGAGAATTTCGATAAAGCTGTCAGATTTTATTCTGATAAAATCTGCGGCAGACTGTGCGCTCTGAACAACGGCACAGCACCCCTGCGGTATGCTTATAGGTTCTTCACCGTCGCACGATACACAAAGCGCAGTTTCGTCTTCTTTAGTGGCATAAACCGTCATTCGTTCATCCTTTCTGAAAACAATGGAATGGCTGAACAGAGCGTGTGTGCAGATTGGGGTAAGAATTATACTTTCAATAGTGGGGTTGACTACGGGACCGCCCGCAGATAATGAATAAGCGGTCGAACCAGTGGGTGTGGAAAATATCACACCGTCACCCCAATAATTGTTGACAAGTTTTCCGTTACTTTCAACAGTAACCTCGATAATGGTGCGGTTATTCAGTCTTGAAAAAACAGCATCATTAATACAGTTAAACCGCTTTGTACACAAACCGTTTTCATCAAACAGCATAACTTCAAGCATCATACGCTTATCAACGGTATATTCTCCGCTGAAAAGGTTGTCCAGCAAATCAAGCTCATGCCTTTCAAGCCCCGCCATAAAAGCAAGCTTACCCGCATTTATACCGAGAATCGGCTTACTGTATTCAGCGGCAATTTTGCCCGAGTGTAAAATTGTACCGTCGCCGCCTATAGCAATAACAACATCGCTGTTTTTAATAGATACAGGAGTTTGGGCAAAATTAAGCGATTCATCTTCACCGAAATCGTCTTTGCAGTAATCTGCAAGCCAAATCACTGCATTATGTAATTTTAACCGGTCAATAACCTGGCGCGTAGTTTCAAGAGCGTGCTGTCGGGTTAAATTAGGTATAACCGCTATATTCATAATAACATCTTCTTTTTCATTTATTTATCAAGCTCTGCGTGAGAAGCAGTTACTACTTCATCAGGTGCAGTAATTTCAGCATCTGCCTGAACTTTTGAAATATACAGTAAATATTCTATGTTTCCTTCAGGTCCTTTAACCGGAGAAAAATCAAGCCCTTTTATTGAAAAGCCGTTATCTGTTGCATAAGATATACAGTTGTTGATAACTTCAAGGTGTACGGCTTTATCGCGCACAACACCCTTTTTACCTATTTTTTCTCTGCCCGCTTCAAACTGCGGTTTAACAAGGCAAACTGCTTCGCCATCAGCTTTAAGCAGATTATAAAGTACGGGAAGAATTAATTTAAGCGATATAAACGAAACATCAACACTTGAAAAATCAATTTCATCCGGCACCTGTTCACGCGTTACATAGCGGAAATTTGTGCGTTCAAGGTTTACTACCCTTTCATCACTTCTAAGTTTCCACGCAAGCTGACCGTAGCCGACATCAATAGAATAAACCTTTGCAGCGCCGTTCATAAGCATACAATCGGTAAAGCCTCCGGTTGAAGCACCGACATCCATACAGGTTTTACCGTCAAGCGTTATGCCGAAGGATTTCATGGCTTTATCGAGTTTATATCCTCCGCGGCTGACAAAGGGCATTTTTTCACCGCGAACTTCAATTTTATCGTCAGGCTTAACATTTGCACCCGCTTTTAACTCTTTCTGTCCGTTAAGATAAACTTGTCCTGCCATGATAAGGGCTTTGGCACGTTCACGGCTGTCTGCAAAACCAAGCTCAAACACAGCCAGATCAAGTCTTTTTTTATCAGCCACCAAACGCACCCCCTACTATATCAACCATTGACTGCGTGTCAAGGTGATTATTCTTTATAGTTGCTTCAACACTGCCGTGTTCAACAAAGCAGTAGTCAACAGCGGTAAGCTTATATTCACCTTTGTAGCCAGCTTCAAGCAGACGAAGCGCCAGTTTTTCGCCGACACCGCCGTTCTGTATACCTTCTTCAAAGAAAAAAATGTGCTTATCGTTTTTAAGTATTTCAACAATGCTTGCATCAAGCGGTTTGATACGGTTAAGTTTGACAACGCGTACATTTTTTCCCCAGCTTTTAAGCTCATTGCGGGCTTTGCAGGCATTGCCGAAAATTCTGCCGTAGGTAACAATTGTTACATCGGCATTTTCATCGCCGTAAATATCAAAAACATCGTAAGTAGGTTTAAAATCAGCAGGTAATTCACACTCCGCACCGCGGGGATAACGGATAGCTACAACATTGCTGTCCTTATAAACAGCATGATACATTGCGTGACGCATTTCTTCGTAGGTTGAAGGAGAATAAATTGTAAAGTTTGAAATGGTATTCATGAAAGCAACATCAAAAATGCCCTGATGCGTTTCACCGTCTTCCCCCACAAAGCCTGCACGGTCAACGGCTATAATCATTTTACGCTTCTGCAAAGCGGCATCATGAATAAGCTGGTCATAACAACGCTGTAAAAAGGTTGAATATACAACGAAAAACGGAACCATTTCGCCTTTTGCAAGTCCGCTTGCAAAAACAACAGCATGCTCTTCCGCTATACCGACATCAAAAAATCTGTCACTGTAACTGTTGCAGAATTCGTTCAAGCCCGTACCAAGCGACATTGCCGCAGTAATAGCACAGATGCGTTCATCTCTGCCGGCAAGTTCACACAGGTATTTACCGAATTCATCAGAGAAATTTGCACCCTTTGAAACAGTTTCACCCGTATCGGCATCAAACTGTGATATCCCGTGGAATATGCTGGGATTTTTTTCGGCAAGCTCGTATCCCTTGCCCTTTTTTGTGTGAACATGCAGTAAAACGGGGCTACCGATATGTTTACACTCTTCCATAACCTCGCACAGTTTTCTGATATTATGTCCGTCAACAGGACCCATATATCTGAAGCCCAAATCTTCAAACATATTGCTGTTATAAAATGTATCCTTGAGTTTGGTTTTAAGTCTGTAAAATTTGGTTGAAAGAGTCGGACCGATAAACGGAATTTTGTTCAATGCCCTTTCAACGCCCGCTTTCAAGCGGAAATACCCTTTTGTTGTGCGGATATTTGTAAGATATTTGGAAACCGAGCCTACATTTTTTGAAATGGACATTTCATTATCGTTTAGTATGATAATCAGCTTAGCTTCCTTATTTCTGCCGGCATTATTTATCGCTTCATATGCTAGGCCGCCGGTAAAAGCACCGTCACCTATTACAGCTACGGCAAAATTATCCGTACCCTTGATAAGTTCAGAAACACTTATACCGTATGCGGAAGAAATTGAAGTGCTGCTGTGACCTGAACAGAACGGGTCATGCTCACTCTCTTTAGGTCTCGGAAAACCCGAAAGACCGTTTTCCGTGCGGATAGTGGAAAACCTGTCATATCTGCCGGTAAGTAATTTATGTGTATATACCTGATGACCTACATCAAAAACGAATTTATCCTCGGGCGAATTGAAGCAGCGGTGCATAGCAACCGTAAGCTCAACCACACCAAGGTTTGATGCAAGATGACCGCCGTTGTGTGCAACGGTAGATATAAGAGTTTCCCTGATTTCCTCGGACAGCGTATCAAGCTGTTCAAAGCTCAGGTTCTTTATATCCGCAGGTGTTTTTATGTTTTTAAGCAAAGAATTGTTCATTAAAATTTGCTCCGTTAATTCTTTCTGTTTGAAAGTTTTACAGCATAATCAGAAAGAAAAGTTGAATTTTCGCCAAAACAGGCAATTGCTTCTACAGCCTGCTTTGTAAGCTCGTCAACATATTCGCGCGAACACTCAATTCCGAGTAAAGCAGGATATGTTGATTTATTGTTTTCGGCATCGCTGCCAATTGGTTTACCGAGTTCTTCCGCAGTAGATGTAATATCAAGCAAATCATCAACAATCTGAAAAGCAAGACCTATACATTCAGCATAAACTGCTGCAGCTTTGATTTTTTCTTCATCTGCATCAGCAGCAACACAGCCTAAAATACACGCAGCATAAATAAGTCTGCCTGTTTTTAAAGCATCTGTTTTTCGAAGCTGTTCGAGTGTAATTGATTTACCCTCATGCTGTAAATCCATAGTCTGACCGCCAATCATACCAAGATGACCTGCACAGTCAGCAAGCAGCTTCACAGCTTTAATTTTATTTTCGGCAGAAAGGTTTGCACCGGAAGCCACTGAAAAAGCAAGGGTCAGCAGACCGTCGCCCGCAAGCAAAGCTGTAGCTTCACCGAATTTTTTGTGGCAAGAGGGCTTGCCCCTGCGAAAATCATCATTATCCATACACGGCAAATCGTCATGTATAAGAGAATATGTGTGTATCATCTCAAGGGCACAGGCAAACTCAAGCGCTTTTTCAGCATTGCCGCCGCAGGCACGGCAGAATTCAAGCACCAGCATGGGGCGAACACGCTTACCGCCGTTTTCCAGGCTGTAAAGCATAGCCTTTGAAACCTCGTCTTCTTCATCACCCGTAAGATGAACAAAAGAATAAAGCGCATTATTTATAAGCTCAACATATTCTTCTGCCGAATATATCTTATTCAATTCCGTCAACCTCCGTGCCATCCTGCATAAGTCTGACTATACGCTGTTCGGCATTGTCAAGACATGTTTTACAGTAAACAGCAAGTTTGTTTGCCTCTTCAAAAAGAGCCATTGATTTTTCAAGCGGTATACTGCCTTCTTCAAGTTGAGATATTATTTTTTCAAGCTTCTGCATAGCTTTTTCGTAAGTCATGTTTTCCATATTTATCTCCGTTATATCGTGAGCTTTTTACCAATGGGTTTACATTCTATTTCACCGTCGGTAAAGCGCACGGTTATATTCTTATCCATATCGGCTTTTTCTGCCGAATCAATAATTTTTCCCCCGCTGTAAACAGCTGCATATCCTCTTGAAAGCACTTTTAAAGGGCTGAGTGCATCAAGTTTTGCACACGAAGCAGAAAAGCGCGATTTTGCATCTGCCAGGTTGAGATTCTGTGCAGAATTAAGTCTGTTGAACAGAGAATCAAGCGTCTGTCTGCCGATTTCAACAGGCTCAAGGGGATTTCGTAAAAATCTGCTTTGTGAATAATAATTCACAATATTCTTCTGTTCGGCGATGTTCTGTTTTATCAGACTTGCGGCATGCTGCAAAAGCCCCGATGCATAAGCGCGCTGTTCGCGCCAATCGGGTACGGCAAGTTCAGCCGCAGCAGACGGAGTAGGCGCACGCAAATCGGCAACAAAATCGCAGATAGTAAAATCAGTTTCGTGACCGACAGCGGAAATAACGGGAATATCGCTTCTGCTGACAGCAAGGGCAACCTTTTCCTCATTAAAAGCCCATAAATCTTCTATTGAACCGCCGCCTCTGCCGACAATAAGCACATCAGCAGCGTTATAGCGGTTAAACAAACCAATCGCATCTGCCACCTGCTGCGCGGCATAAACACCCTGAACCTGAACAGGGTGAAACACAACCTTTGCAAGCGGAAACCTGCGCGAAAGAACATTAAGAATATCTCTGACAGCGGCACCTGTAGGCGAAGTAATCACACCGACTCTTGACGGAAACTCAGGTACAGGCTTTTTACGCGAAGCATCAAACAAGCCCTGCGCTTCAAGCTTGGCTTTAAGCTGTTCAAAGGCCACATTAAGCGCACCTGCGCCGTCAGGCTGCATATCGTCAACATAGAGCTGATACTGTCCGTCGCGCTCAAAGACAGATACTCTGCCCCTTAAAATAACACGCATTCCGTTTTCGGGCATAAATTTCAGACGCTGCGCACTACTTCGGAACATAACAGCTTTAATTGCGGAATTTTCATCCTTCAAAGTAAAATAGAAATGCCCTGTGCGGTAATGGTTAGTAAAATTTGAAATTTCACCGACTACAAAAACGGACGCTAAATTTAAATCGCCGTCAATCAACGATTTGATATAAGTATTAATTTGTGTAACCGTTACAACAGGAATACTGTTCATATATATTTCTCCGTAATTGCCGTTAAAACGGCAATACCCGCAGCATTGTCGCATGAAAATTCCGGTGCGGCAAAATGCGCGGAATATTTATCGGTAAGCCTTTTGCTGATAATGCTGTTGCTCATAACTCCGCCTGAAAAAACGAGTGGTAATCTGCCGTATTTTTCAAGCAGAGCAGCTGCCATGCCATCAATAGCGGCACATATAAACTCAATGCAGTAGCGGGCAATTCTTTCGTGCGGCTCACCTGTTTCAAGCATTTTTTTGCACTTATTTTCAACACCTGAAAGTGAACAGTCGCACCCACGCAAAACAGGCTTGATTTTAAATCTGTCGTCGCACTTACAGGCAAGCTCATCAAGTGCTTTGCCTGCGGGAAATTTCAAACCTAGCATTACACCTACACGGTCAACAGCCTGTCCTGCTTTTAAATCAAGCGACGATGCAACAAGCGTAACCTTGCAGATTTCATCTTTATCGGGTTCAACAAGCAGCGCCTGCGTTGTACCACCCGAAACATGAAAAGCTAAAAAACGCTCATTCAATAAATCCAATCTGCCCGCAGAATACAAAGCAGCGGCAATATGACCCTGCTGATGAGAAAACCTGTGCAGAATACCGCCTGTTGCTTTTGAAAAAGCCGTTGCCGCGCTGATACCCGACAAAAAACAAGGCATATAAGATTTTTCTTCGCCGCTGGGTTTAACGGAAACTCCGACTGCGTGTACTTTATTTAACTCACACTTTTCGCAAAGCAAATCAAAAAGCTGCGGCAGCTGTACGGTATGGTGAAACACAGCATCGGACTGCCTGAGGCCCAGCTGCCCATCAGCAACGGGAAGCAGCTTTTTCTGCTGAACCATTGTGTTGTTCTCTGTATCAAAACATGCAAGTGAAGTTGTGTAGTTGCTGGTATCAACCCCTAAAACAAGCGGCATTATACTGACCTCGCAACCGTACCGAGCAGACCGTTTACAAACGAAGCATCTTCATCCGTTGCGTACTTTTTGGCAAGCTCAACAGCCTCGTTAATTGAAACGCCTGCAGGAATATCTTCAAAATAAAGTATCTCAGCAAGTGCAAGACGAAGAATAGCGAGGGAAACCTTAGAAATTCTGTTGAGTTTCCAGCCCTTGGCGTTACTGCTGATATGTTCGTCAATTTCACTTTGCTTGTCACAGGCTGTTGTAACAAGTGCCTCAAGGAATTCATCATCTTCAACAACTCCGAATTCCTTTGCAAGCTCAATAAGCTCGGTTATTTCCGCCTGCTCGTTAAAAGATTTTTCAAAAACAAGGATAAATGCCTGCTCTCTGGCTTCTCTTCTTGTCATGGCTTGTCCTCCTGAAAAACAAATAAACTTACCCTCCGCAAAAATATGCAGAGGGTAAAAAATAATCAATCACTGTTCTTTTGATTAGGTGCATTGTTGGTGCTTTCTACGCCTGCAATAACTACATTAACTTTTGAAACAACCTTCGATGTCATTTCCTGTACTGCATTTTTGACCGATTTCTGTACCTCGGCCGCTACAACGGGAATTTTGCAGTCATCATTCACTGTAATGTGAAGCTTGAGAGTATATACATTATCGGTTTTGTAAACTTCGACATACTTCTGTGCGCCTTCGTACATGCCAACCATACCCTTAAGGTTAGTAGGACGCTGAACAAGCTTACCTATGCCGGCTACATCTTTAACTGCCGACATGGCAATTGACGCAATAACTTCATCCGATATAACAAGCCCTGTTGCAGGGCTGCCTGTTGCGTTGTTCACTTTATACGACCTCCTTTTTTCCTATGGGCTATTATACCACATATTTATAAATATACAATACTTTTTTATTTATTTTCAAATATTGTAATATTCTCGGCATCAAATTCCGTATGCTTCATAACAATTTCTTTAATCTGCAGTATGGAAGTGCTTGAAAGCGAGCCCTTTTCGCACACAACCTGAATTTCCGATTCACCTATTGTTGTTATACAGCCAAAGCCGCATTTTGCGTTGATAAGTGCATCAATATCGCTTTCAAGCTTTATTGCAGAAGTCAGTTCCGCAAGCTGTTCCGCCGCTTTATCAACCGCAGAAGCAGAAGCCGAAGAGCTGTTTATTACCTTGTTCAGCATTTCAAACGCTTCATCGTGCGCTTTACTGCGCTGGGTACGCTGCAATGAAAGCGAATCGGAATCAACGGCAATTTCCGTATTCCCCTTTTCTCCCGAAGAAGAAACATACTGTGCATCGCCTATAACGGAATAACTTTGCGGCTCTTTGCCTTCAACCTCTGCTGCCTGCATTTCAGGGCGGGTAAAATACCAATTTACAAACACCGCCGAACCGAGCGCCAGCACAAGCGCTGCCATAATTATCTGCCTTTTTCTGATGATTACATTCATTGTTTTATCTCCTTTTACTGAATTTTTGAAACGCTTATATGATTTGCACCTACATCAAGCAGAGCTTCCAGCATTTCACACACCGCAATTTCAACCTGCGGCAAATCACCGCCTTCACAAAGCACGGCAACTCCCCTTACTTTAGGGGTTACTGTTTTAAGAACAAGTCCTCCCTCCTGTTTATCGCTGTCAATAATTATGTATTCGTTTTCTTCGTCACTGGCACCATCCTTTTGCGAATAGCTGCCATCTCGTGCATAAACGGTTTCGTAATCACATTCAAGCGTAACGCTTACCTTTGTTCTTCCCGCACCGTTGAGAGAAGATATCATATCTTCAAGTTTATTTTCAAGATTTTCCGTATATTCAGCTTCACTGAAAATGTTGCTTTCAGCTGTTGTGGCTTCTTCAGTATCAGCTTTTAAAGCACCGAAGTCAGATATAACAATCAGTATAATACCAATTGCCGCTATAGTTATAATCAGCAATTGTTTTTTATCTTTTTTTATTCCGCTCAAAAGATTTTTCAGCACATCTGCATTCTTTTTCATCAGCCTTCTCCAAAATAATAAAACTGTGGTTCAAAGTTGAATTTCTCTTTTACAAACGCATATATTTCCCCCGTTTTTTCCGAGTATATATCAGGTAAATTTATAACTATACTTTCAATACTTATATTTTTCTGATTATCAATATTAATCTCTGTTTCAATTTCATAACCTATCACATGGTTTTTATTAAGAAACGCAGATATTTCGCCCTTTATCTGTTCAGCCAAAGAATCCGAAACCTGCTTTTCAACCGTTTCTTCAAGCTCATATTTCAAAATCGATTCTTCAATTGAATATGTATATTCACTCAACGAAAAATCAACATTTTTAAGCGGTAAAACAAACATTAGTACCGTAAATACACCGGTAAGAAATTTAACGGACCTCTGAATACCTCCCTGTGGTGTCAGAAAGCCGATAATGGCAGATACTGCTGCAGCAACTGCTACGCTCGCTGCCCAACCTTTTATAACCTCTACCATTCACCCGCCCCCTTTAATAACAAGAACAAGACCGAGCGAAAGCAGAAAAACAAGCATTTCAAAAAGCACCGATACAGCAAGCAGCGTAAGTGCCGACGAAGCAGAAGTGAACATACGGGATAGCTGATTTTGCGAAAAAACATCAGAAAATACAGAAAGTAAATTCAGCGAAAAAATCCACAGCACACATTGAATAATAACAGGCAGATTTATTACTGCAACAGCTGCTACCGCAAACACGCCAACCGTACTTTTCACAAGATTTAAAGTTCCCACTATAGATAAATATGCATCACTTACAGCACCACCCACAACGGGAACAATGTTGCCTATCAGAAATCTGACACCTCTCACCGCAACATTATCTGCCGCAGCGGCAAGCATACCCTTCATTGAAAGCATAGTTATAAAAACGGTAGAGGAAAAAGTAAAAATAAAGGCTGTAACCTTTTTAAAAAAGTCAACAAACCTGCTTATGTTGAGAGCATTACTTACAGAAGAAATAACACTCAAAGAAAATACAACCCTGATAAGCGGTACTATAAAGGACTCAGCGGCATACGAAACAAACTGAGCAGCGGCAAAGCTTAAAGAATTATAGGTTAATGCAAGCGCAGGCAAGCCCGATACGGTTATAACAGCGGCTAAAACCGGAACAAGAGCCACAATAAAATTACTGCTGCAGCTGAAAGCGGAAACAGCGTTGGTTATACACGAAGATATTGAATTGAAGAGCAAAACTGCCGCAGTAACACAAGAAATAAAATCGAGAATTCTTGCTGTTTCTGACCCTTCCGGCACAAACTGATTAACAGCGGCAACAATTAAAACCGCAGCCAACAGAACAGCCAAAGTATTTATAACATATGTATATTCGCCGCGGATAAGTTCATAAAAAAAATCCGCAATATTCCTGAATGAAACATCAAAAACACTATCAAAATTCTGCTTTTCTATACCCAGCTTTTCAAGCAATTCCTCATCTTCAGCAGTAAGTGTATCCCACAGTTTATCTGCACCGCTCGCTTCAAGTTGCTGTTCAAAATAAGCGGATTCAATTGCAGAAACGCCCACAGATAACGAATAGCAGAAAAAAACAATTATTAAAATTCTCAGTAAATTTTTAATTTTCATTTTTCAATTAATTCCGTTGCAAGTCCAAGCAACACCTTTAACATCGGAAAAGCAAGCAGCAACACAGACAAACGGCAGGCAATATCAACACAGGTTGCTACCGCCCTGTTTCCGCAATCGGAACAAACATCGCAGACTACTTTTCCGCATACCGCAATAATCACAGCTTTTAAGAGAAGAAAAATATACTCATTGTTTATTTGTATACCTGCCGTTAAATCCTTTGTAAGTGAAAAGATTTCTATAGTGCAGTCGAAAATAAGCAATGCAACCAACGCTACACCGCAAAGCTGAATAAGTACGGAAAACTCCGGTTTGAACTGTGAAACAAGAGTTGAAAAAACACAGCAGCACACTGCAACAACGAGAATTTTTGTTATTTCCATATTAAAAATCCATAAGATTCTGTAAATCCGAAAGCAGCTCGGTAAGATGCGGTAAAAGCATCATAACCACTACAAGAACACCTGCAAGCGTGGTAAGCATGGCGTATTCATCCCTTCCCGATTTTGACAGCACCTGATGAATTACCGCAACACCAAGTCCGATTGATGCAATTTTAAAAACAAGCGCTATATCCATTTTCTGTGTCCCCTTATACGGCAAAAACAAAAATTATTGCTCCGACTGCAAAGCCTGTAACACGGCAGAGCTTCATTTTTTCGTTTCTTTTTTCGTTGGTTATATTTATCAGTTGTTCAAACTTACGCTCGTAATACGCACAAAGCTCTTTCTGACCCGAAGAATCTGTTTTTCCGAGCTTCTGACCAAAGGCTTTAAGCAGCTCAACCGTTTGTTTTTCAAAGTAAAACCCGGTACATTCTTTTTCGATACAGTTGCACCATGTTTTATCAAAGCCGTCTGCAAACTCTGTTTCAGCCACCGTTTTTAAAAAATTAAGAAATTTATAATCGTACCCTTTTACTGTATTTTGTAAAATTTTCTGAACAGGCTCATCGGCATAATCAATCTGTGAAGCCACAGAACGGATAAGGGTAACACATTCTTCCAATATACAACACCTTATTTTCACGACATTAGCCGTATAAAAACCGCACAGCACCGCGGAAACAGACAGCAATATAGCACCCATCAGTTCAAACATTTCAAATCCTCAACCGAAATAAAGCGATTAACCTGTGACGGCGTATGTCTTCCGCTCAAAAATGCAACATGAGAAAAAGCTCCGGTATTAAGCAAACGGGATATCTGCGGACGGCGGAGCAAATCACTTTCATCTGCGGCATGAACACTCAAGAAGAAATCAACACCTGTGTTTACACCTTCCTCTATCGCTGCCGCTTCTTCAACGCTGCCTATTTCATCAATAATTATATTCTGCGGCGCCATCGAACGAACAGCAATAAGTACAGCCTCTTTTTTCGGATAGCCGCTCAGAACATCGCTGCTTATTCCTATACTGTTGCCCGGTATACCGTTTGAACAGGCTGCTATTTCTTCGCGTTCATCAATAATTACGGTTTTACGGTATCCGCCTTCTTCCCCTGCAATAAGACGCGCAAAATCGCGCAGAAGGGTTGTTTTTCCGCTTGAAGGTGTACCTGCAATTATAAGACTTTTTGCTTTGTTCTCTTTCACTTTTTTGAACAGATAATCGGCACAGCCTATGTACTCACGCGAAATTCTGATATTTATTGAGGATATATCCCGGATACTGCCGATACCGTTTTTATCGCAGACAGCAGTACCGGCTATACCTGCGCGGTGTCCGCCCGAAAGAGTTACAAACCCCTTACATATGCCGTTCTGATGTGTATGCACAGAATAGCCGCATACGGTATGAAAACATTGCTCAATATCGTTTATTGACACACGGCAGGCTGATGAATCGGGAATATAGCTTATTTTCGCATTTTCGCACAGGAATATATCTCCGTACATTCCGCTTAACATAACAGGTCTGCCGCACCTTATTCTTATTTCACTTGTATCGGCTTTAATCTCCTTGGGCAAAGCATACAGCAGCTTGCGTATACGCTGACCTGTAAAGGATGCCGCTTCATTGAACCTTTCAATACTGTTTTTAACCGTTTTGAACACTCCTTTGCTTTTGCTATATCACATATTTATGTCATCTTGTCCGATAATATGAATAAGCGGTAAAATTTGATTAATGATAACTGTAGTTACTGCTGATACAAAAGTGTTGAAAAAAAAGAGAATATATGGTAATATATTTATACTTATTTTTTAAGGAGTGTTAAGGAAGTGAAAAAGAACAAACTTGTTCAGGCGGCTTCACGCAACAGATATTCACTGCTTGCGTTTGGTGCCTCAGCATTCGTAATGGTCATAGTTTATTACTGCTTTAATGTAATACCCTTTGGCGATTACACAGTGCTGCGCATGGACCTTTACCATCAGTACGGTCCGTTGTTTGCAGAGCTTTACGACAGAATAACCCAGGGAGAAAGCCTTGTATATTCGTGGACTACGGGCTTGGGTTCGAATTTCCTGGGTAATTTCAGCAATTACCTTGCAAGCCCTACAGCCATATTCATGCTGTTGCTGGGTCATAAGAATATGCCCGAAGCAATTTCGCTTATGGTGCTGTTCAAAGCGGCTTTTGCAAGTGCATTTTTCTCATACTACCTGCGCAAATCAACAGGCAAGAACGATTTTTCAATTTCTGCCTTCGGCGTGCTGTATTCATTCTGCGGCTTCTTCATTGCGTACTACTGGAACGTAATGTGGATTGATGCAATGGCTATATTCCCGCTGGTTATGTACGGCATTGAGCAGATAATAAAAAACGGCAGGTTCAGAACCTATATGTTCTCCCTTGCCGCTGTTATGATAAGCAACTATTACATGGCTTATATTATCTGTATTTTCTCTGTAATTTACTTTTTGATTTATTATTTCAGCCAGTATGCCTTTGCAGAAAAGTTTACCGTTAAGCGTTATTATGACGCAGAAGGCAACAGATTAAAGCCGCAAAAAGCGTCTGCAATTTATAACCTTCGCAATTCAAGGCTTGTAAACTCCGGTGTGCGCTTTGCAGGTGCTTCCATAGGTGCAGCAGGTATTGCAGCCTTTATTCTTCTGCCTACAGTATTTATTCTTCAAAGCTCTTCGGCAACTTCCGGTACATTCCCGGAGGAAGCAAAAACCTACTTCAAAATCTTCGATTTTATTGCAAACCACCTTGTTTCGCTTGAGCCTACCATACGCAGCAGCGGCGAAGATGTATTACCCAACATTTACTGCGGTGTTATTACAGCTATGCTGGCTCCCCTTTTCCTATATTCCAAAAAGCATACAAGACGCGAAAAGGTATGCTACGTTGCTTTGCTCGGTATACTTTTTGTAAGTTTTAACATCAATATGCTCAACTACATCTGGCACGGCTTCCATTTCCCGAATGACCTGCCGTACAGATTAAGCTATGTTTATTCCTTCGTACTGCTTACAATGGCATACAAGGTGCTTATTAATATCGGCGATTATCCGCAGAAAATGCTTATTACAACCGGAATTGCCGCAATGGCATTTGTTGTATTTGCAGAAAAGATAGGCTCAAAGAATGTAAATGAAGATACGGTTATAACAACTATTGTTTTCATTGCCTTCTATACGCTTGTTATGTTAATGATGCAGACCGGCAAATATCAGCACAGCGCAATAGCACTCCTGCTTTTCTGCTGTGTTGTATCGGAAGCTGCAATAGGCAACACATCCCACTATGTAATGCAGCAGCAGAAACAGTATTATGTATCAGATTATGATGATTTCCAGACCATAAAATCCAAGCTTGACAAGCGCGAAAACGGCGAATTCTATCGTATGGAGCTGACTGACCTTCGCACAAGAATGGACCCGAGCTGGTACGATTACAACGGCGTTTCAATATTCTCATCAATGGCTTACGAAAAGACCTCCAACCTTGTACACTACCTCGGTATGGACGGTAACTTTATAAACAGCTACACCTACAACGGCTTCCAGACACCTGTTTTCAACATGATGACCTCGCTTAAATACATTGTTGACAACTCAACAATCACCCCTGCACCGAGTGATGAAATTTACACCAAGGTAACCACACACGATAAGTTTGCAGCATATGAAAACAACTATCATCTCAACATCGGCTACTGTGTCGGCAGAGAGGTGCTTGGCTGGGACTATGCAAACGATAACCCGTTCAAGGTTCAGAACGACTACTTTGAGCGTGCAACAGGTATTCCCGAGGTATTTTCCATTCTTCCCGTTGACAGCGTTTATTACGACAATATAAACGAGTTCAGTTCGGGACTTGATACGGGCGAGCTTGTATTTTTCCGCACCGTAGACGATGCAAGCGCAAACTTCTCAACTGACTATGTATTAAACGAAACTGCCGACTATTATGTTTACCTTAAATCATCAAACATTGAAGATGTTACAATCAGCTTTGGTGAAAAGAGCATAACAAAAAATTTCAGCTCAGAGCATATATTCGGACTCGGTGTGATTGAAGCGGGCACAACGCTGAGCATAAATGTGCCGATTGACAACGGCAATTCAGGCTATATCGATATCTATGTATGCAGCATGGATATGGAAAAGTTCCAAAAAGGCTACGATATTCTCAAGGCTCAGCAGCTTGAGGTTGACACCTTTGACGAAACTGTAATCAAGGGCAGCGTTACAGCTCCTGAAGACAGCTTATTCTACACTTCAATCCCCTACGATGAAAGCTGGCAAATTTATGTTGACGGCGAACGCGTCAGCAAAACCGAAATGGAAGAATGTAAAATAGGCAACGGCTTCATCGGCTTCTATGTTTCAGAGGGTGAACACGATATAGAGCTGAAATATGAAGCAAGAGGCCTTAAAATAGGCATTTGTGTTTCAGCAGTAACAATTCTCGCATTAATCCTTCTGTTCGTTATTTTCCGCAAGAAAAAGCTCATAATGGCTGTTCTCGCAGGTTACGGCAGCGAAAAGGAAATAATTGAATATACTGTTGATGAAAACGGCGAATTAACTTTTAAATCAGATGAAATTCCCGAAGTGACAGAAACAAACATTTCAGAAGACCCCAAACCGGAAGCAAACGAATAATGAGTAAAGGCACATCAGTTTAAATGCTGATGTGCCTTGAATTTTTTATTCTGTTTTGCCGCTGAAATAAAAACCGACCCGCCCAAACTTTATATCAAACCAATGTTTATAACCGTGCAGTCTGAATATATGCTTACATATCGGTAAGCCCATACCGCTTGAATTATCCTTGCTGTTGCGGGCAGTATCATTCCTTGAAAGAACATCCCACACAGAACTGTTTATATAAATATCTTTTTCGCCTTCATTGAACACGCTGAATTTAAATTCTTTCCCGTCTTTCTTTAATACTGCTTTTACTTTTTTATCTCCTGAAGAATATTTAACAGCGTTGGACAGGTAATTATCAACAGCTATTGAAATCAGTTCAGCGTTAGCCAAAACTGATATGTTTTCTTCAATTTCCGATGATAAACTGACACCGAAATCTTCTGCAAATACGCTGTATTTTTCAAGCTCTGCTTTAACAATACAGCTTAAATCAACTTTTTCTTTGTTGATTTTTGTGGCATCAGACAAACGGTTGTAGGTAAGAAGCGATTTAACTATACCGTTCATTCTCAATGCTTCATCATATATTGATTTTATATATTCGCCGTTTTTATCGGGTGCTATATTTTCCATTACACATTCACAGCGGTTCTGAATAACGGTAAGCGGTGTTTTAAGTTCATGCGCAGCAGCTGAAGTAAAGGCACGCTTTGCTGAATTCATATTCTGATTCTTGTTATACAGCTTACAGGCAACAATTATGATTATTGAACCTGTTATAAAGAACATTAGTGACATATAAAATGTCATTCCAAAAAATTCATCAGACGAAATTGTTTTATAGAACTCGCTGTAATCAACAAAATAGTAAAAAGCGTAATCATTGCCCACACTTTCATAATCCATTGCACCGCCGCCAAAGCCGCCACCGCCTCCATAGTCATTCGTCTTGAAAACAAAATTTTCTATTTTGTTCTGCAGCTTTTCCTGCGATTTTAAGTAGTATTTATGGTCAATACCCGTTTTTTCAAAATCATATAATGAATAATATAGATAGGCATTGCTTTCAAGGATAGTTTCTGTAGGTTCAAAATCGGAGAGGATAAAGGTTCTTAACTCTTTCCGCTGATTATCAAGTACAAAGGATACAGGGAAGTATTCTTCGCCGTTAAAATGCACCTTTAATTCGCGCATAATCAGAAAACGGCCATCACTTTCCTTCTGAAAATCAAGTATTTCTTTCCTCAAATCGTCGCGTAAAAAGGGCTCAAGCGAAAGGTAGTTGAATTTTTCTTCATCATAGCCCTTCCACCATATTCCGCTTTCGCTTTTAAAAAGAACTTCACCTTGTCTGTCAAGCATGGCAAAAGCATAGGACGGCTTTGAAAATGTTCCATATACAGGGGATGAAAAGGTAATTCTTCTGCTTACATCGTTAATATCAGCGCTGAAATTATTTATATCATCTTCAATTGTATACATACTGTTCCAAAAACCCTGCAGATTATCAAGCAGCATTTCCTGCGCGCTGAAATAATTGATTACCGTAGAACAGCTGAAAAGAACCGTTACACCGACAATAATCAAAGCCACCATTTTCTTTTTTGTCATACCGCTTTCACTCCTCTCTTAACGAATATCCGCCGCCGATAACCGTTTTAATATGCACCGATTTTTCGCCCAAGGCTTTACGCAGTTTTTTGATATGGGTATCAACGGTCCTTTCATCACCGTCATAATCCCAGCCCCAGACCTTGGCTAAAATCTGCTCACGCGATAAAACAATACCTTTATTTATCATCAACAGTTCAAGCAGCCTGAATGTTTTGTTTGAAAGCTCAATTATGTTGCCGTCAACCGTTACAAGCTGTTTGGGTTTATTCAAAGTAATACCGCAAAAGCATATTTCTTCCTGCAAAGTGCTGCCTCTGTAGCGACTGATTAAAGCATTGCACTTTTGCGCAAGCACAGCCAACGGAAAAGGCTTTACAATATAATCATCCGCACCAAGGCTGTAGCCCTTCAGCAAATCCCGTTCTTCCCCCAAGGCAGAAAGGAAAAGCACAGGAGTATCGGATACTGAACGAATACGGCGACAGGCTTCAAGCCCGTTCATTTCGGGCATCATGACATCAAGTATAACCAAATCAAAGCTATCGGTTTTACACTTTTCTACCGCTTCCCTGCCATTGGCTGAAAGCGTAACTTCAAAGCCCTTTGCTGAAAGATAATCATAAAAAGTTTCGCGTATTTTTACTTCATCGTCACAAACAAGAATTTTATACATAAGCATCAACTCCTTTCAATTGTATAATAAACCAACAATGTGTATTCTGTGTGTCAACATAAAAACATCGCCGTAATTTTTAAAAATCACGGCGATGTAAGCTTTAATTTTATTAACCGAAAATAGTTGCAATAAAGTTAAGCGGAAGAATTGAAAGCAGGAACTTAACGGGAATATCGCAGATTGCAGTTGCGATACCGCCAAGGTCTACAAAAAATTCTCTTTCAGCTGCAACCGGGGCACCGTCATACTCAAGTGTAAACGCCTGAGTATACATTACGCCGCCTTCGCCATACGCTTCTGCACGGACATAACTGCCGATTTTATCGGAATAATTATCAAGGTCGATTGTATTGCCGACATGGATAACCTTGCCGTTTGCAATCCAATGAACTATAAGTGCGTTTTCTGCTGTAAGAGCTATTGTGTCCTCATCTTCATCAACAACAACATTTGTGAAAAGCGGAGATGCCTTATCCTCGGGTGCTTCATATTTCTGACCGTCTTCGCCATTTGCCATTTCAAGCTTGCTCTGCTCAATAATAGCGTTGAGCTTTTCAACCATAGCCGATGCTGCAGAATTGTTGGAAGCAACAAGTTCATCGCGAAGAGTTACAAGCTCATTGAAATTGCCTATATATTTGCTCGCAGCAAAGAATTCTCCGTTTGCCATATTTGCTTTAAGGTTTGCGGAAGTATTTTCTGCCATGTAGTGCATTGTATAGCCGGAATAAACTATGCCGAGATTATGAGCATCTGTTGTAGCTATAGCGTAAACATTTCTGCCGTAGGGAACAAGGTCAGTCAGAAGAATATCCCACAGCTTTCTGTCGTGGCGTGTTCTGCCGTCACCCTTGCTGTTAATATCGATACCGATGCAGGAATCATAATTGAGAAGAATATTTTCAAACTTGTTTATTTTATAATTATAACTTACATTATCTTTATTGTATGCATCTTCCGTATAAACCTCATCGCGTGCGTTGGTATATTCACCGGGGTGATTAATAACGGAAAGACCGCCGCGTTCATCAATCGCCTTGATGATACCCTCGTAATCGCTTGTGCCGCCGAGTCTGCCGTTACCGTAATCAACAAACCATGTATTTACATGAGCATTGTTAAAGGAAGTACCGTTCTGTTCATTACCCCACGGAACAGAAATCATTTTATGACCGCCGTCCTGTGAATAATATTCATCACCTGCTGAGGAAACTTCAACCTTATAAGCCTTACCGTTTCCGGCAGTACCGTTTTCAGAAAGAACTTCACCGCCGACAACACCGTTTTTGATAAGACCGAGAACCTTCATTGCCGGCACATAATCGTGCTTCATATAGCCGTAAGAAACTGTGCTGTGGTCAGTTCTTGCATAAATATCAAAGCCGAGTTCATAGTGCCTTTCTGTCATTGCAGGAAGAGAATCGTGACCATCGCTGAAGGTTGTGTGGCTGTGAAGGTCACCCTTATAAACATTATAGGTTTCAAAATTAACACCATCGTAAGGATTGTTAATTTTGTAATCGACATCACCGGCAGCAAAAGCCATAGGTGCCATTGTAAGAAGCATAGCACCGCCAACGGCAGCAGCCATTATTTTTTTGCCGAATTTTTGAAATTTCATTAAATATTCCTCCTGTTTTTGTAAACAATTACTATATTTGGAATTTTAACACAGTTTAAGTATTTCGTCAATAAATCTTTAACTATTTTGCCGTTTCAGCAGAATATTTAAATGCAACGTCAAGCAAAAAATCATACATGGGCTTGAACGCTTTATAAATCGGACGGATTTTTTCGATAAAATCGCTATCCGAAAGCTCATTCAGGTTCGGAAAATAAAACATGAATGCAAGGCTTTTGCAGTTGTAATACGGCTCAAGCACGGCCATGGGACAGCCGGGTTTACCCTTTTTATAAAAATCGCCGTGGAATTCTGCGCCGCTTCTTTCTGCGATAATTACCGCATCATAAAAATCATCGGGTCTTGCGGCAATTTCCTGACGGAAAAGCTCCATCATTCGCGGCGGCGCATAATAAGTGCCTACACCGCCCGAATATCCGTTCTGCGCAACCTCAAACCACATACAGGGAAAATGAGGCAAAGCATGCTTATCGCGTGTAAACATGGTCCAGAGATTTTCGCGGTACATATTTTTATCTTTGGTATAGCGCGTATCTCTGCGCACGCGAGAAACCATTTTCTGCGGAACAATCGGTATATCTTCATCAATTTCAATTATTGTATCGGAAAGAGCGCAGATAACCTGCTGAAGTGGTATTGTAATACCCGCTTTTATCTTCTGTTTATTTGCTTCGTAAAACTCTTTACTGTTGCGAAAACGGTTTTCGCTGAGCAGCATTAATGTTTCGGGAGTTATGCCGTCATATCTGTAACTACTCATTTAAGCAAACCCCTTTTATAAATTTCCTGTGCAGCAAGCATGATACCTATTTTACCGCTGTCGAAATTGAGCGAACCCTGCATCCATACTGCATAGGGTTCACGCAGCGGAGCGTCAGACGAAAGCTCAATTGAAGAACCGCCGGTAAATGCACCCGCGGACATAATAACCTGACTGTCATAGCCCGGCATATCCCATGGCTCAGGGCATACATTTGAATCAATCGGTGCGCCCTTCTGCAAGCCCTGGCAGAAAGCAATAAGAGTTTCGCTGTTGCAGAGCTTGATTGCCTGAATAATATCAACACGCTTTTCTGAGCTTAACGGAGTTGTTTCGTAGCCGAGCTGTTCAAAAAGGCTTGCGGCAAAAACAGCTGTTTTAAGCGCTTCACCGACAATATGCGGAGCGTTGAAGAGTCCCATAAACAGTCCCCTTGTCTGACCTAAAGAAGGTCCTACCTCTCGTCCCAAACCCGGAGTTGTCATGCGGTAGGAGCATTTTTCAACAAGGTCTGCCCTGCCTGCAATATAGCCGCCGCATTTTGCAATACCGCCGCCGGGATTTTTAATAAGTGAACCTGCAATGATATCCGCGCCGTGAGAAACAGGCTCGGTTGCTTCAACAAATTCGCCGTAGCAGTTATCAACCATAATAACCGCATCGCTTTTGGCTTTGACAATTTTTGAAATCTTTTCAATTTCAGCCATACCGAGGCTCGGTCTTAACGAATAACCTCTTGAACGCTGAATATAAACCATTGCAACCTTTTCCTGCAAAGCTTTTTCGATTCCTTCATAGTCAACCGTACCGTCAGGCAGCAAATCAACCTGCTTGTAGGTTACACCGAAATCTTTGAGCGAACCCATACCGCTGCCGGTAAGACCGATAACCGAATGAATGGTATCATACGGTGTACCGGTAACACAAAGCATGGTATCGCCCGGACGAAGCATACCGAAAAGCGCAACAGCAAGCGTATGTGTGCCGCAGGTTAAGCTGTGGCGGATAAGAGAATCCTCCGCACCGACACAATCGGCAAGAACAGCGTCAAGCACATCTCTGCCTCTGTCGCCGTAGCCGTAACCTGTAGATTCGGTAAAGTGGCTTTCCGTTACGCTGTTTTTAACAAAAGCTGCAAGTACTTTTTCCTGGTTATAAGCCCTTATTTCATCAATATGTGCAAAGGAAGCCGCCGCAGTCTGCATGGCTTTTTCGCTTGCCCTTGCAATAACATCATCAACTTTAAAAAAACTGTTCATTTCTATTTACTTTCCTTGTTTTATTTCTGCCCACACATCAACGCTTTTGAACCCTATTTTCTGATAAAACGGATTCAACGACGGCAGACAGCGAAGATATATTGTTTTATCGCCGAATGAATTGATTAAATCGGTTGCCAAACCCTGCTTACGGTATTCTTTATCGGTTGCAACAGCACCGAGTATAGCCCTGTCGCCGCTGATATGAACAAGCGAAGCAGTAGCAACAATTTTACCATCCTTTTCGATATAGCGCATATCGGCTGTACCCACATTTATTCTGCGGCTTATATCGGCAAACCACGGCTCAAATTCACTTTTGATACCGAGAAGCTCAAATATCGCTCTGAATTCAGCCACGGTACCGGGAATTGAATAATTGCACTTTATTGAAGGCAAAGCATTTCTGCGCCACACCTGACCGCAACCACAGGCAAACATATTAAGGCTTACAACATCCATTGCGCGGCAAAGAATATTTGTATAGCCGATTGTTTTTATAAATTCGGCAAGCTCATCATAATCCGCACGCAAATTTGAAGAAAGAACAATATCGCCGTTCATGCTGCAAAGTGCAGCAGTAATTTCGTCACCTGTAATCTGCATCCAGAATTTGCAGATATCACTTCCTGCGGGATAGGAATCAAGCAGGGAAGCAATAGTAAGACCGAAGCTGTCAGTACAGAATTCTTTGAGAATATCTGCCTCCTCCTGCGTTTCGATAAATTTAAGCATTTGCAAATTCCTCCGCTATATATTTAACAGCCTTTGACATTTCATCAATATCGTTTTTATTTATCACACACGACGGCGAATGAAGATAACGCGTTGCAAAAGAAACAGTTATTGTTTTAACACCGCTTCTGCTTGTATTTATTGCTCTTGCATCGTTGCCGCCTGCAACCATTGTTTTTGTCTGCATTTTAAAGCCTTTTTCCTTTGAAATGCGGTTTGCAAGCGCATATAATTCGGGTGAATAGACCGTACCGGCATCCATAAACGGAACAACAGCACCGCCACCTGCTTTGCAAACCTGTTTTTCACCGCTTACACCCGAAATATCCGCCGCCGTTGTAGTTTCCACTACCACAGCGTAATCGGGTGCAACAGCAAAAGCAGCACAACCGGCACCGCGGCAGCCGACTTCTTCCTGAACGGTAAAGGCAAACCAAGTGTCAAACTCCACACCTTTTATAATCATATCAAGAAGTACCGCACAGCCTGCACGGTCATCAACAGCCTTTGCTTTGAGCATTGAACCGAACTCAACACAGCCGCTGTCAAAAGCAATCATATCACCGGGATTTACAAGACCGTCAAGTTCTTCTTTTTTGCTTGCACCTACATCAATATAGAGCGAATCTGCCACAGGCATTTTCAATTCATCATCACCGCGGCGAAGATGAATAGGAGTAACTCCGATTACACCGGCAAGCTGCCTTTCGCCTACTTTAACGCGTCTGCCAAGCTGAACAGCTGTATCAATACCGCCGACATTTGCAAACTTAATAAGTCCGTCATCGGTTATATATGTCACTATCATGCCGACTTCGTCCATATGCGCGGCAAGCATAACCTTGTTTTTGGCAGGCTTTCTGCCTTTGGCAAAAACTATAAGATTACCCATTGCATCAACCGAGTATTCGGTATTTTCTGGCAGCTGCGAAATTATAAAATCGCGAACAGCATTTTCTCTGCCTGATATACCGTCAAGAGAGCAAAGTTTTTTGATTAATTCAAGCATTTGCTTTGCCTCCCCTATGAAGAATATATTCAGCCATAAGCTGTGCCGTTGCTTCAATATCGTTTACATCAACAACCTCTGCGGCTGTATGCATATTACGCTGCGGAATTGAAAGCAGAGCCATTCTTGTACCTTTACCCGAAACACAGATTTCATCGGCATTAGTACCGGTTGATGAACCCATAACTTCCGTCTGATACTTTATACCTTTATCTTTGGCAATAGCTTCAAGTCTGCGTGAAATTTCAAAATCAAGCGACGGTGAATAACCAATCATTGTGCCTTCGCCGAGCTTGGCATAAACTGTATCTTTTACACCCGGCGCTTTTGCAAAGCTGACATCAACAGCAATTGATTCATCTGCCTGAACCGTAAAGCTGCCCACCTGCGCACCGCTGCCTCCTGTTTCTTCGCAAGCAGAAAACATAACGCAAATCGGTAACTCTTTAACTTTATCGCCAAGTATTTCAAGGCAACGCAGTATTGAGGCAACACCACAGCGGTCATCAAGTGCCGCACCGCAGACGCGGCTGCCGAGCATGGGCTTGATATCGCCGTTCATTGTTATTCTGTCGCCCAAGGAAACAACATTTTCTGCTTCTTCTTTTGTCATTCCGATATCAATTGCAATATCGGAAATTTCCTGCGCTTTTTTATCTGCACCTTTGGAAAGATGGGGCGGTGTTGATGTAATTACACCGTATACCTTTTCTTTACCGTGTACCGTAACTTCCGATGCGGCAAGCACAATCGGGTCAATACCGCCGACCCTTGCAACTTTAAGAAAGCCTTTTTCGTCAATAGCCGTAACGGTAAAACCTATACGGTCCAGGTGTGCATCAAGCAGTATTTTTTTACCTTCTGCACCTGTATCACCCATAACATTGCCTCTTACATCAATAGTTACAGGCATATATTTTCCCAAAAGCTCTGCTGCAATTTGGGCAGCTTCGGTTTCATTGCCCGAAGTGCCGTTTGCTTCGCACAGCGTTCTGAGCAAATCAAACATTTCCATGTCCATTCTCCTTAACTTACTATAAAAAGGGCGGTAAACCCGCCCTGTAAATTTTATATTACGTTTGTTCCGCCTACAGGTCTGATTGAAAGCACATAGCAATTACCCTTGCCGAAAACAAGCTCCATTCTGCGCTTGAATTCGCGGAGCATATCAACAGGCACAAACGCCTGAATAGTACCTGCAAAGCCGCCGCCGTGTACACGCCATGCCCCCTTGCCCTCAAGCAGTTCTTCGCAAAGGCAAAGACCGAGTGATACAGGCTGTGAAACCGGATCCTTTACGGAATAAACATTCTGGTTGTACATATAAGAGGACTGACCGCTTTTTACAACAAGCTTTTTGAACTCGCCGAATTCTTTAGCTTCAAGTGCCTTGACCTGTGCATCAACCCTTCTGTTTTCGCTGAAGAAATGCTTTGCACGAAGTATGGCTCTGTCACCTACAACGCCGCGCATAAGGTCGATTGAGTTAAAGAACTGAGCTTCATCAACCTCACGCAGATAATCGTGACCAAGACGCTGTGCAACAGCAATCATCTCATTTTTAACAGCGGCATATTCATCGGTAAGGTTTGAATGGCTGCCGCCTGTGTTTACAATGCAGAGCGCATGACCGCAGGATTCAAACTCGAACTTGACAGGCTTGATAACGGGCTTTGACGGGTCATTGAAATCCATAAATACAAAGCCGCCGACAGAGCAGGTCATCTGGTCGAGCAGACCGCAGGGCTTACCGAAAAATTCGTTTTCGGCATATTGTGCAATCTGTGCAATTTCAACCGGAGTTACCTTGCCGTCGTTATAAAGGTGGTTAAGAATTGTTCCGACAAGCACTTCAAAAGCAGCGGAGGAAGAAAGACCTGAGCCTGAAAGAACATCGTTAGCCGTAGCAGCATCAAAGCCGCCGATTTCATAGCCGCGTGCAACAAAGCCTGCGCAAACACCGCGGATAAGACCCTTTGACTTTGAATATTCAGCCTTCTTGGGCTCAAGGTCGGTAATATCGACCATATCCATATCGTAGCCTTCGGATTTAAGGCGGATAACATCCTTGTTATTCTTTGATGCTACAGCTATAGCATCAAGGTTGATTGCCGCTGCAAGAACCTTACCGTGGTTATGGTCGGTATGGTTGCCGCAGACTTCACTTCTGCCGGGAGCAGAGAAAATGCCTACTTCGCAATCTGTACCGTAAAGCTCACCGTAAGCATCGAGTACACGCAAATAGCGTTCCTTCTGTGCAGTGGCATCTGCACCGTAAAGAGAATTGAGCGCAGAATCAAAATCGACCCCTGCAAGACCTTTTTTAACAACATCAAACTTAAACATAATTAATATACAACCTTTCCGGAATATTTAAAATATAAATTATACTTTTTCCAAGTGATTAAGCAATGCATTAAGTACGAGAACTGAAATACCCGAAACCGCAAAAAGTAAAATAAGCGGTAAAAAGAAGCCGAATGAAAGCGGATCGAAAATTGAAACGCCGATAAAAGTATAGGAAAAAAGCTTAGGCATAAAGGCTGCCATTGAAATAATGATATACTTTTTATAGTTGAATTTAAGCGAACCGTATAGCTGACTGACGGCATTTATCGGAAAGCTCGGAATAAATCTTAGTATAAACAGTAGCCACGGATTTCCTTTTCCGCTGTATTCAACAAGAATACGCGACACCTGATTTTTATAAAGCACACGCTGAGCTTTACCGCCGCCGTATTTAAGACCGAAATTATATTTAACCGTAAACATCATCAGCAAGCCTGCGGCATTAACTATAATTGCAGTTGTAGCCGGAAAAACCATACCGGTAAGAATACAAACGGCAGGCATACTTAGGATAGGAAAAAAGCATTTGATAAGATAAATCAAAAAAATTATTATCGTAATAATATGTGTATAGCCGATAGATACTATAGCCATATCTATTTTGTAAAGAATCTCCTCATATTTAGCATACCATTGCTGAATTTCCGGGCTGGTGGAAATAATATAAAGCGCGATGAAAACTGCCGCGAAAATTAACAGAACAACACCGGCAAGGTTCATTGCGGACCTGCGTTTTGCAGTTTTATCCAAACGGCTTTTCACCACCCTTTCAAAATAGGCATTGCAAAAAATAAAAACACACGCTATAATTATATATAATTTTTATCAATAGGTCAACCGATTAGGAGTGATTTTTTAAAATGAAAGCTGTAATTTTGGACGGCTACACAACCAACCCGGGCGATTTAAGCTGGGAATGGCTTGAAAACGTATGTGAACTGACTGTTTTCGACAGAACAGCAGACGAAGATATTATCCCGCGCTGCAAAGGCTGCGATATTATTATCACTAACAAAACTCCCCTTTCAAAGCAGACGCTTGAACAACTGCCTGAATGTAAATTCATTGCCCTGTTAAGTACCGGATACAATATTATTGACTGCGAGTATGCCGCAAGCCGCGGTATACCCGTTTCAAACATTCCCGCATACAGCACGGCGGCTGTCGCCCAGCTTACCTTTGCCTTTGTGCTTGAGCTTTGCAACAAGGTTGCAATACATAATGCGGAGGTTAAGCAAGGCAGATGGAGCGAATGTAAGGATTTCTGCTTCTGGAAAACACCGTTGCAGGAGCTTTACGGCAAAACCTTCGGCATATTCGGCTACGGCAGTATCGGCAGAACGGTTGCAGGCATAGCCAAAGCCTTCGGTATGAATGTTGTAGCCCATACAGCCAACCCGGATAAGTATAAAAATGAAAAAGATGTGCGTTTTGTTTCGCTTGACGAAATGCTTGAATGTTCTGACATAGTCAGTATGCATTGTCCGCTGACCCCGAAAACACAAGGCATAGTAAACGAAGAATTCATAAGTAAAATGAAAAAAACGGCATACCTCATAAACACATCAAGAGGTCCTGTGCTTGACGAAGAAGCTGTAGCGGCTGCGCTTAAAAGCGGCAGAATTGCGGGTGCGGGCGTTGACGTACTTTCAACCGAACCTCCCAAAGCGGATAATCCCCTGCTCGGTTGCGAAAGCTGCCTTATAACCCCCCACATAGCCTGGGCGGCATTTGAAACAAGAGAAAGGCTTATCAGTATTCTTAAAGAAAATATATTCGCGTTTCTTGACGGAAAGCCCATAAATACCGTAAATATGTAAAGCTCGGGTGAATTTATGATTCTGAAAGAAATTGAATACGAAAAAAAAGATTATTTATTCACAGCGGTGCTTGATAATGGCGTAACAATTCACGCATTTGCAGACGGCACAGCCGACGGTACGGACGGCAGACGCTACAAAGCTGTAAGCCATATAGATCCGTTTGATATTTACGATGTTTTTGACGAAACAATTGTTGACGGATGGGAATTGATAGAAGAATAACCATACAGCAAAACACACCGCGACCTTATAAGTCTGCGGTGTGTTTTAATTTGCATAATTTTTTAAAAAATGATGTCATTCTGAGCGGTAGCGAAGAATCTTTTACACTTTTAAAATTCTTCACTTAGTATTTTGGTATAAATGCAATATGAAACGGCAATCAAGTGAAAAATCAAAATCTATCACAGAACCGTCCCCTGATAGATTTTTGGACACGCTTCTTTGTCAATATTTCTGCCGTAAAGCGTGCTCATAACAATATCCTTGCCTGTTGCAAAGCCGCCCGGAACATCATCAAGTATTTCAGAAGCATTTAGTATCCATTCGCTTACTGTTACTGTTCCACGCACTGTCAAAACCACTAAAGGTCTGCCGGAAGCATTATCCGAACCGTCATCTGATGTTAAAACAGGTTCTGAAAGAAAGCTTCTATCTGATCCAACCAATCCAAAAAAAGTGCGAGTGCACACATCGTTAGAATGAGTCCCGTACCGAGTGTTGGTTGATACATAATTACTACCTCCTACATTATTTGTTATATTATTTGTTGTATTGTTTCTTATATATTGGGTATGGTGATGTTTCTATGGCCGACTGCAACGGTCAATCAGGGGACGGTTCTGTGATTGGCGCATCCTCCGATCGTTTTATTCCAGGGTATGTGTACACAAGAGGATAGAAAAGTATTTCCTCTTGACTTTATTTTATCAGCACAAATTCAGTTTGGCAATACTTTGAGCCAATCTGTAACTATTTGTAACCTTTTCGGAAATCAATCAGGAAACGGTTATGTGATTGGTATAAAAATGATGTCATTCTGAGCGGCAGCTAAGAATCTTTTACGCTTTAAGATTCTTCACTTCGTTTAGAATGACATTACAATTTATAAATCAGATGTGGGCAAAACCACATCAAAAACTATTATCTATTCACTATTATTTATTATCTCTTATCTCGCAAATTGCTTATTGCAATTTGCGCAGTCTGCCGGTGGCGGGTCATTCGTTATATCGAAAATTGCAAGGCGCAAATCTTTAATTTCAAGCTTGCGGGCAACAATATCGCAATAGCTTTTTTCTTCAACTTCTTCGCCGTCGGCATATTCAACAGCTGAAATCGGGCAGCGGAAGATTTTGCCCTCAACAAAAATTGTGTGCGTATTTTCGCAATATGTACATTTATTTTCGGGTTCGCGCACGGAATAGTTTATATCCTTTTCAACAAAAAGCGCTTCTATTTCAGCAACCTTACTTCC
Source organism: Clostridia bacterium (assembly GCA_017416765.1). Lineage (GTDB taxonomy): Bacteria > Bacillota > Clostridia > Oscillospirales > Acutalibacteraceae > UBA8612. Next base: position 106,337 of record JAFQBE010000012.1, read on the forward strand.
TGTTGATTCAACAACAGCCTTCATACCGGGGTTGCGCAGAACATCGCACTGCGCTTGGGTAGGTACAGTATTGCCTGAACAGACCACTTCGATATATTTGATTTTTGGCAGACGGAGAGTAAGCTTAATTACCCTTTCAAAATCGGGATAATTCAGCACATCATCGCCGATAAAGCGCATTTTATGCATATAATAGTTTAACTCATAAAAAACCTGCATAGTATATTCAAGGTTTTCAAAGTTTGCGCTGTAGCCGCCTTTTGTATTGAGCAGAACATCGGTACAATCGGGGGTAAGGTTCTGAATATTGAAAAGCTCGGTGTTTGATAAAATGCTTATCCACAGCCCCGGATAGCGAAGAGCATTAACCTCTTTGAACATATCGGGCAGCTTTGCATACTGCGCAGAATAGCAACGGTTTATCAGGTATTTTTTGCGTTGTTTAGGTGTCATTATACTAAACCTCTTTTATGTAAATGATTTATAAAGCTCGAGTGATTTATACCTGCGCTGTGTGGTAGCAAGCAGGTAACGCTCCGCAATATCGGCAAGCTCCTTAAGTCCCGCATTTGAAAGCTTGAAAGAAAAAATCTTCTGCGGGTCAGAAAGGCAGATATGCCGCATGGCAGTTACCGTACCGATACCGAGCATATAACTGTGCTGCGGTTTTGAACATGCGGAACAATAAAGCTGTGAAGCCTCAATATCAAAAAACATTGTATCATCGGCAAATTTTTCACATTCACAGCAGCCTAAAAGGTTGGGCATATAGCCGGTAAGGCTTAAAATTCGCAGTTCAAAAACCGCCTTCAGCTGATGCACGGGTATTTTGTTATTAGCGAGCATATAAAGTGCATTCAACGCTAAAGAAAGCAGTTCCGGCGAATCTGCTCCTTCAGGCGAAAGCTCGCATATCAGCTCACAAAAATACATAGCAAGCGAAGTACGGGCAAAATCGTTCCTGATACCGAAAAAAACTTCTATCGGTTCAGCTTCGTCTATTGTATATGTATCGCGGTTCATAAAAATTGAAAAACGGGAGTAACCCAAAAGCTGTGTTGCTGAAAGCGAACGGCTTTTTATGCTCCTTGCACCTCGTACAAACGCTTTAATAACGCCCATATCGCGGGTTAAGACGGTGACGAGGCGGTCCGCCTCACCCGTCTGCTGTTCCCTTATTATCAATCCGTCCGTATTCAGCCTCATTGGCTATCTCCCTGTATTTCAAATAGTCTTCAATTTTGCCGCTCAGGGCAAAAACCTTCCATGCATCGTTTTTATCCACAAAGCAAAACTCCCTTCTGATTTTATTCTGTGGGGAGTTTTTCGCATTATTAGTGGAAAAAATTAAATAATTAATCCAAGCCGAAATTGTGAATAAGTCCCTCTCTGTTGCGCCAATCCTCTTTTACCTTGACCCAGCATTTAAGGTTTACCTTACAATCAAAAAAGCGCTCCATATCTTCCCTTGCTCTGGTGGAAACGCGCTTGAGCATTGCGCCGCCTTTGCCGATAATTATACCCTTGTGGCTTTCCTTTTCGCAGTAAATAATCGCATCTATATCAATAATTTCGGCATCATCACGCTCACGCATTTTTTCAATGCTGACCGCTGTGCCGTGCGGAATTTCCTTATCAAGATTACGAAGCAGCTTTTCGCGTATCATTTCAGCAGCAAGCACTCTTTCCGGCTGGTCTGTCAATGTATCCTCCGGGAAGAAATGGTAGCCCGGTTCGGCGAGCTTTTTAAGCTCATCAAGAAGCGGAATCATATTATCGCCTTTAACGGCTGAAACAGGAACAATTGCCTCAAAATCATAAAGCTTTGAGAACATGAGTATACGCTGCATAAGCTGTTCTTTTTCAGGTATTGTATCTACCTTATTTATGGCAAGCACCACCCTTGCCTTCTGCTGTGCAAATTTTTTGAGAAGTTCCTCTTCGGTTGCGCGCAGCTCACCCTCAGGTTCAACAACGAAAAGGCAGGCATCAACACCGGAAATGGTTTCGTCAACAGCCTTTATCATTTTTTCGCCGAGCTTTGTTTTCGGGCGGTGAAAACCGGGTGTATCGGTAAAAACAAGCTGTGTTTCTTCTTCGGTAAGCACACCCATAATACGGGTACGCGTAGTCTGCGGCTTATCGGAAACAATGGCGATTTTTTCACCGAGCAAACGGTTGAGAATTGATGATTTACCTACATTCGGACAGCCTACAATAGCAATAAAAGCAGTTTTCTGATTATTCATAAAAATTATTTTCTCCTGAGGAATTTCAAATATTTATACGGGCTTACAAACATGAAACAAAGTGCTGCAACAAAGCTTATTAAAAACAGCACAAAGCTTAAAGGATTGGAAACATAATATTCAAACATTGCTTTAAAAGCAGCGGGCTGGAACAGAATAATTACACCAACTATAACCGCAAAAATCGCAGCAACAAGTACAGCACCGGCAGCGGTATCCTTGGCTATGCGTGCGTTTTCACTTATTTCGCCTTTTGCGGCTGTATCAACAGCACGCTCAACAGCAGTATTGATATATTCTGCCATTATAACAAGCGCTGCTGCAAGGGCAAGAATTGCAGCCTGAGTTTTAGAAACGGTAAAAAAATCGTACCTCAATAAAAAGAACGCCATATAAAATAGGCAGCATAAATGCACACGCATATTGCGCTCGTTCAGCACAGGATAAGCAAGACCTTTAAAAGCATAAACAAAACTTTTTAAAAACGCTTTCATTATCAGACCTCATCGTCTTCGCCTAAATAATAGCTGCTTGTCCTATGTAAACCGAGTTTAATAAGCACTTCTTCTTCTTTTTCACGCATTCTGACCCTTTCAAGTCCGCCGTTGACATGGTCATAGCCCAACAAATGAAGCATTGAATGAACGGTAAGGAAAGCTACCTCACGCTGTAAGGAATGTTCATAAAGCTCTGCCTGCGCAACAGCATGCTCCATGGAAATGACTATATCACCAAGAAGCTTTGCACCCGTTTCGGGGTTAACATCATAAACTCCGTTTTCACCCAAGGGGAAAGAAAGAACATCGGTTGAAGAATCAACATTGCGGAAGGTGTTATTAAGTTCGTGAATTCTTTCATCGTCAACAAAAGTTACGCTGATTTCTGCTGAACCTTCAAAGCCTTCGCTGACAAGTACAGCCGTACAGCTGCGCCTTATAAGCAGACGCAGACCAGTGGGAATTTTAACCTTTGCCTGTTCATCGGTAATTATTACTTTTATTTTATCTTTCATTGGTGTTTACCCCCGTTAATATTCTTTTTGCGTTCTTCATACTTTGCATAAGCTTTAACTATATCCTGCACAAGTCTGTGACGGACAACATCTTTATCATTAAATGTAATAGCTTCAATATCGTCAATATTTTTGAGTATTTTAATAACTTCAACAAGACCCGATTTTTTGCCGTCGGGCAGGTCAATCTGCGTAACATCACCGGTAATAACCATTTTTGAATTAAAACCAAGACGGGTAAGGAACATTTTCATCTGTTCAGGTGTTGTATTCTGCGCTTCATCAAGGATAACAAAGCTGTCATCAAGCGTTCTGCCGCGCATATATGCAAGCGGCGCAACCTCAATACTGCCGCGTTCCTGATACTTCTGAAAGTTTTCCGCACCGAGCATATCGAAAAGCGCATCATACAGCGGACGCAGATAAGGGTCTACCTTCTGCTGTAAATCACCGGGCAGGAAGCCGAGCTTTTCACCCGCTTCAACGGCAGGTCTGGTCAGAATAATACGGTTTACCTCCTTTGCACGGAAGGCATTCACCGCCATTGCAACCGCAAGGTAGGTTTTACCCGTACCTGCAGGACCGACACCGAACACAATGGTATTATTTTTAATTGCTTCAATATAATTCTTCTGACCGAGTGTTTTGGGTTTGACAGGCTTGCCGCGTGAAGTGATACACACGCAGTCGTTACCCATTGTTGAAATCTGGCTTTCGTTGCCTTCACCTACAAGGGTCATAACATAGCGCACATTCTGCTCTGTCAATGCTTCACCTTTATTAATGAGAGCAAGCAAGCCGTTTATTGCACGCACAGCCTTTGAAACATTTTCCGCATCACCGGTCACTTTAAGGTCTGAACCGCGTGAAACAACCGAAACAGAATACTCTTTTTCAATGTTTCTGATATTTTCATCAAAGCTGCCGAAAAGGCTTACAGCATGCTCCATTCTGTCAATACTGATAATCTGTTCAAACAATTGAATTCTCCTAACCCAAAAACAGCAATTTTTATAGAATTATATCACAAATTTTGTTTAATGTCACTAGTTTTTTGCAAATATTTATACTGAATGCATTATTATGATTAACTTAATTTGTAATAACATTCGCACTTGACTTTATATAATAAAAGTTGTAAATTTATATAATGTAGTATTATGTAAGGAGATATTCGTTTATGGCTTATTTTAAACCTTTCAAGGCTGTACGCCCCAATAAAGAATATGCAGATAAAGTTGCGGCGCTTCCCTACGATGTTATGAACAGCGAAGAAGCACGCGAAATGGTTGAAGGCAATCCTTATTCCTTCCTTCATGTTGACAAGGCAGAAATCGACCTGCCCAAGGACACATACCTTTACGACAAGGTCGTTTACGAAAAGGCTGCCGAAAACCTTAAAAAGCTTGTTGATGACGGAATATGCAAAAAAGAAGAAAAAGAATGCTTCTTTATTTACCGCCAGATTATGAACGGCAGAAGTCAGACCGGTCTTGTGGGCTGCGCATCAATTGATGATTATATCAACAACATCATCAAAAAGCATGAGCTTACACGCGCCGACAAAGAGCAGGACAGAATCAACCATGTTGATAACTGCAACGCAAATACAGGACCGATTTTCTTAACCTATAAAAACGGCGATGCTGTTAAAAAGATAATAGCTGACTGGCAGGAAAGCCACGCACCCGAATACGATTTTGTTGCAGACGGCGTTGCACAGACAGTATGGGTAATTGACGATTCTGCTGTTAATGAAGCAATAGCTGAAGAATTTGACGCTATTGATTATCTTTACATTGCTGACGGTCATCACCGCTGTGCATCTGCAGTTAAGGTAGGCTTAAAGCGCAGAGAAGCTAACCCAGGTTTCACAGGTGAAGAGGAATTCAACCGTTTCCTTGCAGTTTCATTCCCTGCCGATGAGCTTGAAATTATGGATTACAACCGCGTTATCCGCGATACCAAGGGCATGAGTCGCGACCAGTTTCTGACTGCAATCAGCACAAGTTTCACCTTTGAGGTTGCAAAAACATCCCCCTACAAGCCTGAAGAAAAGCACACCTTCGGCTTATATATTGACGGCACATGGTATAAGCTTACCGCTAAAGAAGGCACATTTGACCCGAATGACCCTGTTTCACAGCTTGATGTTTCAATTCTGCAGAACAACCTTATTTCCCCCATTCTCGGCATTGATGACCCGAGAACTGACAAAAGAATTGATTTTGTCGGCGGTATCAGAGGTCTTGAAGAGCTTGAAAGAAGAGCAAACACCGATATGGCACTTGCTTTTTCTATGTATCCGACAACGCTTGACGATCTTATGGCAATAGCAGATGCTGACCTTATTATGCCGCCCAAATCAACATGGTTTGAGCCAAAACTTCTCAGCGGACTTTTCATACACGAACTTTCATAAGAAAGGTAAATAATCACAATGTTTGTAGATATAGCAAAAATTACAATCAAAGCCGGTAAAGGCGGCGACGGCTGTGTAGCCTTCCACCGCGAAAAATATATTGCTTCCGGCGGTCCTGACGGCGGCGACGGCGGCAAGGGCGGCGACATAGTTTTTCAGGTGGATACCAACCTTTCTACCCTTGCCGATTTCCGCTACAAGCGCAAATACACTGCCCCAAACGGCGGCAACGGACAATCCGGCAGAAAGAACGGAAAAAAAGGTGAAGACCTTATAATTAAAGTACCGCTCGGTACGGTAATACGTGAAGTTAAAACAGGAAAGGTTATGGCTGACCTTTCCGACGATAAGCCCTTTGTAGCTGCAAAAGGCGGCAGAGGCGGTTGGGGCAACCCCCACTTTGCAACCCCCACAAGGCAGGCTCCCCGCTTTGCAAAGCCCGGCACACCCGGCGAAGAATGGGAAGTTTCGCTTGAGCTTAAACTTATAGCTGATGTCGGTCTGCTCGGCTTCCCGAATGTAGGTAAATCAAGCTTTATTTCAGTTGTCAGCGAAGCAAAGCCCATAGTTGCCGACTACCATTTTACAACACTTACACCCGTACTCGGTGTTGTACGCATGGGTGAAGGTAATTCATTTGTTATTGCCGACATACCCGGACTTATTGAGGGCGCAAGTGAAGGTATAGGCTTAGGTCACGAATTCCTGCGCCATGTTGAGCGCTGCCGTATGCTTGTGCATATACTTGACGCCGCAGGCAGTGAAGCAAGAGACCCGATAGAAGATTTTGAAAAAATCAACCTTGAACTCAAAAAATTCAACAGCGAGCTTGCTGAAAGAGAGCAGATAGTTGTTGCAAACAAAATAGACCTTGCAACCGATGAACAGCTTGAAAGACTTGAAAACTATATGGCTGAACACGGCTATCCTTTCTACAAAATGTGCGCCCCCATTACGGAAGGCACACAGGAGGTTATAAACGCCGTAGCAGCAAAGCTTTCAACACTTCCGCCCGTTGTTCGTTTTGAAAGCGAAGAAATCAAGACAACCGACCTTCTGCCGCAATCAGGCGAAAACTTCACTGTCAGATGTGAAGACGATGTATATTTTGTTGAAGGTGACTGGCTGCTGCGTATTTTGCAGCGTACCGACCTCGATGATTACGAATCGCTTCAGTATTTCCAGCGAGTGCTTGAAACAAGCGGCATACTTGACCGCCTTGTAGAAATGGGCATAAATGAAGGCGACAGCGTTGTCATATACGATTTTGAATTTGATTATGTACCGTAACGGAGTATTAAATTGGAAAAGCTCATAAACCACGAAAAATATTCCTCAAACAAATTAAACCCGATATCTTTGGCTTTTCTCGGCGATGCAGTTTACGAAATACTTGTGCGTGAACGCCTCGCACTACAGGGTGACAGACCGCCTGAACAGCTGCACAGGCTTGCTGTAGGCTTTGTCAGCGCACACGCACAGTACACCGCAGTACAGAAAATATTGCCATACCTCACGGAAGAAGAAAATGCGGCATTCAAGCGCGGCAGAAACGCCAAGGTATCGCACATACCAAAAGGTGCATCTCCTGCCGAATATCATGCGGCAACGGGTTTTGAAGCTCTGTTCGGCCACCTTTATCTGACAGGACAGGCTGACAGAATGCGTGAACTGTTCAAAATTATTTGCGAAGGTGAAAGCAATGAAAAAAACTAAAACATATTCACCTAAAGTAAAAAAGATTATCAGCCTGGCAGTTGATAATTTTTTCTGGATTCTCGGCTGTGTACTTTACGCATCCGCCATTAACTTTTTCAACGTACCCAACAACATTGCTCAGGGCGGTTTTGCAGGTCTTGCCATAGTTATCAACTACCTTACCGATTTACCCGTAGGTGCCGTAAACTTTGCACTTAATGTGCCTGTGCTTTTGCTTGCATGGAAATTTATAGGCAAAAAATTTGTTGCCAAAACAGTATGGGTTACGGCTATTCTTTCCGCATCAATTGATATAATTGATGCCTATATCCCCTATGAATACACCGGTGACAAGCTGCTTGCAACAATTTTCAGCGGTGTACTGCTCGGTGCTGGTGTTGCAATTGTTGCTTCACGCGGAGCAACTACAGGCGGCACAGATGTACTGAGTAAATTACTCCGCATACCGTTTCCCCATTTTTCGTACGGTAAGCTTGTTATGTTCAGCGACCTTGTGGTTATAGCTGTATCCGCTATCGTATTCGGAAGCATTGAAAGTGCGCTTTATGCCGGAATAGTAATATTCGTAAGCTCACGCGTTATTGATTACATTCTTTACGGCATGGGCAAGAGCAAAATGCTTATGGTTATCACAGAAAAATCAGAAGAAATATCGCAGGCAATTGTTACCCAATCACCCCGAGGTGTCAGCATTGTACCCGTAACAGGTGCATACTCGGGCGAAAGCAAAAACATGCTTGTGTGCGTTTTGAGAAGCAATGAAGTTTCATCTGTAATCAAGCTGATAAAATCAATAGACCCGAACACATTTACTATAATAACCGAAGCTAACGAAATAATCGGTAAAGGATTCAAGGCAAGCTATAATGAATAATAATGTTATTAATTCTGACAAATTACATTCAAACCATCGTTTACCCTGGATAGATGTTGCCAAGAGTTTTTCAAGCATTTTAGTTGTTATGACTCATATACTTGATTACTGTCATTTACAAATTGTAATTTCGTTTTGTCTACCTGCTTTTTTTATGTTTTCAGGATTATGCTTTTCAAGTAAAATCAGTTTCTTTGATTTTTTAAAGAAAAAGTTTCGTCAGATTATGATACCGTATTACATATGGGGACTGATAGCAATTTTTGTTTATCAAGTATTAGGTCGGTTTGTCACCCAAAACGATATAATCCCATTTTACCAATGTATAATCGGCTTATTATCTGGAACTGCTAAAAGTGGATATATGCAGTTCAATCTGCACCTCTGGTTCCTGCCGGTGTTATTTGTAATGCAACTGATATTTTATCCTATATGCAAAACAATACAAAAAAAAGATAATAAAAAGCGTTTACTTTTATCTGTTACAGCAACAGTTTTATTAACTGTATTATCTGTTACTTTAATTACTTTAAATCCTAACATTGTTTTACCGTTAGGGATAATAACAGCATTAAAACTTATACCCTTTTTCTCTCTGGGTTATGTCATACAACACACGGCTTTATATACATATAAGTATGATAATACACCGAAAAGCAAAGTGATTTTGATATTGATATTGCTTGTATCATTACCCTTATTGGTTTTCCTTTCATTAAAGCATTATTCATTTTTAGGAATCAGAATAAATTACTCAAGAGATATTTTAGGAAATATACCGCTGTTTTTTGCCTCATCACTTTGCTGTATATTACTTTTTATTGTATTGTCTTTTCTATTTCAAAAAAGCAAAATACTTATATATATCGGACAAAAAAGTCTACCATTGCTGCTTATGCAAAAATACCCTATAATTCTTTTTAAAAATATTATCCCTTTTACATCGCTATATATTAAACAAAATAATATATTAGTTGTAGTGTTAGTTACCATAATAGTAATAAGTCTTTGTCTGTTAGTTGATTGGATAATAGTAAAATACTTTCCTTGGCTATACGGTATAAAGAACAAAAGGAGAACAAAAAATGCATAAATATTTTAAACATTTTATTTCATTAAGCTTGGTTATAGTTTTAATGTTGACCGCATCGATCACAGCCTTTGCAAAGGCAGAAACAAGCCCTTTTGACAACAGCGAATTCTACCTTGAAGGTGCATATACCATTCATTACAGAGTTTTTGAAGCAGAAAATGAAAAAGGTAAAATTATGATGATTCACGGCTTTGCCCTTTCCACCGTAACATGGGAACCGCTTGCGGCAAAACTTGTTGATGCGGGCTACACATGCGTACTTGTTGACTTGCCAGGTTTTGGCTACAGCACAAGGGAAAGTGCAGTTGCTGATGAAGATGTCATTGCGCGCGAAACACTTGTAATTAACCTTATGAAAACAATAGCCCCCATAAAAGAGTGGCATGTAATAGGACACTCGATGGGCGGTGGTGTTTCAATGAACATTGTCGGCATGGAGCCTGAAATCAAATCGCTTATGCTTGTCTGCCCCTGCCCTATTGCTGATGGCAGTGCTATGGGCAACCCCATATTCCTTAAAGTTATGGGCACAATGGCTAACTTCATTTTTGAGAAAATGACAAAAGTCACTCCCCTGCTCAGAATTGTTGCGTACATGGCCTTTATGGATTGGGATTTCACAATGAACTATGACCTTGATACAATTTCCGGTCCGCTGCAGATACATAACACAGGCTACAGCAATATGGTTACATCTGCAAGGGCAATGCCAAATGACTTTGAGAAAATTTCAAGGTTTGATAATCCCGTGCTTGTTATTCAGGCAGATAAGGATCTTATACTTAACACCACAATGAAGCAGCAAGTTGCAGATGCTTTCCCCGACGCTGAAAACTACCTTGTTGAAGGCGGCGGACACATGTGCGAAGAAAACAGAGCCGATGAAATTTCAGGCGTAGTACTTGAATTTTTAAGTAAATAAGCTATACAAAAACGACCTGCATCACGATTGTGATGCAGGTCATTTTTGTTATTTAATATCAAATTTTATCATTGATGCAATTACTGCGCCAAACATCGGGTGGCTGTGTGAATCAGCTCCGTCCCAATTTTCCCAAAGGGTTGTTGCACCGTGTTCCTTCATATAATGGAAAGTACCGATGCTGTCTTTGCTTGTGAGCAGCTTTCTTGCAAGGGCTTTATCGCCGTTTTCGCAAAGGACGCGTATAAGAATATCCGTACCGAAAATACCGGTATCAAACTTACCGAGTGTATTATATTTATTTAATACATTATTATATGTTCTTTCATCACCCAGACCAAGTTCAACCGCAAACGCATCAGCCCCCTGTACGCCACCGCAGAAAGAGCCTGTATTTTCATCAAAATAGGTTTCTTTAATTGATTTTTCAGCGGCATTCAATCTTTCGTCAAAGCCTGCATCAAGCTTTTCGCCGATTATTTCTGCAACTTCTTTGACAATGCGTGCAGCCTTGATATAAAAATATGTATTTACAAAAGGTTCGGGTAAAGTTACCTTTCCGCCGGGCGGACACCAATCACCAAGACACCAACCGCCTTTTTCGCCGCGTACTACAAGGCTGTTTTCGCTGTGGTTTTCCATATAGAGCAGATATTTGCGCATATTGGGATAATATTTTTTGAGAACATCAATATCACCGTAATGCTTATAAAAAGTATACGGAACAAATACAATCGCTCCGCCCCAGCCTCCGGGGCCACCGCCACCGCCGTAAAACGGAGCTGTATGCTGTACATGGCCGCCGTAAATATCCTGACAGTCGGCAATATCCTGCATCCATTTACGGTACATGCCTTCAGCATCAAAGCAAGTCATTACAGCATCGCAAGCCAGTTGACCGTCGCCGGTATAACCAAGCCTTTCTCTGTGAGGACAGTCTGACGGAACACAGCAGTGGACATTATTCAGCTGAGTGCGGATATATGTATCAAAAAGCCACTGAAGTGTTTCATCGTCAGAATGATAATCACAAATCTGCTTCATATCCGTATGAACAACAGCAAATTCAACAGGATAAGCATCACCCTGAACTTCAAAATATCTGCCGGCATGCCATGTAAAGAGCGGATAAAATTCATGCTTTTCGTGTTCTTCGCTGAAAATAAACTCGTCCCTTTGCATACGGAAAGGTCGCTCCGTAACATAAAAATTGAGTGAACCGTCTGCATTGAGTTCTTCCGCATACCGTACGAAGGCTCTTTCATCGGTAATTGCTTTTTCACCGAAAACTATTTTCGGATAGCCTGCAACATGTTCACCGAGGTCATATATTGCAGTATCACCGAAAGAATAAATCTTCTTTGGAATAATTGTTCTGATTTCTCTGTCCGCAGGACAAACCTGTTTTGTAAGCAAAGACAGCGGATTATTGAGCTTTACTGTGTTTTTCCATTCACCCTTATCAATCAGCCTTGCATCATGTGTTTCGCCGAAGAATATATTTGTGCGTGTTACATAGGAATCGCGCCAAAGCACATCTGTATCAGATTTTGAGATAATATTATCGTCACCGTCAGTAATTTTATAGCAGAGTTTGAGCTGACCGTATTCTGACATGCCTTCGTTTCTGCTCTGATTCTGACCGTACCAACCTGCACCAATATGAAATTCGATAGTATTCTCACCTTTCTTCACAAATGAAGAAATATCGTTTTCTACATAGTGAATACGGTGAATCAGCGTATCATAAATCGGCATATGTATTTTTGTAAGGTCACGCTTTTCGTAGTTTGTCCATGCAGGAGAAAGCAACGCATCGGTAATATCCTTACCGTTAACCCTGATATGACAGAAGCCGAGACCGCTTGAAACAAGCTTTAAGTTTTCTGTATCGGTTACATTAAATGTTTTTTTTGCATAAACCGCTACACTGTCTTTTTCAAAGCCAACCCAATCGCAGCCGTCAAAAACAGTGTTGATTTCCATATCAACATGGGGCAGATTTTCTTCCATGAATTCCTGACCAGCTACTGCAAAGCCAAATTTTTCATAAAATGGTACAGCGTGAGTCTGACCGCTGATTTTTATAAGCTTTGCATTGAATTCCTTGGCTTTTGAAATGAGAGCAGATGTAACATCAACACCGAACTTCATACCGCGCATTGACTTTTTAACAGCTATTCTGCCAAGCTTATAAATGCCTTCTTCAAGTTTGATAAGTCTGCCTGTAGCAACGGTTTCATCGTTTTCTTCTACAATATAGTGCCAAGCCGTGCTTTCATGCTCATCATCTTCAAGATGTGCAGGAAAGCCCTGCTCATCAACAAACACTTCATCGCGCAAAGGCTTGCTCAATGCATGACCTTCAAGGCCGTAATACCACTTTTTTGTCAAAATAATACACCCCTTACATTTCGGTTGCATTTAAAAATGCAATTATTTTTTCTTTTTCTGCAGCTACGCTGCCCTGTATCATTTCGGGTCTGCCGCCCCCTCTGCCGTTTAAAGCAGAATTAAATTCTTTTGCAAAGCCACGCAAATCAACACTGTTACTGCCTATACAGTATTTATACCCTGTGGCATCAGCAGAAAATGCGGCAAATATTGCGGTACAAAGCTCTTTACCTTTGTTTACTATTTCACGAAGTCCGTCTGAATCAGCTTCATCAGCAAACACACAGACATTGTTTTCACTTAGTTGCAAACGGTTTATATATTTATTAAGTTGTGACAGCTTTATTGCTTCCAGTTCATAATCGAGCTTTGCTTTTTCTGTTTTTAAGGATTCCACAGCCTGCGCAATCTCATTCTGCTTTGCACAAAGCGAAGCAGAAACGGCAGCTACACTTCTGCATTTTTCGTTATAATCTTCCAGAGCATCCCAGCCGCATTTCATAAGCAGCCTTGTACCGCCCCTGTGACTGTAATGCTCAAGTATTTTAATTAGTCCTACTTCACCGGTATTGAGTACATGCGGTGCACAGCAGGCACAAAGGTCGTATCCTTCAATTCGTACAAGGCGCACATTTTCGGTTAAATCGAGTTTGCTTCTGTAATCAATAGTGTTAAGCTCTTCTTTATCAGGATAAAAAACTGTAACCGGCACATTTTCAAATACAGCTCTGTTTGCTTCATATTCAATTTCTTTGATTTGTTCTTCGTTAAGCAAAACACTCAAATCGCAGGTAATGCCAAAGGTTCCCATATGAAAACCTGTGTTTTCACAGCCGTAAAGCCTGTGTGCCACTCCACAGACTATATGCTCACCAGTGTGATTCTGCATACGGTTAAACCGTGTTTCCCAATCAATTGCACCATGTACGGTTAAACCGACAGCAAATTCTTTTTCAACCGTATGAACAATATCCGTACCTTTTTCGTTGACATCAAGCACAGCTATACCGTTTATTGTTCCGCCATCGGCAAGCTGACCGCCGCCGTTAGGAAAAAAAGCTGTTTTGTCAAGAATCAACTCATAGCCTTTGTCTGCTTTATTGCATGCAATAACCTTTGCATTAAACTCTTTAATATGTCCGTTATCGTAAAGACGCTCAGTCACGCAAACCCATCCCTTTTTGTTCTAAAAAAGCCACCTCACCGTAACAACGGGAAGTGGCTATAAATATAGCGTATTTTGAATATTAGTTATTATTGACCAGATAACCTGTATCATCACCGTAAAAAACTTCGTCACTCATAAGGTCAAGACCAAAATCATCACTAGGTTTTGTGTCGGTAATGGAAACATTAATGTCAAACTCAACTATTTCAATTTCGGGTTTCTTGTAAACTCTCATTTCTAACACGCCTCAAATCAAACTTAAATACATACGCACATAAATACACATAATCTAATACATTGAGGATTATACAATATGTTGTTTGAAATGTCAAGGGTTAAACGCAAGTTTTTTTATTTTTTGAGAATTATTGACTTAAATTATATAATGCTATATAATTTAATAAAATTTACGGTACATTTTTATATAAAATTCAGGAGAAAATACAATGTCTACACGTGAAGAACTGATTAAACAGTTTGCCGCTGCGGAGGAAAGGGAAAAAAAGCAGAAGCAGGAAGAATCTGAAGAAAAGAAAATACCTCTGTCCGCCCCTTCCGAAGAACACGGCAAAAGCAGTAAAGCCAGAAAAAAGGCAAGACAGCGTAAAAAGTTTTTTAAAACAGTACGCAATGTGCTTACAGATAAAACACTCAGCAAAATGCTCAATGTATTTCTGTTCTGCATGATTGCCAATGTAATTGAATATTTCTTCCTTATCAACTACCTCGGTGTACCTACCAAAGGTGTTGTAAGCAAAATTGCAGGTATACTGATAATTCTGGGTTATATGTATTCCGCAAGGCTAAAGCCGTCAAACATAGGTTTCAGTACCAACCCGAAATCGGTACTCAGCGCAGTACGCAACGCAGGCATAGCAAACCTTGCAATAATACCAGCTTATATATTGGAGTTTGTTTATCTGTTAGCCAAAGGACACAAGCCGATTATACGCATTTTCGCATACGAAGCCGTTTACTCTGAAGTAGGTCCTGTGTATTTTATAGCCAACATACTTTTGCTGCTTGTTATCAATACCGTATCCATAGTTATGCTTGAAGTACTTTTCCGCGGTATACTGATAAAAATGGGCAGAGGCAAATTCGGTTTCTGGCAGACTTCAATTATTATTTCAGCCTTTTATTCAATCTGGTACCTTATCATTCCGCTTTCAAAAGTTACCGCAGGGTATAAACCCATGCAGTTGATTTCGCTCTGCATTTTCTACCTTATATTTGAATTCTGTATTTCAATCAAGTGGTGCATGCTGACAAGGGCTACCGGTTCAATATGGTTTGCACTTTTTGACCACCTTTTCTTCAATATTCTTGTAGGTCTTATCCATCTTGTTTCAACAGCTGAGGAACTTACAAACTATATTGATATCAACCGCAACTACAGACTTATCGTCATTCAGCTTATCTCATTTGTTTTCTGCTTTATATATTACAAAAGGAAAATGCACAGAAAAGAACAGCTTCTGCAAAAAGCAGGCATACGCAGCCTCTATGTATTCGACAGCCTTGCTGAAATGAGCGAGGAGGATGTAAGCCGTCAGGCAGAAAGAATCAAAACAGCAGACGGTGAAATTGATGCAGAATATTTAAGACTTCTTGAAAAGAATCAGAATAACAGACACAGATAATTTTTATCTTCATGAAATCGGCGTTCAATGCGAATGCCGATTTTTTAATTACAGGTAATTTTTGCCGATGAAAAGTTGACGCAAAAACGTATATAATGTATAATAAAACAGTTGACAAACAGGGTGACTTTTTATTTATGCGCAAAACCAAAATTGTATGTACTATCGGTCCTGCCTGCAACACAAAAGAAGCAATCAAAAGTATGGCACTGTGCGGAATGAATGTTGCAAGGCTTAATTTCTCACATGGTACACACGAATACCACAAAAACACAATTGATATATTAAAGCAAACACGGCATGAATTACGGCAGCCGCTTGCAATACTGCTTGATACAAAAGGTCCTGAAATAAGAACGGGTAATTTTGAAAACGGTAAAGCTGAAATAAAAGCAGGCGACAAATTCACTCTTTCGACCGTTGAACACATCGGCACAGAAAAATCCTGCTGCATTACTTTTCCAGACCTGCCTTCGCAGCTTAAAAAGGGTGACACAGTACTTATTGATGACGGCAAAATTCACCTCACAGTTGAAAGCTGTACCGCTACGGACATAAACTGTGTAGTCACTGTCGGAGGCACATTAGGGAATCACAAAGGAATAAACCTGCCGGGCATAAGCATTGATATGCCGTATATAAGTGAAACTGATAAAAAAGATATTATTTTCGGCATTGAAAACGATGTTGATTTTATTGCCGCATCTTTTGTAAGAAGAAAAGAAGATGTAATTGTACTGCGCAAATTTATAGACTACTACGGCGGACACAAAATTAAAATCATTTCCAAAATTGAAAACATTGAGGGTGTTGAGAATTTTGATTCCATTCTTCAGCATTCCGACGGAATTATGGTAGCCCGCGGTGATATGGGTGTTGAGGTTGATTACGAAAAACTGCCCGGTATACAAAAAAGATTTATCCGCCGCTGTTATCAGTCGGGAAAAATGGTAATTACAGCCACGCAGATGCTTGAATCCATGATTTCAAACCCCTCTCCTACAAGAGCAGAAATAACGGACGTTGCAAATGCAGTTTTTGACGGTACAAGTGCCGTAATGCTGTCGGGCGAAACTGCGGCAGGCAAATATCCGATTGAAGCGTTAAAGACCATGGCAAAGATTTCGGAGCAGGCTGAAAAAGACCTTTTTGAAATTTATGCTGACAGCCTGAAAAAAATCCGCTATGATATAGACTATACCGATACTACAAGCGCGGTCTGCGATGCAGCATGCATCACAGCGCGTGATATAAATGCAAAAGCCATTATTGCCGTTACAAAATCGGGACAGACTGCAAGAAGAATGAGCAAATTCCGCCCGGATTTTCCTATAGTTGCCGCTACGCCGAGCGAAAAAACCTTCAACCAGCTTTCCCTCTCCTGGGGTGTATATCCCGTGCTTTCACTTTACCAGAACTCATACGAAAATCTTATGCAGCATGCTATTGACTGCGCAAAGCAGATTGATACAGTAAAAAGCGGCGACCTTGTTGTTATTGCGGCAGGTATACCGCTTGATACCCCGGGCAGTACAAATCTGCTCAAAATAGAAACAGTACAGGACGATTTTAAATGATAAACTACCAGCTTACAAGAAGCAAAAGGAAAACCGTTTGCATTGTTGTACACAAAGATGCAAGTGTTGAAGTACGCGCACCGCTTAAAATGAAGCAAGCGGAAATTGACAGCTTTGTAATTTCAAAAGAAAGCTGGATAAACAAAGCAGTTGCAAAAGTACAGCACATAAAAAGCATAGAATACGGAAGTGTTTTTCCGTTTTTAGGAAACGATTATACCGTAACGGCACACAGTAGCAATACTGCAATAATTACCGAAGATAAAATATGTATTCCCGCAAACCTTGAAGATAAAGAAATTGTGCTTTGCTTAAACAGTTTTTTGATGAATCAGGCAAAGCAATATATTCCCAAGCGTGTCAGAGAGCTTTCGGAAAAAACAGGTATCAGCTGTTCTTCCGTGCTGATAAACAGCGCAAAAACACATTGGGGCAGCTGTACAAAGGACAGGCTGCATTTTTCCTGTCATCTTATGCTTGCGGATAAAGCTGCATTGGATTATGTGATAATACACGAGCTTGTACACATACACCACCCTAACCATTCGGGACTTTTCTGGGCAGAAGTAAAAAAGCACTGCCCTGATTACATAAACTGCAGAAACCGGTTAAAGCTAATCGGAAGCTATACTTTTTGAAACAGAAATTGAATTTGTCTGACATGCAATATTTCACGCACATTCGTGCATTTTTCTCCTTAACATACGACAGTATGTCTGCGGAGAAGAAATACCCGACTGCACATAAAATATTGTATGTCAGATGCGGAGCAGTTTTGAAAGAAAAAATTTTTGTCACAGCAAGACAAAAAGTTGCAGGAATACGAGGTTATTTTAAAACTTTTTAACGCAGCTGTGACGGAAATTTATCTTTCAAAACCATATTAATTACTGTTTTAAAAAGTATACCCAACAGCTTCAAATAAAATAAATTAAAGGAAGGAAATTCCGTATTATGAGTAAATCAGCTTCAAAAAACAGGTTAATTACAACAGTGGTTTGTCTTGTTCTTGCCATCAGTATATTGGCAGGCACTTTCCTTATATTCAGACCTTATTATTATAACAATATATATTTAGCGCCAAATCCGACTAATTTAAGCAGCTTTTCCTCTGCATCGGGCGATGCCATATACGGCGATTTTTATGTTGGTCCCAATGGAAGCGACAGCTACAGCGGCACTCAGGAGCACCCCTTTGCAACAATAAAAAAAGCAAAGGAAGCTGTAAAAAAGCTGAACAAAAAATACCGCAACCATGTTGTTGTTGCAATTCTTGCAGGTACATACGATATAGGCAGTATTGAATTCAACGAAAAGGATTCGGGCAGTGAAAGCTGCCGTATTATCTATGCCGCCTGCGGTGACGGAGAGGTAATTTTCAAAGGCAATGCCCCCACAACCGGTGAAAACTTTGCAATGACAGACGATGCAGTTATTGAAATAAAAGGTGGCAAATACCTTTCTTTCAGCAATATTACTGTTGATTCGGCAACAGGTGCAGGAATAAAGGTTGATGGCAAAAACATTGATTTTTCGGGCTGTACAGTACAAAATACAGCAGGCTGCGGAATAGAAATAAACGGCAGTAACATTACGGTTGCCAACTGTACCTTCAGCAAAACAGGCTCTTCTGCCATTGTTTCAAACGGTGGAAATGCAAAAAAGCTTACAAAAGCAAATATAATTATTGAAAACAACCTTATTTATTCAACTTGTGTTTTTGACAAAAAACAACCTGCCGTTGTTATTCAGGGCGTAGGTACAGAATTCACAAACAACGAAATACTCAACACACCCTCCTGCGCGGTTTACTACAGCGGCAACCTTAATAAAATTGAATACAATTATATACATAACTGCTTGCTTGAATACGATGCTGCTGCCGCAGTTGCCGCACCGCAAGGCTATGTAAACTATGGCAATTTTGTACGCTATAACTGCATTTCAATGCTCGGCAACGGCGATAATTCCCCTACCGCAGTTCAGCCCGCAAGCGGTTCAACAGTTCGCGGCAACATGATAATAAATGTACCGGGCAAGGGTGTTGATTTAAATTGCGGCAGAGATATAAACCTTACAAACAACATTTTTATCAACTGTAAAACTACCATTTCAGCTTCCGAAGCAAATGAAAACACCGCACTTTTAGCAGAGCTTGAAAACTCCCCTTACCAAAGTAAAGAATGGAAAGAAAAATTGCCTGAATGTTCAGCCCTTGTAACAGACCCAAATAAAAAATCTGAACCCGAATTTGCACTCAACCCTTCAGGAAGTATTATTGAAAACAATATAATTATGCACGCTTCAAAGAAAATCGGCAGCATTTCTCCTGTAACAGAAAAATACAGCACAGTCGGCAACAACCTTTGCATGAACCTTACCGAAACAGATATTTTTACCGATGCTAAAAACGGAATTTACACCATATCTGACAGTGTTCTCAACACTTTGAGCATAGATTTTTCAAACCTTCCTTTTGACAGCATGGGAAGATATTAATTGACTAAAAATCCTCGTATCTTTATTGATACGGGGATTTTTTGCCCTAAAAGTTACAAATTTATTAAGGTTTATTACAATTTGGTAAAGGTCATTGACGGTGGTTTGTTTTTATGTTAGGTTAAAATCAAAGGAATGAGATTTTAAGGAGGTGCTGTGTTTTGATTGACATTAAAAATGTTACAAAAAATTTCGGCAGTTTCACCGCAATTCAGGATTTGAGCTTTCATGTTGATGACGGTATGATTTACGGACTTGTCGGTTACAACGGCGCGGGTAAAACTACCCTGCTTAAATCCGCTGCTGACGTTTACCGCCCGGAAGAAGGCGAAATACTCATTGACGGCGAAAATGTAAAAGACAACGCCAAGGCAAAGCAGAAGATTTTTTATGTACCTGACGATTTATATTTTCTCCCCTATTCCAACATGGAAAAAATGGCAAAGTTTTATTCGGGCTATTATCCGCACTTCAGCTTTGATACCTTCCGCAAACTTTCCAAGCTTTTCGGGCTTGATATCAAGAAAAGGTTAAACGGATTTTCAAAGGGTATGCAAAGGCAGGCAGAGCTTATTTTAGCGCTTTCAGCGCACCCGACAATACTGCTGCTTGACGAATCCTTTGACGGACTTGACCCGCAAAAAAGAAATGTTGTAAAAGACCTTGTCGGAGAATATGTAAAAGAAACCGGAACATCGGTTATTATTTCATCGCACAACCTGCACGAGCTCAGCGGTATCAGCGACAGAATAGGTCTGATTAACGGCAAGCGTCTTGCACTCGACTGCGGTCCGGGTGAAGCAAGCGGAAGCCACAGCAAAATAAGGGTGGTATTTCCGCTTGATTTCAGCGAAGATGTACTGCTGAACATTGAGCATAAAAAACTGGTTAAAGACGGCAAAATCATGACCTTCTGTTCAAACGAACCGCTTGAGAGAATAAGACAAAAGCTTGAAGATTTCAAGCCGTTGCTGCTTGAAGAATTCCCGCTGACACTTGAAGAAAGATTCATGGAAGAAATGGAGGGTGCAGAATATGACTTTGCAGAAATCTTTAAAGTATAAAAATGTATCACCCTTTGCCTTCCGCAACGCTTTACGCCCGGGCATACTCCCCTTCCTTGCCTACCTCGCATTTATGAGCTTTGTCTGCCCGTTCTTGAATTTTATCAACCTTCAGGACCAGTTTTTTTCAATTAAGTTAAACAATTTTTACATTGACAAAGTATCGCACCTGAATCAGGTTTATATTTATTCTATTTTTAACGATGCTGACGACAGTGCAATATTCGTTACTGCGGCAACGCTCATTGCTTCTCTGCTTATGGGTATATGCCTGTTCCGCTTTATTACATCAAAAAAGACCGTAAATGTATACTACAGCCTTGGTATAAAGCGCACTAATCTTTTCCTTTCGCGCTACTGTGCAGGTCTGGTTTTGCTTTTTGCAGCAATAGCCATACCTGTAGCCGTATCCTGCATAATAAATGTTTTTTTCATCGGCTATACGGCTCAGATGCTTACGAGTGCACTGTATATTATCTTTTCAATATTTTCGCTTGCAACGCTCACCTATTCGGTTACGGCGGCGGTTATGGCAGCGGTAGGCACAGTGATTGAAGGAATAGGCTTTACGGCAATGATTATGCTTATTCCCACAGGCTTTTTCTATATGATTGAGCTTATGGCACAAACCCTGCTGTACGGCAGCCCGTTTTTATCCGGCTACTATTATGACTACACAAGGAATTCCGTTGATGTCGGGCTTGTAATGCGATACGGCAAGTTCAATCCAATAACCTACCTTTGCAAAATCATTGACGATGACTGCATAGGTCAGCTCAGAGTATCCGACATTGAAATCTATTCGGAATCTCCCCTGACTCAACACCTGCACCCCGAAACGGCAGTAATATGGCTTATTATAGCTGTTGTAATCACCATACTTGCCATCGCTCTATACAACAGAAGAAAAGCTGAAATCTGCGGCTTTTTCGGCACTTGCAAGGCACTCAACTTTGCAGCTTCATTCGTCACAGGCATTGCGGCATTCACAATCTGCATAGCCTGGATTTATGACAGAGCAAAAGCAGCGTCAATAATCTCTGCGGCTGTGTTAATCATACTGTCCTATATTATAGTAAATCTTATTTTTACACGCTCTTTTAAAAAGACCTTCCGCAGCATTTATCTTGTCGGTGCAGAATATATAGCGGCAATTATTGTTTTTACAATTTTCGCTACAGGCGGCTTCGGCTATTCTTCAAGGCTGCCCAAAGCTACAGAAATAAGGTCAGCTTCCGTTTCAACGGTTGCCTTTGAAACTGCGCTTACACAGGATGAGTGTGATGCATGGAGCTATTACGGCTCTGAAGAATATTCTGCTTTCAACCACACTACAGACGAAGCCGTACTTGGTCCTTACACAAGCTTTGACGATATACAAAAAGTACTTAACCTTCATTCAAAGCTTATCAGGCTGAAATCGGAGAACAAAGAAAACCTTTATAATTCGGAAATAGTTATTCACTATGTGCTTAATGACGGCAGCAGTATGTTCCGCTATTATAACTACGCTGACCTTGAAGCATTTAAGCTGAACCTTGAGCTGTATGAAACAGACTTTTTCAAAAAGGCACTTTATAACAACTATATTTTAAATGAAGTTGAAGACGGTGTTATCATAGATATTTATTTTGTAGATATGCTATATGAAAACACTAAAACCGTTGCCGTAAATTCCGCAGTTAAAACGGATAGCTTCAGCTATATGGACCTGACTGAGGAACAGTTCACTCAGCTTAAAAAGGCAGTAGTAAACGACCTAACGGCTTTAAGCAGCGAGCAGTATTACACCCCCGAAAAGCCTGCGACAGGTGCAATAGTATTTAAAAGCTCGGAGTCATTGAAAAAATACATTGACGGCGAAAACCAGGTAGAAATTAAGGAAGAAGAGCTTGTTGAATATGTATTCAACCCAAATACAGCCTGCGGAGAATCAACCGTATTCTTAACACCCGATATGGTTGAAACCCTTGCCTTCCTTGAACAAAACGGACTAATGGGCTACTTTACCGCAACATCGGCAGATGAGGTAGAAAGCATATCCTTCCTGCCTGCCGTTCTTGACAAAAGCTCAGCCAATTATTCACGCGGCGTAGCTTTTTCACTTGATTTCTATGCTGAAAACGAAATTACATGGTATCACGATAAAGATGTTCTATATTATCAAAAAGCCCACCAGAACACCATTACTGATAAGGATAAAATCAACGAAATACTTCAAAAAGCTCATCTGCGGTATTATACGGGCAACGAAGGCTATATCTGCCGCATTAAATACACCAACGGCGAAAGTGTAAGGAAATATATAGCGCAAGAAGATGCGCCCGATTTTGTACGCAACTACAAATACCTGATTGCCGAAGATGAAGTACACAGCGGAATATATATTGATACCCCAATTATAGGCGGGTCAGAAACCGCTGAAGTAATAGCCGTAGATTAAAAAAAACAAAAGATACAAAATGCTTCCCTGATTCTTTTCAGAGAAGCATTTTTTAATTGAATTTTAAAATATTTTTCTGAGCCACTGTCTGCAATGGTCAGCCCATGTTGCACAATCTGGCTTAAATTCGCCGTTGCACACATTGGGTGTTGCAAGCGAATATCCGTGACCGCCGTTTTGTGAAATATGCATTTCAAACGGTACGCCGTTTGCCGCACAGGCACTGGCAAAGCTGAGTGAATTCTCAATCGGAACACAGCCGTCATCCGCCGCGGCAAAAATAAAGGTGGGCGGTGTATCCTTTGTTACGGCAAGGTTGGTTGAAGGCACTTTACACGAAAGAACATCGCCAATGCTTTCAAGAATACAGGGATAAGCAAGAATAAGTGCATTGGGCTTATCTTCGCTCAATGTACCGAGTGCGCTGCAAAGGTGACCGCCTGCAGAAAAGCCTATGGCAGCTATTTTCTGCGGGTCAATGCCAAACTGCTCGGCATTGCTTCTTATGTATTTAAGGGCCTTCTGCGCATCGGCAAAGGGCTGTTCAAAGCTGTAATCCGTACCGCGCTGGCCTATACTGTAGCGAAGAACAAAGGTGTGGTAGCCTTCAAGTGCAAAGAGCATAGCAATAGGCTCTGCTTCGCGGTCAGAACAAAAGCTGTAGCCGCCGCCGGGAATAACAAGCATGGCAGGTCTTGTATCAAGATTTTTCATTTCGGGAGAATTATCAAGAATATATCCTGTAAGGCTGACCTTTTTATCTTCTGAAAAATACTCGGTAAAAACTTTCAAAAAAATACACCTCTAAAAAAATTAATTGCTAATTTACTTTCAAACTTTTACTTTTTATAAAAAATGTATTCCGTTAAAAAATAAATACGGTGATAAAATAAAATGAACAGAGAACAGTATTTACGCACAAGGATAGCAGAAATTGCCGAAGAACTGTGCAAAAAAAGAATACCGCCCGCCCACAGACAAAGCCTTGAACGGGCGCTGAAATTCTATATTGATGATTTAAGAAATAATCAGTAAGAAAGCTTTGAATTGATATCTCTGAGCATATCTTCATCAAGCTTTACCAGCTTGCGGTCATAGGTAAGAATACCGTTAACTTCATTTTCAACATCAGAAACCTGCGTATAAACGGTTGCACAAAGGCCGTGCTTAATAAGCGGGATAACCTGAGTTGTGTGCAGGCGTCTGTAGGCATTGGTAAGTGTAGACTTATTCTTGAACATCAGGTAACCGAAGCACTTTTTAATGTTCCATACATGGTCTTTGATAACATTGCTGTAACCGCCGTATTCGCTGACAACAAAAGCTCTGTTATCCAACACAAACGGATGTAACGGCACAATATAGCGGTGTATGCTCTTAAAATCGCCGCCACCCTGGTCGTGCCAGCCGCTTGCATGGTCAACAAAGCGTGACGGGTCAAGCTCTTTGACATGCTTTGCAACATTTACCGCATCAAACTGACCCCATGCTTCGTTAAACGGAACCCATGTGCAGATTGATACACAGTTGTAAAGCGTTGCTATCATTTCGTCAAGCTCGGTTCTGAAAAGCTTCTGAGCTTCCTTGTCGGTACGGAGATAAAGCTTTTCATACTTATCAGGTAAAGTTCTGATTGTTATATTAGGTAACACACCGACAACAAGCTGATTGATATTACAGCCGTTTGGCATATCCTGCCAAACAAGCATACCGATTCTGTCGCAATGGTAATACCAGCGCGCAGGTTCAACCTTAATATGCTTTCTGAGCATATTATATCCAAGGTCGTGCATTTTCTGAATATCATAAGCGAGTGCTTCATCAGTCGGTGCTGTCATGCCGCCGTCCGGCCAATAGCCCTGGTCAAGCAGACCCTTCTGAAAATACGGCTTATTATTAAGGCAAAGTCTTACCTTGCCCTTTTCATCCTTCTTCATGCTGTATTTACGCATACCGAAGTAGGATTTTACGGTATCAACAACCTCACCGTCTGCAATAAGCTCAACCTTTAAATTATAAAGGAACGGATTTTCAGGACTCCAGAGTTTTGCATCGGGTACTGAAAGTTTGCCGTTTTTATAAAATTCAGCAGAGGAAATTTCTGTTTCGCCGTCAAAAGCGGTAACCTTTACGCAAGCATTGCCGTCAAACTCAACACCAACATCAAGGCAGGAATTATCAATATCGGGTGTCAGCTTAATCTTTTTAACATAAATTTTAGGCACAACTTCAAGCCATACAGTCTGCCATATACCTGAAGTAGATGTATACCAGAAGCCTGTGGGCTTTGAAATCTGTTTGCCGCGGGGCTGGTCCGCCTTATCGGTGGGGTCAATAACCTTTACAACAAGCTCGTTTTCGCCGCCGTTAAGAAAGGCTGTAACATCAATGCTGAACGGGCAGTAGCCGCCGACATGACCGCCTGCAGGGCTGCCGTTTACAAAAACATCACACTTCCAATCAACCGCACCGAAATTGAGAATAACTCTTTTACCTGTATAATCTTCGTTTACGGTAAACTTGCGGCGATACCAGAGCGCCTGTGTTTCGGTAAGCGCACCTTCAACGCCCGAAAGCTCGCTTTCAAGTGCAAAGGGTACAAGAATTTCGCCGTTTGCCGCACCCATTTCAGCAGCATTCATATCGGTAATTGCATATTCGTATTTACCGTTAAGGCACTGGTAGCTCGCTCTTTCCAGCTGAGGACGCGGATATTCACTCAACGGACAGACCTTATCCACCTGCTCTGCCCAAGGGGTTCTGATTGCGTTCATTTAAATATATATCTCCTCTCGTTATACATACTGATTTATCTGGTTTTCCTTCAACAGGAATTTTTCCATATAAACAAGGTCATTTTCATCAACAACACCGTCGCGGTTCACATCCGCCGCCTGCTGCTGTGCATAGTTGAGTTCATCAATATAGATGTACTCCTGGCATACAAGGTTAAGTATAACCATATCGTTTTCGTCAGCATCGCCATCGCCGTCAATATCGCCGAATATTACAACCCACATTGTATCGCGGTATGAGCCTGTGTGGTCATAAAGCACAACCGACATACCCGTAAACAGCTGCTGATCCATATCGTATTCTTCATACATATCAAAATTCATGTATGCTATTCTCGGGTTTGCAATCTGACGAGAAAGGTCTGCTACAGTCCATTTACGCACCATTGAGAAGCCGCATAAAAATGTATCATATTCCGTAGAATATGTCTGTACGGAAGCTGTGGGAACAAAGGTAATGGCATGGTCTCTGTCAAAAACGCCGCGGGTTATCATATTACTTGTAACATTATCGTACGCGGTATCCCAGTAAAGGAAGTTATAGCCGTCTACTACAGGTACAGGCGGAGTTATTGCCGCGCCGCCGTTTTTGGTTGCCGCAACATAATACGGAGAACCGAAGCAGTAATAAACAACAGTATAAACAACGGCATCGCTACCGTCTTCCAAAGCGATTTTCGGATGATTTTCACCCTGTGCCCAGTACTTCTCTTTTGCGTTATTGTTAAGCGCATATGCAGACATACCGTTATACGCATTCGGTTCAGCCTGCTTATCGCCTACATCAAGTCCGCCGTCAACCGTAGTTGAAATATAATAACAGCGCACAGCTTCACTTTCACTTTCCTGCTGACCGGTTATACCGCCAAAGTCTTCTGATGCAGTAACCGCACCGCCGTTGTAAAGCGAAAGCAAATCGCCATAGTTTGAACCTGTAACACCGCCGACACAGCTATAGCCGGATATTGCACCGCTGTTGCCGCAGTAAGAAAGCAAATCAAAGTTTTTGCCTGTAATGCCACCGATTTCCATTGACTTAGTACCTGACTTATCAACGCCGGTTACTGCGCCGGTATTGAAGCAGCTTCTCAGGTTACCTGCTTCGTTAACACCTGCAACACCGCCGACTGAAAGCGTGCCTTTGACAACAGAAGCAGTATTTACATAGGTAAGGTCGCCGTAGTTGTAACCTGTAACCGCACCTACATTGCTATAGCCTGTAATGTTTGAATTTATAACATCGCAGTTATAAATTGTACCGTTGTTGTAGCCCGTAATTACGCCAACATTAGTTTTACCGTTTACGGTAAAGTTATCAAACACAGTATTTTTAACAACAGCTGTTGAAGCTAAATCGCCAAAAAATGAAACATTATTTTTATCGTAAGAAATGTTTATACCGCTGAGTGTATATCCGCAGCCGTCAAAGATACCGGTAAATTTATTGCCTGTATTTCCGAAAGGAATAATGTTATTAACCTTTTCGGGTTCGGATACTGAAATATCCGCACCAAGCTGATAGCTGTACCCTGCCCAACCGCTTTCATGGTTGATAAGTGCAGAAAGAACGCGCAAATCATACTCGGTTTTGAGCACATAGGGATTCTGTGCAGAACCATCGCCTTTAATCGGCAACACATAGCCTTCAAGCTCATCTGATGCAAACACGGGATATTCTTCACCCTGTGCCCAGAAATTACTGTCATTACCTCTGTTGAGAAGCAGTGCAGTATAACCGCAATAGAACCATTCGGTTGTAGAAGCAAAGCCCAACGTTGAAGAATTCATTTCCCTGCGGTAATGGGCATCTTTAACATCGGCTGTGTTATAGCTTGCCGCTAAAGCATCAGCTTTTTCAGCCTTGATTCCGGCAAAGTTATGCACCTGATTGAGCACTACTCTGTCGCCTGTACCAACAAAGCCGCCGGCAAATGTTTTACCTGTAATTTCGGCAATATTATAGCAGAACTCTGCATCTATGTAACCGCTTGCAATAAAGCCTGCCGCAACACCGTTTGATGAAACTACATCTGCCGTATTATAAGAAAGTGTAATATCAAGGCTTCCTGTTGCACCAAAAGCACCTGCGTACTGATCGCCGCTGATTTCAGCCTTGTTTACTGCATCAGTAACCGTTGCATCGGCAACGGCAAAAATACCGCCGGCAGAAACCTTGGATGAAACAAAAGCGTTATTGGTAATATTGCTGAACGATACTTTCGAGCTGCCTGAGCTGCCAAGTATACCGCCCGCATTTTCATCTGCATAAACTGTTGAATAGTTATGGCAGTTTGTAAATGCCGTATTATCAACAGCGGTAAAAGCGACTATACCGCCTGCATTGCGGTAAGATTTAATATTGGCATTAGCAGAACAGTTTATTACGGTTATTGCGTTTTCAATTATCTGACCTGCTATACCGCCTGCATTAGTTCCGCCTATAGGTGCAGCAGAGCTCGAAGAAGTATATTGCTCAACCGTTACAGAACCGTTAAACGAACAATCCGTAATATCGGCGGAAGTTTCGCCGACTATACCGCCGACATCTTCAACACCGATAAGTATTGCATCACTTGTACAACCTGATATCGGCGAATATGACACACCTACAACCGAACCGATATTGCCGTAACCATCGAAAACAGAAGTTGTAACATTTATGTTTTTAACGCTGCCCTTTTCGCTTACAATACCGAAAATACCGATATCGGAAGCTTCGGGTGCCATTTTATCATGCTTTATATAAAAGCCCGAAAGCGTGTGACCGTTGCCGTCAAATTTTCCTTCGTAGAACTTGACATAGTTATCTTCATCGTTATAGTCATATCCGCCTATAGGCTTCCAGATTTCAGCCGTATCCTTGAACACAGGGTCACCTGAAACCATAATATACTGACCGTCATTCATGCTTATGTCGGCACACAGCTTACCGTTAATGGCATTGTTGCCGAAATCGACTTCGTTTCTGAACCATATAAGTTGTTCAAGAGTGCTGATAAGATAATATCCGTCCTGCTTGGGTGCTTCATAGCGTGCATAAAGTGTTACCGCCTCGGTAATCGGGGTGTCGAAATCGAACAATGTTCCGTCAGCAGTTGTCCAGCCTGCAAAGCTTAAACCTTCTGCAGCTTGCGGTGCATCGGGTGCAGCAGCAGTATATCCGTGGTCAATAGTCTGTGAAGTAATATCACTGCCGTCGATATGCTTATAGGTAATATCGTAGCTGTCTCTTACAAGACCTGTAATTTCAACGGTATAATCGATCGTGATATCGCTGATTGTGTAAATAATACCGTATTTTGGCGTCAGCACCTTACCGTTTGCGGTAACAACCAGGTCTGACTGCATATAAATATCGGAAAGCTCGATAGAAAAGGCGCAGCTTTCGCCGTATTCGACCCTTGATGAATATTCAGGCAAAAGATAAATTGTATATGCTTCGTGCGTCGGGAAGGTGATAGAATATGTATTAACATTAAGGTCGCCGACTTTAATAACAAGGTTCTCCGTAACATTATCTATGGTGTATTTACCGTGACGCAGAGCAACACGCTGCTGGTTTGCCCACACGAGAAGCTCAGACTGTGTGTATGCCGGGTCTACTTCAATTGTAAAGGAATAGCTTTCACCGTAATAAACAACCGTACTGTTATTCTCGGGAATAATCTTGAAGTAATCAGACTCCGGCAGCGTTACATAATATCGGCTTGATATTTCACCGCTGAATCGATAAAACTCGGTTAAACGGGGAGATTCATCACCGTCCGCAAATTCAGCCCCATCCCCCAACGCAGTAACAGAAAAGCTGTATTTGCCGTAGGTAGTAAAGTGACCGCCGAAATTACAGCTCAACGCATCGTTGACGGTAAAGGACTTTTTAAGCTCATATCCGCCGATATCGTTGTAATAATAAAGCTTTACAAGATATGCAGTTGCACCCTCAACCGCAGTCCATCTGCCGACAGGGTTTGTTGTACCGGCATCGTCAATAACCGTATCGTCCCAGAATATCTTTCTGGGTGCATTAAGCTTTGGAATACCTGAAAATGAAGCGTGGAAAAACAGCTCGTTATTATAGCTTGTTACATGTTGTCCGGGAATGGCATCGCCTGCCGTAACTTCAGCATTTGCCGTCCATTCAAGATAAGACTCGTTATTTACAATATAGATAGCGCGTTGTGTTGATGTTATAAATACATCCGTATTGCCGCCACTCATATAAACATTGCCTTCGGTTGTGTATATACCAACGGTACCGGTAAGATTTACCGTACCTTTCTTTATTCGTACATCGCCGTCGGTATTGATGCTTTTTCTGCTTGTATGAACATTTACCGAACCGTTAGTATCAATCGTCATGCCTTTGAGTGCCATAATACCGGCAAGACCCGTTACGTTAAGGCTTGCTGATTCGCTGACCGTAATTGTGTAGTCGGTATTTATGCCGTATGTATCGGTGCTGATAACGGTAAGCGAACCTGTACCTGTGAATTTAACATGACCGATAATTGTAAGCGCCAGAGACTTGGATGCCTTAATATAATTGTCACCGTTAAGTTCAATAGTCATAGACCCTGAATACGGATAGGCAAAAATAGGAGATTGGGGCTTATCGGCAGAGCCGAAATTTTTAAGGCGTAAAGTATCTTCAGATGCATCATAAGTCCAGCCGACAAGGGCAAGCGCACCGGTATCGGAATAAACTTTAGTATAAGTGTGGTCGTCAATATCAAGGCGCATCATACCTGCTGCACGCGAAACCGGTGCAGAAAAAATAACCATAGCGGCACAAAGCACCGCACAGAATAGGGATATTAAAACTTTTGTTTTCCGTTTCATATCTTAAAGCCTCCGACAAAAAGCAGAATAAAGAGAATTCATGTAATATATAAATAATTATAAAGTAAAATAACATATTTGTCACGCAAAAAGGGAAAATAGCTTGTAGAATTTGCCGCTGACATCTTGTATATTTTCACCAAATATGTTTTAATAAAGGCAAAGTATAAACGAGGAGAAAAGCATAATGGTAACACATATAGTTTTCTGGAATGTAAGAGATGACGAAAAAAAGCAGGAAAATATGCAGCACATGAAGAAAATACTTACCGCACTTGTCGGCAAGGTTGACGGACTGATTTCTGCTGAGGTAGGTTTCAACTTCAACCCCAAGGGCTATGACCTTGCACTTTACAGCACTTTCGAAAGCAAAGATGCGCTTGACGGCTATCAGGTACATCCCGAACACCTTAAAGTAAAGGAATTTGTTCACTCGGTTATCACAGACAGATGTGTTGTCGATTTTGAAAACTAAAAATGCCTGAAAATTTAAAAATAAGTATTGACAACGGGAGCTTTATTTGCTAAAATGTTCCCGTTGTCAACTTACGGGTGTTAGGTTGTCAGGTCATGCGGGTGTAGTTCAATGGTAGAATTCCAGCCTTCCAAGCTGGTCGCGTGGGTTCGATTCCCATCACCCGCTCCAAATGTGCGCTGGTAGCTCAGCTGGATAGAGCAACTGCCTTCTAAGCAGTAGGCCAGGGGTTCGAGTCCCTTCCAGCGCGCCATTTATGGTGGACATAGCTCAGTTGGTTAGAGTGCCAGGTTGTGGCCCTGGAGGTCGTGGGTTCGACTCCCATTGTCCACCCCACCTATAAAGCACAAAGCTCACAACGGCTTTGTGCTTTTTTAAAAATTAAATATTGGGGTGTAGCCAAGGGGTAAGGCACGGGACTTTGACTCCCGCATCCGCTGGTTCAAATCCAGCCATCCCAGCCAAAAATCCTGTTTGCATTCAGCAAGCAGGATTTTTACTTTTTAACTATTCACTCTTCACTATTCACTTGATATTTATTTCACAAGGATTTTTGGAAGTAATAAGTAATAGTGAAGAAGTTTATTGCGCCAATCACAGAACCGTCCCCTGATTGATCCTTAGTGGAATAAAGAAATACATCGATGAAAATTCATAAGCATAAAATGCCTTATAAATGTCTCATATTGACATCTCGAACCATTTTAAGTAAAATAATAAGTGAGGGCGATGCATCGCCGGGTGTGTACATTGTACCGGCCCCGGTCTTGAACGGTGTATCTCCCTCTTTTTCTGTTAAAACTTCAGGCAACTAAAATCTTTGGTTTGAATTATCGCTTATAACTATGAGTTTTACACCCTTATTGATTTTTTTGCACCCCTACATAAAAAACTGTACCCTTAAGTGTTTTTTTTGCACCCCGGTACTTGCTGGTTCAAAAGGTGCCATCCCAGCCAGAAAAAAGCACTTGCTGTTGCAAGTGCTTTTTTCAATTAAGTGTGCCTTTCGGCACATGAAGTACGCTTAGCGCGTGAAGTAATGCTTCGCATCATAAAGTGTCTGCGGACGCGAGTGGCACACTTAACTTCACTTTGTGCGAATGCAAAACACTTCATTATACCGACAGGTATAACTTCATTTGGGCGCAGCACATACTTCACTAAAATACGCTCAATTTATATCAATAACAGAACCGTTCATTTGATTCTTACTACCTGTTCTTCAGATGATATGTTTTTTACCTTGAGTAATACTTTGGTAATGGATATAATGGAGATGCAACGGAGGTGATGAATCTATGAAGACCGGTCATATAATTACAAAGTTGCGAATACAAGCAGGATTGTCTCAAGCTCAACTTGCAGAAGCTTTGTTTGTTTCAAGGGAACTTATCTCTAAATGGGAAACGGGATTAAGCCGCCCCAGTATAAAAACGCTTGAATCAATAGCAAAGTTGCTTGATATTGCCCCGGATGAATTGATTGATCGAGATTCAATTTTGTCAGAAGAGCTGTCTTCTGCTTTTCCACCCGATTATTCCCCGGGAACCGATGCTTTGAAGCATGATCTGAATGCTTTTATGGAAACACTCAACGAACGCGACAGGAGCGTTTTTGTCCGGAGGTATTATCATTTTGAGGATCCGTCAGAAATTGGTGAAAAATACGGAATTAAAGAGAATTATGTAAGGACTATTCTTATGCGTGTGCGCAAAAAGATGAAAAAGTTCTTAAAGGAGGAAGGTTCATGAATACTAATACCATATATGATGCTGTTTCCGGTTTTGATGAAAAGTACATTTTGGCAGCAGACAATACTGATGCCATTAGCCTTAGTTTTCGGAAGCATAAAAACCATAAATTAAAGGTGGTTGAAACTCTTTGCGCTTGTGCTGCATTGGTGATTGCAACCGGATGGATCAGTTCACAAAGCTGGTTCGGTAAAAATCCTGTTATCGCGCAAAGCACCACTGCTGTTTCGAATAACACTACACAAACAGATCCGCAGAGAATGGAACAGACACTGTATCAAGCAATAACTTCAAAAACAGAGAAGTATACGCAAATATGCACAACCGATAACCCGAATTGGCAGGAACATAGCGAACAGGCACCGTATCAAACAACTTCAAGAACAGAGAAATATACACAAACATATACAACCGGTAACCCGAACCAGCAGGAACATAACGAACAGACATCACAAGTCGATGTTCCTTCCACAACAAAAATTTCAGAAAAACCAATCGCACCTTATGTTGAACCTTCTTCAGCAGTGGCAACGACCATTGTAAATAATGAAGAACAGCAGAGCGTATATAATGATGTCATTGTTAAATATGATACGGCAAAAAAATATTTTAATCACCCAATTATACCCTGCGATAGAAGCGATTTTACCGGTTACAATGTTCTTCTTGTCAGTCCCAAAGAAAACAACAACGAAAGTGAAACGGAATGTCTGTCGATAACATATCTGTTTAAAAATGGGTCAGTAGACTTGCGCGACCAAAACAAAACAGGTAAAGTAACACCCACAGGAAAAGAACATGAATACCGCGGTAAAACCTTTTATGTTCACACACCGGAGTTTAATGGAGATAATATCCGAATCGGCTATTACCCAACAGGAGAAAACGGAATTGCGTATCAAGCTCATTTTAACAGCAGATCCGATATAAATGAAATCATGGATTTGATACTAACTCTTGAAATAAAAGAATGATTTGACAATAAACTCTTGTTTGCTCAAAAACAGTTGATTGATTTATTTATAATTCATTAATTTTATCTCCCCAACGGCAGATTTATCCCCTTTTGTAAAAAGCGTTTTTAAAAACATTTTTGTTATAAAATCGGCAATTAATCTTAAAAATCCTGTTTGCTAAATGCAAACAGGATTTTTACTTTTGGCTCTTTACTTCTGGTTGATAATCTCAACACCACCGGTTTTATCGGCGTTTACATACTTACCATTCCGGTAACAGAGCTCTGAATTTATACTTACAACAGCATCGTCAGGCACATATAAAACAGCAGTTATATCTTGCGGAACAGTAAGGTCAATAACATAATTCTCGGAAACCTTTTTATAATCCAGAGTGATTAAACCTTTTACGCTCGGAACGGTACAGTTCAGATTATCGGACAAAGCGTACTGAGGCTCGATTTTAACCTTTTCATAGCCTGCTTCAAGTGGAGCAATACCTGCAAAATACTTACTCATTATAACAAGAGGTCCGCCGCTCCATGCGTGATTCTTGGTACCTCGCCATGAATCCCAGAACTCCCAGAGCGTAGAGTAATCCTCACTCATCATATCCTGATATCTGTCCTTGATTCTGTCTTTTGCAATTTCATATTTACCCATTTTGCAAAGAGCTTCAAGAACATAGTATTCCATATACGGGCTTGAATTTCGGGTGGTTGCAAGTACATTTGCAATAGTGTCATACTGCTCTTTTTCTGCAAGACCGGACAAAACCGCAAGAGCATTGGCTCTGTCATCGGGCTTTCTTACATCTTTACTTTTGAAGCCGTCTTCTGTCCAAAGCTTTTTATAGCCGTTTGCGATAGTATTTTTTCTTTTGGTAATAAATGAGATATCCTCGTCTTTTCCTATAAGTTCCGCCATTTTCTCCGTAGCGGAAAGTGCATGGTAAACCCAAGCGTTTTCAATGGCAGTCATATCTGCCTTTTTACCCCAATCAGCCCAATCCCACGAGCCTTCACGATGGACAACAAGATTGTTTTCACCTATTTCCCAAAGCTTCAGATAATCAAGGCATGCTCCATAAACTTTTTCGATAAAAGCCTTATCGCCGGTATATTCATAGTAAGTGAGGAAGCCTGCAATTCCTGCAAGCTGCTGAACGGGAAGCTCAAAATAGTCACCGCTTATTGGCACAACAGTTTGAAGCACCTTTGTATCGTCAATGTGAGAAAGCATAGCTTCTACACCCTTTTGATACAGCAGGTAGGAATTGCTGTCCATAGCGTACATTGTCATAATCATTTCACTTGTAACATCGCCCCACCATTGGGCTCTTTCCCTGTCGGGACAGTCCATAAAATTGTCTCGCATGGTGACATAGAGAGTACGCAGGGATTTTTGCCACAGAGAATTCAGGAATTCATCATCGCACTTGAAATCGCCGCAGAATGAGCTGTCATATCCCGTTTCACGGTACATTAAAGAAACAATTTTCACACCTTTCGGTATTTTATAAGTAATATGTTCACCGTTAAACCAACCTAAAGCCTCAAACTCCTGTTCTCCCTCTTTAGTTACATATGTTGTTGAAACTGCACCGATTAAAGTGTTTTCCGTTGTAATTCGAATCTTTTTGCCTTCAGGTGCTATGATTTTAAGATAGGGAGTAAGCTGTGCGTTATAGGGAATATCTACGGTGATTTTTTCACCGAAAAGCTTTTTTACGGTATAGTTTTCATATTTTTTTGATTTTTCATAATCTTTAAGACCGTAATCCTTCAGAAAAGGTATCCCTCTCGGATAAAGCCTGCCGTAAACGCCATCACCGCCGACGGCATATTCGGTTGCACTTTCCCAAGAAGATGTATCATAACATGAATTCGTCCAATCGTCCATATCTTTTCTTGCATCGAAATAAATACTGTATTCGGGAAGTCTGTAATTAGGCGGATAAAAAGGGCTGTCAACATAGGCACTGTTTCTTTTTACCTTCCAGCTTTTGTCGGAAATTATGCTGATGTTCTCACTTATGGCTTCAAAAATAAAACCACCCTGGCCGCTGCCGCTATAGGAATAGCTTGTTTCATTATCCCAGTACCACACCAAAGCACAAATTGAATTTTCGCCCACCTTGAGGTAAGGAGCGATATCTATACTGTCGTAATAGCCGCTGTTTTTATCGGGGCCTCGTTTCACGCTCCCTTCAAAAACAACGGTTTCTCCGTTTATATAAAGCCAATATTTCGAATCGGCTGAGATATTGGCAATTAGCTTTTCGGGCTTTACATCAAGGCTGACTTTTTTATTAAAGCACATCCAGACATTTTTCTCGGTCAGATTTTCTTTATCCCAAATCCATTTAGCCTTCCATTCGCTTTTCTCTTCAGTAGAAATCACGCTGTATTCGGGAATACTGTCGGGAATCTTGTAATCGTTTTTATACGGTATCATTGCCGAATCTCCCGTTGGAAAAAGTGAAGTAATAAAAGCTGCTGCTATTGCAAGATAAGAAATAATTGTCTGTAAAACGTTCATGGAAACCTCCCCGGTATTTATTGCGTAATAAAAATGCTGTAAGCTGAATAAAAGCTTGAACACAATTATTACTTTTACTTTATCATAATCAGTTCAGGAATTCAACATATCTGTAAACAAGCAAAAAGATTATATAACAATTATTGCGGTTTACATTTGATTTAAATAAAATTTATGATATAATACAAAACTACAGCGTTCTGATTGCGCTTGTTAATATCTAAACTGCATAATACAATTGGAGAAGATTTATGAAAAATGCTTTATATGTTGATACAATGATAGGTACTGTCGGTGACGGTCAGATTGAAAAATCTCACGGCGGCGGAAAAACATACCCCGGCGCCTGTGTTCCCGGCGGAATGGTTCAGCTTTCCCCCGATACGGTAAGCGGCGGCGATAACGGCAGCGGTTATAACTACTGCCACAATACTATTGAAGGGTTCAGCTTCAATCATATGAGCGGTATTGGCTGGTATGGCGATTTAGGAAATATTCAGATTATGCCTGTTACCGAAGATACTGACCTACGAAGCGGCAGTAATTCAGAATTACCGTTTACTAAGGGAACGGTCGGTTGGAAATCTGAATTTTCTCACAATAACGAGAAATCCCGTGCCGGATACTATTCTGTTGTGCTTGACAGATATAGCGTTTTGGCTGAATGTACCGTATCCGAACATACAGGTATTTTAAGATTTACTTATCCGCAAAACGCAGACAAAAAAATCATCATCAATTTCAGCAGAAGAATTGGCGGTAAAGCAGATTTTCAGGAAGTTGAATTTATAAGTGACAGAAAAATTGAAGGACATATTAAATGCACTCCCGCCTGTGGCGGATTCGGTCACGGTCATGGCGGAATTTTCTATGATGTTTATTTTGTTGCAGAGTTTTCATCTCCTTTTATTTGTAAAAGATTTTTTGAAAATGAAGAATTTACAGATGCCTCCAGCGGTGAGGATTTAGGCCTTTTACTTGATTTTGCAAACGATATAGACGAGCCCATAGCAGTAAAATGTGCCATTTCCTATGTTGACATTGAAGGTGCAAGGAAAAATTTCTCTGCAGAGTGTGAGAATATTGATTTTGACACAATGGCGGAAAATGCGCTGGCAAAATGGGAAGAAGCGTTTTCCTGTATAAAAGTATCGGGAACAGATGAAATTGATTTAAAGCTTTTTTATACTTGTTTATATCATGTACTTTTAGACCCACGCACAATGGCAGATACAGATGGCAGATACACCATTAACCGTGAAATATTTAAAAATTCCGATTATAAGCAAAGAACTGTGTTCAGCGGCTGGGATGTTTACAGAAGCGAGTTTCCTCTCCTGAGTATTATCCGCCCCGATATGGTTCGTGACGAAATCAATTCATTACTTAAAATTGCAGAGCTTAACAATTCCTCTTTCCCGCAATGGGAGCTTATGGGCATTAATGCAGGCTGTATGGTTGGCGACCCCGGTCTTATAGTTGTAGCCGACGCTGTTACAAAAGGAATTTATCCTTATGACATTGAAAAGGCATACAATATTGCGAAAGCATCAAGTGTTTGCGCCAAGGAACTTAACGGAAAAGAATTCAAATCCGTAAGACCTGACTGCAAGGAATATATTGAAGACTGCTATGTGCCCGAAAAATTGAGCGATACGCTTGAATTTTTATTGGCAGATTTTACTATGGCAAGGTTTGCTGAAAAATTAAGCCAAACACAGGATAAAGAATTTTTTGCCAACAGAGCAAACCGCTACAGAGAGAATTACAATCAAGCATTACAGTTTATGGCACCGCGCAAAGCAAACGGCGAATTTATTTTCGAGCAGGACAGATACGATGATGACGGAACTGTAGAAAGCAACATTTTTCAGCAGTCCTGGTTTGTACCTTATGATGTAAAAGGTTTAAGCAGGCTTTTCGGAGAAAAAAGAACTATAGAGCTTCTCGAAGAATTTTTTGAAAAAGCCGACCTGAAAAGTCTTTGGAATGATGATTATAACCATTCTAATGAGCCATGCCACAATATAACTCACTATTTCAGTATTCTCGGACTTCATGAAAGAACACAGTATTGGACAAGGCGCGTTCAGAAAGAAGCTTACCGAACAGGTGCATACGGTTTTTGCGGAAATGAAGATGTAGGACAGCTTTCAGCATGGTATGTGCTTTCCGCATTAGGTTTTGCGCAGGTTTGTCCCGCTGACCCGAAATACTATATTAACACACCTCTTTTTAAAGATATTGAAATTAAATTAGACAAGAGTTTTCATTCCTGCAGAATTGCTGATACTTTAAAAATCAAATGCAACAAGAACCCGTTGGATTTCCCTTATATCAAAGCTGTTAAATTAAACGGAACAGAAATGAAAAACTGCTATTTGACTTATGAGGAAATTACAAACGGCGGAGAAATTATTTTTGAACTTAAATAATTCTGATACTGATATTACGCTTTCTTTTAAACAGTTTCAAAAAACACTCTCCCCAGAATGCAAGCGGCAGCACTCCAAAAAAGTGCTGCCGCTTATTATCATTGGATTCAGTTTGAAGCTTTATCGGTTCTCAAGCCCTTCAAGCATTTGTGCAAAAAGTGTGTTTGCCCAAGCAAACCATACTCTTGTGAACTTTTCCGGGTCATCAACATGGAATGATTCGTGCATAAAGTTCGTACCGGCATGGGTTTTGCTTAGCATTTCAAGGCATTCGTTTATTTCTTCCTGGTCGCTGCTTGTAATTATCTGCATTGTAAGCGATATATGCCAGATATGGTTCTTTGGTGTGTGAGGACTGCCGATACCTTTTGCTGCCTTACCTTCAAAATAATATGGGTTATCCTTTGAGAGGATAAAACGCCTTGTATTCTGATAAATTTCATCGTCCTTGTCGCAATATTCAAGATAAGGTGCGGCAAGAAGACTTGGAGAATTTGCATCATCCATAAGATTGAAGTTACCGAAGCCGTCGGTTTCATAAGCGTAAATTCTGCCGTATTTCGGGTGGTTTACAATTGCGTAAGTCTTAATGCCGTTATCAATCTCCGCTGAAAGTTTTTTACACTTTTGAGCAAGTATTTCATTGTTGAAGCCATCACGAGCAAGCTTTTCGGCATAACGCATTGCGACAACCGCCATCATATTTGACGGCACAAGGTAATTAAAAATACAGGCATCATCAGACGGACGGAAGCCGGACCATGTCATACCGGTAAAGTTAACCGGTCTGCCATATCCGTCAAAAGGCAGAGTATCAGATTCGGGACAATTCTTTCTGTCAAAAAAGTAGGTTGAGTTTTTTGTATGGCGCTGCTCTTTAATAAAATGGTCGGTAATTGTTTCAAGCATTTTTTCGGTTTCTTCATTCAGCACCTTTCGGTCACCCGTTACCTTGTAATACTCATACAACAGGTATACCGATGCACACAAAGAATCTACCTCATATTTTCTTTCCCAGATAAGTTCATGGTCAAAATCCGAAGGGTCTTTCCATTTTCCGGGATTAGGCTCTGCATTGAACGCATTTGAATAGGGGTCAAGATTTACATACGCTGCATGCCTTGCTATAACACCGCGAAGAATCTCTCTCAAAGCCTCATCCTGAGGTGCATATTTAATATATGGTTTTAGCTGTGCAGCGCTGTCGCGCAGCCACATGGCGGGAATATCGCCCGTAATTACAAAATAGCTGCCGTCATCAAGCTGCTTAGTGGTTGTTTCTATCGTGTTGAGAAAGCACTGCTTTGCAAGCGGTGCAAGTGCAGGAAAAATCCGCTGCGTTTTTTCTTCAAGCTCTTCCGCTTTTTTTATAAGTATATCCGGTGTTTTCATATTGGAAGCTCCTTTAACATATGTTCACAGATAATATACAACATCAGCGAATATTTTGCAATTACACTTTTAAGTACAATACTGTATATTAAAATTCTCTATAGCCGGGGCATTATTTTCATTAGCAATAGTTTTATCCCTGTTATCTTTTATTATTAATCATCATAAAACTCGCTCAGATAAACCCTTCGGTTTTCTTTCATGGAAATGTTTGCCGCCATACCTATACCGATAGACATCATACCTGCACGCACATCTGCCATCTGACCCAATGGGTCGGATTTACAGCCGATAAACAGATTCTCTCTGATTTTTTCATCTGCACCGCCATGTCCGCCGGGTAAATCCTGTGGAGTGTTTATTGTAATCTTTTCGCCGGAGCGGTTGTAAATTGTAATTACATTGTTAATACCCTGCCCGAATTCTGAATATCTGCCATCCAGCTTGCAGAATTCCAATCTTCCATCGGTACCGTTGAATGCGATTCTTAAGCCCTCATACGGTGAATGTGCCGTAAGTGAATAGCTCATAACCGCACCTTTTTTGTAAAGCACATTGACGCTTACGGTATCTTCAATATCAATCTCTTCCGAGAAAATGCAACTGTCTCTGTAGTAGCCGTCCACATCTTCACAAGCAAGATAAAGCTTATCCATAGGCGGTTGATTTATATCAA
Organism: Clostridia bacterium; assembly: GCA_017416765.1. Classification (GTDB taxonomy): domain Bacteria; phylum Bacillota; class Clostridia; order Oscillospirales; family Acutalibacteraceae; genus UBA8612. Next base: position 147,276 of record JAFQBE010000012.1, read on the forward strand.
GATAGAATTCACATTCCTTTTTATACGGACATGTGAGGCAGCGCTGTGAACGCTTTTCGCGGGTAGGTCCGTAATACTTTCTTGAACCAAAGGCATTGACCGCAATCGGGTCATCCTCAAGGAACCAGTTGACCAGGTCAAAATGGTGCGTGGATTTGTGTACTAAAAGTGAGCCGGAATTTTCTCTTTTCCTGTGCCAGCGTCTGAAATAATCCGCGCCGTGCTGTGTATCGAGCAACCATTCATAATGCACGCTCAGCACATCGCCGATAACACCGCTTTTGATAAGCTCTTTTACTCTTGCAAAAAAAGGAAGATATCTGAGGTTGAAAACAACTGTTACTGTTTTGCCAGATTCTTTTTCAGCCGCCTTTATGGCATTCGCCTTTTCAAAGGTAGTTGTCATAGGCTTTTCAACAATAACATCGCAGCCTGCTTTGAGTGCTTTGATAACATAGAAATCGTGCATACTGTCCTTGGTAGTTACTATAACCGTATCGGGTTTTACAGATGAAAGCATTTCATCAAAATCGTCAAAAACCGGCACATCTTTCCCACCATAGTGGCTTACAAGCGCTGCGCGTTTGGGATTAATATCGTACACACCGCACATCTCTATATGCTCGCTGAAATCTTTCAGTATAGGCTCGGCATAACCTTCTATACCACGGATTCCGCAGCCTACCTGTACAAACTTTTTCATTGCAAACACTCCTTTTATCTTATGCGTTTATAGCTTTACCGATTATGGTATCGCCGATATTATCATATGTATACTTTACATAGCCGCTGCTTTTACCGGAAGTAACCTACACGACAGAATAATACTCTGTGTCGCATTCAAAAACGACAGGCTCAACAGAAATCTTAAAGCTGGCCGGCATAAATCCACAAAGAAACAAACTTATAATAAGCCAAGGAAAAGACAGTTGTTTTTCAAACCTTTGATTCGGTTTATATTTATAAATTAGCATTATTGCTTCTTATTGTCAATCTGAAGACGGTTATTCATAGTAAAATAGCACGATTGATTTTTATTTTGATTATGATATAATTTACTTTGATAATATAAATCACCAAAAATGCAGCCGAGGATAAAACCTGATGATAAAACCAACCACAAAAATTGAAAACATTAATGTAGAAGCCGGTAAAAGGATTCTTGTAACAAGTGACATACATGGGCATTTTTCATGTTTTAAAAAAGTACTGGAAAAAGCTGAATTCTGTGATGATGACATTCTGTTCATTGTAGGAGATATAATTGAAAAAGGACCTGAAAATTTAAAAACACTGCGGTATGTTATGGAGCTTTGCAAAAAGGGAAATGTTTTCCCGCTTATCGGCAACGTCGATGCTTACAGGTTAAAACTAATTCATGGACTATCCGAAGAAAATGTAGCGGACTTTTATAAATACATTTTGAATTTGCGCGAATGGACAGGCACATCGTTTTACGAAGAGCTTGCTGCGGAATGCGGCTATAAACTCAATTCAGAAGATGATGTTTTATCGGCAAAGCAAGCGGTTATTGAACACTTTGAAAAAGAGTTTGCCTTTCTTGCAAACCTTCCGACTGTTATTCAGACGCAAAGCTATGTTTTTGTTCACGGCGGATTACGCGAAAAAGAGGTTTCTGCCAACTGCGATAAAGGTATTTTTGAACTGACAAAGTTTGATGCTTTTGCTGAAAACACACCGCACAGTTTTGAAAATTTTGTTATTGCAGGACATTGGCCCGTATGCCTTTACGACAACTTTATTTATCAATTTAACCCTATAATAAATCGGGACAAAAAAATCATATCAATTGACGGCGGCTGCGGTGTAAAGAAGGACGGACAGCTGAACCTCCTCATTTTTCCCGATATAAATTGTACCGTTGATGAAATTAATTATATAAGCTACGATAATTTACCTATTATATGCGCGCTTGATAATCAGAATCCGAGCAGCGATTCCATACACATTTCATGGATCAACAATAAAATCCGGATAATTAATAAAGGTGAAGAATTTTCATATATAGAGCATCTGCACTCAGGACGCAAGCTATATGTACCTAATACCTATTTGCGCAACGAAAACGAATGTATTGACTATACCGATTACCTGCTGCCTGTAAAACAAGGCGACAAGCTTTCATTAATTACAAAAACATCGAAGGGCTGCATTGTCAAAAAAGACGGTGTTGTCGGTTGGTATACAGGCAAATATGAAGAATAAACAGGAAAAATATGTTTGAAGAATTATTAAAAACCGAATCAAGCTGGGAATTTTTGAAATGCACTCCCCTGCCTGTTGCTGTTTACGGCACAGGCAACGGGGCTGACCGCGTATTTGAAGAATTTGAAAAGCTCGGTATTACCGTTTCTGCGGTAGTAGCAAGCGACGGTTTTGTTAGAAGCCGCACATTTCACGGCTTTCAGGTAAAATCCGTTTCACAGGCAGAAGAAATTATAAGCAATTTTGTAGTTGCACTCTGCTTTGCAAGCCCCCTGCCGCAGGTTATTGAAAGCATTAAAGAATTATCAAAACGGCACATAATTATTATGCCCTCCGTGCCTGTTTTCGGCGATAATATTTTTAATAAAGTTTTTTTAAAAAATAATATTCAGAGCATTGAAAAGGCATATTCCCTGCTTTGTGATGAACAATCAAAAAAAGTGTTTGAAAATATTATCCGCTTTCAGATTACGGGCGATTTAAACTGCTGTTTTGATTGTGAAAGTGCTAAAGAAGAAGCATTTGACATACTCGGTTTAGGTGAAAACGAAAGCTTTCTTGACCTTGGTGCTTACCGCGGCGATACGGTTGAAGAATTTCTCAAGCACACGAAATCCTATAAAAAAATTGTTGCAGTTGAGCCTGACAAAAGAACCTTTAAAAAGCTGCAGACAAACTGCGATAATATAAAAAACTGTACTCTGCTTAACAACGCTGTATGGTCATGCGACTGTACATTGAATTTTGACGGCAACAAAGGCCGCGGCGCATCAGCTACTGCAGGCAAGGAAAAAATCGACGCTGTAAGTGTTGACAGTATTTTCAAAAACTACGGAGAATTTACATATTTAAATATTGATATTGAAGGTGCTGAAAGCCAAATGCTTTGCGGTGCGGCTACAGCACTGCAAAAGAAACCCAAGCTATGCATGGCGGCCTACCACAGAAGCGAAGATATTTTTGAACTGATAAACAAGATAAACAGTATTAATCCCGAATATAAGATTTATCTCCGCCATCACCCGCATATTTCATTCTGGGATACAAATATTTATTGCATTTAAAGGCTGAATATTCAAACAAATCCATATTAATCCAGGAGTAATAACCAATGAGAATAACCGGAGCAATATTTGATTTTGACGGAACACTTTTTGATTCTATGCCGATATGGAAAGGTATAAGAAAAAAGTTTTTTGAAAAAATAGGGCTGATTCTTTCCGCGGAAGAAGAAAAGCTTTTCGAAGGTCTGTACCTTCAGGAATCTCTCGTGCTTGCAAAAGAAAAATTCGGTATAGCCCAAAGTAACGAAGAACTTTTCACTTTGTTTTTTGGCTATATAAAGGAACAGTATCTTTCACACGCATACCCTAAAAACGATATAATTGAATTCCTTGAAAAGCTTAAAGCTAACGGAGTAAAAATGGGTATTGCAACCGCTACAGGCGAACCGGCACTCAAGGCTGTGCTTGAAAAGTTCGGTATGCTCGGATACTTTGAGGCAATATATTCAACCTATACAGTCGGCGCATCGAAAAAAGAACCAAAAGTTTACGACACCGTGCTTGAAGTACTCGGCACAGACAAAGAAACCACATGGGTTTTTGAAGACGCTCTTTACGCAGCCAAAACAGCAAAAGCCGCAGGCTATAACCTGGTAGGTATTTTTGATGAAAGCGAAGAAAATACAAACGAGCTTAAAGAGATTTCAGATTGTTATATTTACAATTACAAAGAACTCGATTTTTCGTTTTAACTTAATTTATAAACATCATTTAGAGACAACAATACTTATTATGCTTAATTATACTTCATACATAATTGCTTTAGCCCCATTGAAATATTAAAATTATTGTGCTACAGTAATACAAAACAAATCTGTAGAACAGATTGCGAAAGGAGAAAACATTATGAAAGTTTTTAATGAGGTAATCAAAGTTTAAACTGAATATGTGGTGCATACAACTACCGAGGCACAGCCTCTTTGTTGTAACGCCATTTTTAAGTAACCTTTCGTGAACACTATATCTTTCGGTTGTAACGCACTTAACAGGTGTATTGTTTTCTATACACATAATCAGCCGTAGAAAGTACCTGCTAATGAGGGTTGCTTTCTACGGCATTTTTGCGCCTGTTTTCAGTTTCCAATCAACAATAAAATTTTGGAGGAAAACAATGAATCTTCATTTAATAGAAAACAAATTCAATTTAATAATCTACGAAACGAAGCTTTTGGACAAACACTTCGGCACAGAGATTTATTTAATAAACACAGATAAAGGTAAATATATAGTTAAAGTACTGCCGTTATATATTGATAACATAAACAATGAGGGAGTTTTAACCGAGTATCTTTACAATCACGGACTTAATGTTGCAAAATTTCTGAAAAGCACTGATAACGCTTATATCGTAAAGACTGATGAATTTCAATTTACTGTTCAGCATTATATCGAAGGAAAAACTTTTTCTGTAAATAATGCTCCTGATTGGTTTATGAATAAATCTGCCGATTTTCTTGCTCAGACAGCAGTATTATTGAAAAATTATGAAAGTTTACCTTTACGGTTTGGCAAAGAATTCTTTTCGTCCAAAACAGCTCGCAGAAAAAAACGGCAATATAAAAAAGAATTTGTTAAGACAAAAAATATAGGAGATATACAAACAGCACTACTGTGGGAAGAACAAATCCGACATCTCAAAAAAATCTCAAAATTTCATATTGACACTAAAAAACTGACATATACAAATTCACATGGTGATTATCACATAGGTCAAGTAATCGTGAATAACAATGATATTACTGTCATTGATTGGAGTTCAGCATGTCGGTTACCGATTTGTTTAGATGTAATAACATCTTATGTTTTTGCAAGTCCGACTTGCGCCACAGGCGAGATTGATGCAGAAGGATTTAAAAAATATATCCGGCAGTTCACTGCGAAATTCCCATTAACTGAATATGACATAAAGGCAATGCCTTATGTATTGTACTTTTGGCACTGTATGTGTAATTACCGACCGGATGAACTTACCGACATAGCCGAAAGCTATAAACCGATTGCTAAACTTATAAACAACCTTTTAAATTGGCTTTATGACAATGTTGAAGAATTATCAAAACAACTAATTAAATAAAACCTTAATCACCTTTCCGACAGTAAACATCTATCGGAAAGGTGATTATTTAATTGAGCATATTCAATATTTCTTCAAATTCTTTACTTGATACCAATTCATCCGATAAACGGATATCCGTTTTCTGATAATCGTTTAAGAATACGCGTTTCATTCTTTCGCACAGCGTTTTGCCGTACTTGGTCTTTTTATAAACATGACCACGCATGAAAACAGAATTATGTTCATTCTCCTGCGGCAATTCATCGTGCTTTTTGGCAAGCAACATGCAATCGGTAAGATATTTTAAAGCCGTTTCATCGTTTCCCGATGCAGAATAAAGTCTGCCCAGATCGCCTAAAAGATAAACCATAGAGCGATAGCAAGCACCGTAATTTGAATTTTCATAAAATAAATCAATAATGCTTTTACAGGTTTCAAGCGCTTTAATCTGATGTTCAACAGAATAATGCTTTTTATAAAAAATCTGATTTGACACCGTACTCATAAACAGCTGCATTTCTTTATCCAATGCCTTATGGCAGGCTGAATAATGCTCTTCCTCGGGGAGGTTCACAAGGGTTGCGATATATTCATGGCTGTCGAGCATATTCGGCATACCGTCAAGAATATCAACCATTTTTTGTGTATAGCAGTCTTTTTTCGTCTTATGGCTTAATGTGTTGTAATACATACAAACAAGACGCTTTGCCCACATCCTTATCATATCATCGGTACAGCGTTGAATAATGTTGCCGTAAATTTTTTCAACTTCGTCAAGTATGGCTTCGCTGTCATCACCCTGCCCCGATTTAGTCATAAGCAGCATTTCAAGGTAACGCACAAGCAAACGGTAATCGCCCGGAAATTCTTTTACGGCTTTACTTAAAGTTTCAAAAACATAGGGCGAATCCTTTGTACGCATATCAGCATAAATACCGATATATTCCTGAATTCTGTTTTCTTTTTCCGCTGAATCCATACCCAAAAGCTCATCGCAGCTTACATCAAAAAAGGCAGAAATTGCGGGCAGCATGGTAATATCGGGGTAGGTTTCGCCCCTCTCCCATTTACTCACGCTTTGAAAAGTAACGCCGAGGTATTCCGCAAGCATTTCCTGCGTAAGTTCTTTTTCACGCCTTAATCTTTTAATGTTTTCGCCTATAAAAATCATTTCTAATCTTTCCTCTTTTCAAAATTCAAACCGGTTTGACTTTATAATAATTGATGTTTCTAAAAATTACAATAACGCATATTTTGAACCCGGTTCAACCTGCGGGCGAAATTTTCGCAGAAGTTAAAACACCTTTCTGTTTTTTGTTTCAGAAAGGTGTTTAGTCTTATTTTGTTTCCGGAATTTCTTTTTTTTCGGGGATTTTGATTTTCGGCAAATCCCAACGGAATTTTGCCGCAAGAATTCTGATTGAAACTATAACAGCAAAGGTAATTATTATTGTTACGGTTTCGGGTATGATTTTGCCGAGGAAAAAGTAGCATACCGTACCGATAATAACAGCCGTAGCGTAAACATTTTTGCAGAATATCATAGGCTTTTCACGGCTCATAACATCGCGCAGCAATCCGCCGCCGACAGCGGTGAAAACGCCCATAAAAATTGCAAAATTCCATTTATCGCCGTAGCCTGCGTCAATCGTTACCTGCACACCTGAAATAGTAAAAGCAGCTAAACCGAAAGCATCGAATATATTTACAATTTCATTTATCTTTTTAAAATTGTCAAAGAAAAATTCCTTGAATATTCTTGCAAGCACAAACACTACAACGGAAGTAACAAGCGCACATATAAGATGAGTTGAATTAAAAAAGTTCCGCGGCGGAAAAACGCCCAGAAATATATCACGCATTGCACCGCCGCCAAGGGCTGTTACCATTGAAAGAAATATTACGCCGAAAACATCCATTCTGCGCTGAATTGATATCATCGCACCCGAAATTGCAAAAGCAATAATGCCCACAAATTCAGTAACCTCAAAAAAAGTTGTCATTTTATAACCTCAATTTCCGCAGGGATTTTCAGTTCTGCTTCCCTGCCCTTTTGCTGTGTTACCGTAATCATACCGTAGGGTGTGGGAATTTCAACCGCAGCACTTTCAAGACCGATCAGCGAAGGATTGAGCTTGATTTTCTTATATCCCGGTTCAATTATTTCAAGCCCGGTTATTGCCTGCGGTACGGAATAGAGCGGTGTACCGCCCCATGCATGGCTGTGGTCAAAGCTATAGGTGGGTTCAGGCGGAATAAAGCCCTCTGCCAGACCTTTTGAACAGTCTTTTACAGGCTGTTTCCACCTTTCGGCAACGGTCAGCGTATATTCATCACGCAAGCCGTTTCTGTAAATTGCTTCAAACAGGTAGTGTGCAAAATATGCCTGATATTCACCGTTTATTTTATCGCTCATTATGCGGTAAATAAGGCTCTGCGCCGTTGATTTATCGCAAATTCCGACATATGCGGCAAGAATATTTGCATGCTTCCTGTAGTAGCGTTTTGAAGTATTCTGCGGCATCCAGCTGCAAAGAAGGTTTTCGGGTGTAGGAGTGTTAAGCCCTTCAAAATACATCTGTTTTTCTTTATCGAACAGCAAGTTATTTACCGCATTTTTAAGGCTTTCTGCCTTTTGGCTGCAAAGCTCTGCCATAGCCGTTTCGCCAATAATTGCAAAAATCTTTTCAGCATTTGTCAGCGCACCGTAGTAAAACATATTAAGGCAGGTCTGACCCAAGGCTTTTGGCGGATGATGGAGCGAAATTTCATCAATATAAAGCCAGTCAATAAACATATAATCAGGCGGATTTTCTATAATACCGCTTTCGTCAACATAAGTTTCAAACAAGTCAAACAGCATAATTAGCGCATCACAGCATTCTTTGAGCATTGCAATGTTGCCTGAACGCATATATGTATCGTACATCATCATAACCCATATAAGGCTGTAGGTTGTGTGGAACATTCTGCCGCCATTGTTGCGTATTAATTCCGCCGTTCGGATTACATCAAACTCGGCAAGGCGCATATCACCAAACGAATGCGCAGTCATCAGGCTTTCGATATAATAATCACCCGTACATGCAAGCGGCTCATAGTGGCAGGGACTGTCCAGATGAATATGCTGACGGCAGATTTTTAAAGTATGCCTGCAGACATCAAGCACAAGATTCAAATCCTCATCACTTGTTCTGGTTTTCGCCTCTACCGTTACAGGGTAATTTACTGCAATTATCGCAGGGTAAAGCTTTATTTCATCGTCTGATTCGTTTGCTATTTCAAGCTTTAAGCCGCCAACGCTGTGTACCTGCAGGCTTCTGTATTCGCCGTCGCCGTCAAAAACAATTTCAGCAGACCGTGAACGCCCGTCAACCTGTGTTTCAAAATCAGTTACCTTGATTTTTACCGTTCCCTTTGCTTTAACGGCAATATCAAGATATGCGGCATAAATCTTATCGAATTCAGTAAAAGCAGTTTTGCTTTCCCCTGCTTTAACAGCAATTTCAGCACAATCGGGCAGCAGCTTTTCTTCGCTTAACAAAGGCAAAGGTGCAGTACGGGTGTGCCAGATATCAGTTACAATTTCGGCAGCTGAATATTCACCGGATTTTATTCGTGCATCATAGGAATATGCACCCGTATAAGCACCGTTAAGCCTTGCAAGCCAGCTTTCATCTGTATTGATTACGGTTTTTGTTCCGTCGGCAAAAACAACACAGCCCGACAGCATAAAGCCGCCGTGACCCTGCGAATATTCATAATCGCCTACAGGGCCCATTTTTACCCTTGCAAAAAACTCGGCAACATTGCCGTTTACCGCAAATGAAGCTTCACTTGCATAGTGCTGACCGCGGACATTTTCATTACCGATAAAATCAGTACCAATCGGCACAGGTCCCGTTGCAATAATTTCGCCGTTAAGGTAAAACTCAAAATATGTATCGGCACTGAATCGCAAATCTATTTTTTCAATTATCTTTTCAAAACTATATTTTTTTGTAAACTCTGCAACTGCATATACGCACTTTTCTCTGTTATGAAAAACAGTGTTGATTGTATTCTGCTTTTCGGGGTGTTTTTCTTTATTTAACCATATCCATTTTTCGGGTAATTTCATACTTTTCACCAACCAATCAGAATCTTAAAATATGATATCACAGTAAAATTGCGGTGTCAATTAACGAAAGCCCTCAACCGGGATTATAATTTCTAAAAGTCACAATTAATTAAAATTTAATCAATATTTCCACATTGAAAAACACACAAGAATATGTTAAAATCAGTTTGAACTGAAGAATTGACAGTTCCGGTAATAATTTACAATTAACATACAAGGAGAAATACAATATGGGACTTATAAAAGCAGGTATCGGCGCGTTAGGCGGTACTTTAGCTGACCAGTGGAAGGAATTTTTCTACTGCGATTCACTTGAAAACGATGTACTTATGGTCAAAGGCTCAAAAAGAGTCAGCGGCAGAAGTTCTAATACGAAAGGTAATGACAACATAATTTCAAACGGATCGGGTATTGCCGTTGCCGACGGACAGTGTATGATTATCGTCGAGCAGGGCAAGGTTGTTGAGGTTTGTGCAGAGCCCGGTGAATTCACCTATGATTCTTCAACAGAGCCTTCAATCTTCACAGGTAAGCTCGGTGACACAATAAAGGAAACCTTCAAAACTGTCGGTAAGCGTTTCACATACGGCGGTGATACCGGTAAGGACCAGAGAGTTTATTATTTTAATACAAAAGAAATTCTCGACAACAAGTTCGGTACACCCAACCCCTTTATGTTTGAGGTTGCCAACAAAAGACTTGGTCTGTACCGTTCCGTACAGGTTAGATGTAACGGTGTATATTCCTACAGAATTACAGACCCGCTTCTTTTCTACACAAAAATTGCCGGTAATGTAAGCGACGAATACAGAAGAGAAGAAATTGACAATCAGCTAAAAACAGAGTTTATTTCAGCTCTTCAACCGGCATTCGCAATGCTTACAGAGCTTGAGCTTCGCCCTGCACAGATTCCTGCGCACACAACTGAGCTTAAGGATGCTCTTAACAAGGCTCTTGCTGTTGACTGGACAGATCGCAGAGGTATCTCCGTTGAATCCATTGCTCTTAATCCGATTACTCTTACTCCCGAAGATATGCAGAAGATTAATCAGATGGAAGATGCCGCAACAATGGGCAGTAATCCGTTTATGATGGCAGGCAGAATGACTGATGCTCAGGCAAACGCAATGGAGGCTGCGGCAAGCAACCCCAACGGCGCAATGAACGGCTTTATGGGCTTCAATATGGCTATGGGTGCCAACGGCGGCTTTAATGCGGCGCAGATGTATCAGGCAGGTGTACAGCAGCAACAGCAGTTTGCTCA